>JAPOKK010000070.1 GCA_029977665.1 Pseudomonadota bacterium | reverse complement strand
AGTGTCGTGCTCGTGGAACAGTTCTGGAGCCTTGCCAACAGCGTGACGCGCCTCGACGAAGGCCATAGCAGCTATTGGTTCATCGCCAGCGGCGGCCTGTTCGGCGGCGTCGCCGGCGGTCTCGTCGCGAGCGCCCTGCTGCGCCTCACGCCTATCGGCACGGCCGACCTGCTCGTCTCCTGCGCCGTGCTGCTGGTGATCACGGCGCTGTTCAACATTGCCCTCAGCCGCCGCGGCGTGTTCACCGAAGTGCAGGCCGAGCCGCGCATCGCGCTGCGCGGCGACGGCCTCAAGGCGGTACTCGGCAACCGCTACCTCGTGCTCATCGCGCTGGTCGTGTGCCTGTCGCAACTCGCCGAACCGGTCGTCGAGTTCCAGTTCCTGCGCGCGATCGACGCTGCCTATCCCGAGGTCGATCGGCGCACGCGCTTCATCGCCGATTTCTTCACCGTGATGGGCTTCGTCGCGATCGGCATCAACTTCCTCGTCACGCCGCTGGTACACCGCCTGCTCGGCACCATCGCCGGCCTCGCCGCCCAACCCCTGACGCTGGCCGGCGCAACCCTCGCGTTCGCCGCGCAGCCGGAACTGATCACGGCAGCGGCGATGAAGATCGCCGATCGCGGCCTGTCGTATTCGATCAACCGCGCGTCGAAGGAATTGCTGTTCATCCCCGTCGATCCGGCTCTGACGTTCCAGGCGAAGGCCTGGATAGACATGCTCGGCTACCGCCTGTTCAAGGTCCTCGGCTCGGGCATGATCAAGGCGGTCACCGCGGCGGTCCCGGCGGCGGCGGTGAGTGCCGATCTTGCCTGGCTGACGTTCGCGATCTGCGCCGCCTGGCTGATTGCCGTCGCCATGCTCGGCGTCGAGCAGCGCCGCGCGATGGCACATGCAAGTGGCTGATCGGGGGCGCACCACGGGCGCACCGTGACGCTGAGGTTTCACGCTAACATGGCCGGATTGTCCCGGGGAGAACACACCGCATGAGCTACGACACCATCGGCATCGCGCACGAAGGCGCCATCGACTGGTTGACGCTGAATCGCCCGGATCGGCTCAACACCATCAACCCGACGATGTGCGACGAGCTGACCGACTACTTCGAGCGCCTGCGCACCGATCACAAGGTGCGCGTGGTCATCCTGCGCGGCGCCGGGCGCGCCTTCTGCGCCGGCTACGACCTGCGCGACGCCGATGGCGTCAACGCGAGCACGCAGACCGGCATGCGCGTGCAGCAGCAGGTCAGCCAGGTCTTCATCCGCATGCGCCGCTGTCCGCAGCCGATCATCTGTCTCGCCCACGGCGCCACCACCGGCGGCGGCCTGGCGTTTGCGCTGGCCTCGGACGTACGCATCATCACGCCGGACACGCGCATGAACGTGGCCATGATCAAGGTCGGCATGAGCGGCTGCGACGTCGGCATCAGCTACTTCCTGCCGCGCTCGGTCGGCCAGTCGGTCGCCGCGGAACTGATGATGACCGGACGCTTCATCGAACCCGAACGCGCCGAACGACTCGGCCTCGTGTCCGCCATCGTCGAGCCCGACGCGCTCGAGGATAGCGGGCGGGCGATGGCGCGCGACATGCTCGCGACCTCGCCGCTCGGCCTGCGCCTGACCAAGGAGGGGCTAAACATGACGATCGACGCGCCGAGCCTGGAAGCGGCGGCGATGCTCGAGGACCGCGGCCAGATCCTGTGCGCCTCGGCGGGCCTGTTCCGCGAGGGCATCGATGCCTTCCTCGAGAAGCGCGATCCCGAGTACCCGGACGAATGAGCGCGCCCCCGCGATGAACGCGCCGCTCGACGACGCCCGCTACGTCAGCCTCGCGAGCTTCCGCCGCGACGGCCGCGAGGTGCGCACGCCGGTGTGGTTCGCGCGCCTCGACGACGCCTACGTCTGCTACAGCGCTGCCGACGCCGGCAAGGTCAAGCGTATCCGCAACAATCCACGGGTGCGGCTCGCCCCCTGCGACATGCGCGGCAAGCTGCGTGGGACGTGGCGCGACGCCACGGCGACGCTGCTCGACGACCCCGCGACCTGCACGCGCGCCTTCGACGCGCTGCGTGCACGCTACGGCTGGCAGATTCGGCTGGTCGATATGCTCGCCCGGCTGAGTGGCCGCGACACGCGCCGCGCCGTCATCGCGCTGCACCCCGAAGGCCCCTGAGCGCGTCACGCGCATCGTCTCCGGGCGCCTGCCCGGCAGCACTCGGCTGTGCTTCCCAAGATCCTAGAAATCAATATAATTAAGGCTCCTAACTATAAGATTTGACGAAGATCTATAGTCATGATCAATCCTGCCGAAGAACCCGGCCGCGAGGCGCGGCCCGAGCGCGGTTCGCGCGGCATGAACGATCAGCGCATGGCCGCGCGGCCAGCGACGAACGACACCGTCAGACCAGCCACAAGGATCCGGCGCATGAACCTGGGAGCCGAAACCCCGGCGCGCGCGGCGCACTGCGCCGCCTTCGCGGGCCTTCCCGCATCGCTACGTGAAGAAATCCTGTCGCATGCGAGCGAACGCCGTTACCGACAGGGCGAGCCGATTTACCGCCAGGGCGAGAATGACGGCCGCGCCCACTACCTGCTCGCCGGCAGCGTCGAGCTGTGGTGGCAGGGCCGCGTCACACGCACGCTGACGGCCTCGCCACAGGGCGCCGAGGAGCCGTTCGATCCGCCCGGGCGCAAGCGTTACACCGCCCGCGCCGCCCAGGCAGCAACCATCCTCTCGCTCCCGCGCAACGTGCTCGAGCGCGTTCTCGAGCAGCACGAGCGGGAGCGCGGCGACAGCGTCCAGGAGCTCGGCGAGGGAGCCGGGGCGGCCGCCTCCGACTGGATGATCCGCATGCTCCAATCACCGCTGCTCGCCACACTCCCGGCGGCACGCATGCAGGAGATCTTCGAGCGTATGCAGCCTTGCCCGGTGCACGCGGACGAAGTCGTCGTCGAACAAGGCGCCAGCGGCGATTATTACTACGTCATCGCGCAGGGCTATTGCGAAGTCTCGCGGCGGATCGCCAACGGTCGCGGCCAGATACACCTGGCCGACCTCGGACCGGGCGCGAGCTTCGGCGAGGAGGCGCTGATTTCCGGTCGCGCACGCAACGCCACCGTGACCATGATTTCCGACGGCCTGCTGATGCGGCTCGGCCGCGAGGATTTTCTGCGCCTGATCTTCGAGCGGACCGTACGCGAGCTCGATGTCGACGCGGCCTGCACGGCGGTCGCCAACGGCGCGCAATGGCTGGACGTGCGCTACCCGGAAGAACACGAGGCGCGCACCCTGCTCGGCAGCCGCAACATGCCGCTGCACCTGCTGCGCCTGCATGGCGCCCGCCTGTCGCGGGACACGCGCTACATCGTCTGTGGCGACGACCGCGAGCACGCCGCGATCGGCGCCTTCCTGCTGCTCGAACGCGGCTTCGACGCGGTCTACCTGAACTGTGGCGTGCGCGCGGCCATCGCGCGCAATCCGGCCCTGGACAGCCTGCTCGAAGACGATGCCGGCAAGGCCAGCGTCGTCTACCTGCCGCCGGGCCGCGAGGCGCACGAGCAAGCGGCCGCACCATCCCCTTCCCGAACCGACGACGCGGAGCGCATGGAAGACCCGCTGGAATCCACCCTGGGCCGCATCGCCGGCCTGTATACGCACGCGGAGGCACAACGGGCCATGACCCAACCGATCCCGACCGAACCGTTCGCAGACACGTCCACCGGCAGGACCCTGGCCGAGATCCGCGCCACGCTCAGCGACGCGCACGATGCCTTAGAAGGCAGCGTCGAGCGCCTCGTTGCCGACGACGCACCGACGCGT
The DNA here is from genome assembly GCA_029977665.1 of Pseudomonadota bacterium. GTDB lineage: Bacteria > Pseudomonadota > Gammaproteobacteria > JACKNG01. The sequence continues at coordinate 13,077 of JAPOKK010000070.1, read as the reverse complement.
GCGCCGTGGCTCACCGAGACCGAGAGCGACGAACTCGACGAGGACCTCTGCGCGACCCGGGATCTCGGCGCCGCGCTCAGCATCGAGGAGACCCTCGCGCTGGTCATGCGCGAGACCGAACGCCGCGTGCGCACCGAGCTCGAACGCGCCATCGCGCTGCGCAGCCACCGCCTCGAGCAGCAGTACCAGGCCAAGCTCAAGCGCATGCGTGAACTGACCCGCCAGGAAATCGCGCAGCGCGAAGCCAGCATGCGCCGCGCCCTCGCACGCGACTACCAGCACAAGGAGCAGTTGCTGCGCGCGAACTACAAGAAGCTGATGGCCTTTGCCAACGCCGTCGCGCGCCGCCAGTCGCAATTGCGCGAGGCGCGCGAACAGTTCGAGGCCAAGCTGGCGACGGCGACGCGCCTGTACGCCGAGTTGTCGCGTCTCGCGCCGCTGCTCGACGAGCGCTGAGCGAGACGCGCCCGGTTCCGCAGCCGCGCGTCGCCCGCGGCGCAGCGTGGCGCGGACCGGGCGTCAGCCCCCCCCCCCGACACGCGCGGTTGCCTCGCGCGCGGGACTTTCCTAGGCGTGGATCCCCGCGGCCAGTTCGTCCCAGCGATCGAATTCGCCGTCACCGCCCATCGTCATGTAGAGCGAGACGCGATCGAGCACGCCGTCGTAGCGCTCGCGCAAACGCTGACCGATGGCCGTCGGCTTGTCGATGATGGCGATGTGCTCGAGCAGATCTTCGGGCACCGCCGCCGCCATCTCGTCCATGCGGCCTTCGCGCATGAGCCCGTTCAGCTTGCGGCCGAGGTCGCCATGGCCGTGATATTCGAGGACCGCGGCATAGCTCGGCGTCGAACCGTAGAAGGCCGCCTGGCGGCGCACCACCTGCTCCATCGCGTCCATCTCGGCCTGCGTCTCGCCGGTGATCACGAATACCGGCGAGTAGAGTTCGAGGTCGGCCACCGTGCGCCCGCTCTTGCGCGCGCCCTCGTCGAGTGCGGGACGCACGACGTCGCGCAGGTACCCGGCCGAATGCATCGGGTGTACGTGAAAACCGTCGGCGACCTCGCCCGCCGCCTGGCACATGCGCGGATTCACCCCGGCCAGGTAGATGGGGATGTTCGGATGCTCGATCGGTCCCGGGTTGAAGAACGGGTTGATCACCTTGAAGCGGTAAAACGGCCCCTCGTAGGCGGGCCGGGCGTCGTTCTGGAACGTGTCCCAGATGGCGCGCACGCAGCGAATGTAGTCGGTCACGCGCGCCGCGGGGTGATCGAACGGCATCGAAAAGCGCCGCTCGATGTGTGCGCGCACCTGGGTACCGAGGCCGAGTCGAAAGCGCCCGTTGGAGTCACGCTGCAGGTCCCAGGCGATCTGCGCCATGGAAAACGGCGAACGCGCGAACGCAACCGCGATGTTGGTGCCGATTTCGAGCCGCGTGGTCGCGGCAGCGGCATGGGCGAGCGGCAGGAACGCGTCGCTGACCGCCTCGAAAGTCCACACGCAGTCGAAACCGCGCGCTTCGAACTCGCGCGACTGCGCGCTCACGGTGGCCGGCGCGCCGGCCGACATCAGGGTATCGATTTTCATCTGTTGGATAGGCTCCGGGCGAAGGCGCGCATGATAGCGCAAGGCGTCAGGCGGACGTGCCGCCGTCCACCGGATAGCCCTGCGCGCGCCAGCGCAGCATGCCGCCGGCGAGGTTGGCGACCGCGTCGAAACCGGCGCGCCGCAGCATCACGATCGCCTGCGCGGAGCGGCCGCCGGCGCGGCACACGGCGACGACCGGCCGCTCACGCGACAGTTCGTCGAGACGTTCGGGCAGCTCCCCGAGCGGGATCGTGAGCGCTCCGCGGATGTGTCCGAGGGGCCCATCGAACTCCTCCGGCTCACGCACGTCGAGTACCTGCACCGCGTCCGCGCCCTCTTCCAGCCACTGCGGCTCGACCTCCCAGATGCCGGCGAAGGTGTAGCGCAGCGGCGCCCAGTCCGGTGCTTCGGGCGGCAGTTCACCGTCGGCCGGGCGGCCGCAGCGCAGGTTGGCGGGCACGGCGACGTCGATTTTCTTCGGATGCGGCAGGCCCAGGTTGCGCATGTAGCCGACAAAGTCGGCCTCGGCGATGTCGCCACCGAGGCGCGGGTTGAAGCGTTTCTCCTCGCCCACGCTGGTGACGGTCAGGCCGCGGTAGTCGTGGGCCGGGTAGAGCAAGGTGTTCTCCGGCAGGGACAGGATGCGCCCGCGCACCGAGGCGTACAGGCGTGCCGGGTCGCCCTGCTGGAAATCCGTACGACCGCAGGAACGAATCAGCAGGGCATCGCCGGTGAACGCCATCGATTCGTCGTCCAGCACGTAGGTCAGGCAGCCGTCGGTATGCCCCGGCGTCTCCCGCACCGTCAGCCAGCGGGCGCCGAAGCTCAGCTTGTCGCCGTCGTGGAGGTAGTCGTCCGCACCCTCGACGCCGGCATTGGCCGCGATCCCGATGCGCGCCCCGGCGCGCTCGCGCAGCAGCCAGGCACTGGTCACGTGGTCGGCGTGACAATGGGTGTCTAGGACGTGGGTCAACCTGAGGCCGAGTTCGCGCAGGAGCGCGAGATCGCGCTGAACCTGCTCGAAAACCGCGTCGATGAGTATGGCCTCGCCGGACGCGGAGTCGCCCAGCAGGTAGGTGTAGGTCGATGACTCGGGGTCGAAGAGCTGTCTGAAAATGAGCATGGCGTATCCGCAGGGATGGCTGGCTGCAACGGACCAGGCGGCCCGCCGCGCGACGATTCTAAGCAAGCGGTCCCCCGCGAGGGAAGGAAACCGCGGACATGCGCTGCCGCGCCCGGCGCCCTGGGGAACCTCTGAACGAGTGATGACCCCGCACCTCGCGCCCGGGCTGTCGGATTTCCGCGTGGCGACGCGGCGCAACAGCCGGCTATGACGGGCGCGTCGCGCCTCGGCCGCGAACAGCACGAACACGAGCTGCCCGGCCCGGACTCATGCAGAGATTCCCTAGCCGCGCGATCGGCGCGTGGAGCTGTCGAGCTTGTTGAGATAGCGGTTGAGCATCACCAGCAGGTTCAGCCCGCCGCCACCGGCGACCAGCCGCTCGGCGGTGATCTCGATGCGTTCCTGGTGACTGCGTGCGACGTAGCGCAGCACTTCGAACGCCTCGCTGTCGGACAGTCCGAAGCGCTCCATGATGATGCCGACGGCGATGCTGATCGACTTGCGGTCCTCGAACTCCGAGGACAACCGCTCGACCGACTTGAGCAGCTTGCCCATCTCGCTCGAGCGCGACACCGCGGTCTCGACCGCGGCGATCAGCTGCTCCATGCCGACCGGCTTGATCAGGTAGGTCAGCGCACCGCTGCGCGCGGCGCGCTGGTAGGTGTCCTGCTCGGTCTGGCCGGTGAGGTGAATGTAGGGTACGCCGTGCTCGGTCATCAGGGCCTGGCCGAACTCCATGCCGTCGGCATCGGGCAGGCCGATGTCGATGATGGCGAGATCGAAGCCCTGGCTTTCGAGATGCTCGCGCGCCTCGGCCGCGGAGCGCGCGGTGCACACCTCGTAGCCCGCCACGTGCAGTGCCTGGGCCACGAAGCGCAGCAGCGCGGCATCGTCCTCGACCACCAGGATGGCGTGTTCGGTCTTCTTCGCCGTGTTCTGCTTGTCTTTGCTCATGAACGTTATTGCTGTTGACATCGCGGGCTTGTGAGCGATCGCGACCCTAGCGTAACCGCGCCGCGGAATCGAGCGCCACGGCGCGCGAAGTCACGCGCGCGGCAGGTCGAGCCAGAACGTGGCGCCCTGCCCGGGCTCGCTGACGGCACCGATGACGCCGCCCATCGCCTCCGCGAGCTGCTTGCTGAGGGCGAGGCCCAGCCCCGTACCCTCGGTGTCGAGGCGCCCGCTGCCGAGACGCTGGAAGGGGACGAACAGACCCTCGATCTGATCGGCGGTGAGGCCTGCCCCGGTATCGGCCACGCTGACCCGCAGGTGCGCATCGCCGGCGCGCGCGAGCGTCACCGACACCGCGCCGCCGACGACGTTGTACTTGATCGCATTGCTCAGCAGGTTGAGCAGGATCTGGCGCACGCGCGTACGGTCGGCGAACACCACGTCGTCGCCCTCGGGCACTTCATGCTGGCGCCGGATGGTGATATTCCGCGCCTGGCCCTGCGACTGCACCATGGAGACACATTCGGCGACGATGCGCGTGAGCCCGACCGCTTCCGGTTCCATGCGCAGCTTGCCGAGTTCGATGCGGGTGAGGTCGAGCATCTCGTCGACGATCTCGAGCAGGTGGCGGCCGGCGCCGAGGATTTCACCGACGCTGTCGCGCTGCTCCTCGGTCAGCGGCGTCTGTCCCTCGTGCAGCAGCAACTGCGCGAAGCCGAGCACTGCGTTCAGCGGCGTGCGCAGTTCGTGGCTCATACGCGAGAGGAACTCGGTCTTGGTGCGGCTCGCGTCGTCGGCCTCTTCCTTGAGCCGCTTGAGTTCGGCCACGCGCCGCGCATCGGTGACGTCCTCGGCAAAACCCGCGATACGGACGAGGCGGCCGCGGCCGTCGCGGATCGGAAAAGCCCGCGTGTGGATCCAACGCAGCTCGCCGTCGGCACGCAAGATGCGGTATTGCGCGTCGAAATGGCCGCTCGCGAGCATCTGCGCGCGCAGCGGCCGTATGCGCTCGCGATCCTCGTCGAGCAAACCGTGCAGCCACGGTGCGCCGCGTGTCACGACCGACGGGCTCTCGCCCCAGACGCGGGAAAAGCCCGGACCGATGTAGACGATTTCGGCGTTGATCGCGTCCATCAGCCAGAACACGTCGCGCGTGTTCTCCGTGATCTGGCGCAGCATCTGCTCGCTCGCCGCAAGGGCGAGTTCGGCCTGCTTGCGCTCCGTGATGTCCTGCGCAATGCCAAGCATGCGAACGGGGCGGCCGTCCGCGTCGCGCTCCAGGCGTCCGCGCTCGTGCAGGTAGCGTACCTCGCCCCCGGCCAGCCATACCCGGTGATCGATGCGCAGCGGCTCGTCACGCGCGATCGCTTCGCGCACGCATGCCTCCACCATGTCCCGGTCCTCGGCATGCACGAGCTCGAGAACGCGCTCGAGTGGGACGCTGAACTCGCCGTCGTCGGGCAGGCCGAGCATGCGCATCACGTCGCCCGACCACTCGACCCGGCGCGTCTCCAGGTCGAGCTGCCAGAACGCGGTACCGGCGACGGCCTGGGCATCGCCGAGTTTGCGCGCGTAGTCCTCGAGCGCGGCTTGCTGCAGCTTGCGCTCGGTGATGTCCGTGGTCAGACCGGCGATGAGGATGCCGCCGGGTTCACCGGTGACCACCGGGTGAGCCCGCTCCATCACCCAACGTTCGTCGCCGTCCGGTCGGACGATGCGGTATTCCGCCTCGAATCCCTCGCCGCGCTCGAGGCCGCCGAACAGTTCCGCCATGCGCGCACGGTCATCGACGTGGACCCAGCTCAACCAGGCCGCGGCATGACCGCCACAGGCCGACGCAGGCCGCCCGTAAATGGTTTCGAAACCGGGACTGACGTACATCGACTCCGGGCGGCCGATTTCACTCAGCCAGAACATATCGTCGATGGTCTCGGTGATGCGACGCAGTGTCTCCTCGCTTTCGCGCAAGGTGATCTCGGCGCGTTTGCGGTCGGTGATGTCGCGGACCAGGCCGACCATGCGTACCGCGCGCCCGTCTCCGTCGTGCTCCACCGAGGCCTGTGCCTGCACGTGGCGCTCGCTGCCGTCGGCCAGAACGACCCGGTGCTCGACGTCGTAATCGGCGACGCCGTCGGCGGCCTGCGCGACGCGCTGCGCGACGTAGTCCCGATCGTCCGAGTGTACGAACTCCAGATAGCGATCGTTGCTCAGCACCTTGTCCGGATCGCTGATCTGGAACATTTCGCACATTGCCTGCGACCAGTAGAGTGCGCCGCTCACCAGGTCCAGTTCCCACAAGCCGAGCTGCCCGGCCGCCTGCGCCAACTCCAGCCGGCGGCGGTTCGTCTCCAGGCGCGCGTCCTGCTCCACGCGCTCGGTGACGTCGCTGAACACGCTCGTCAGGCGCGCTGCGCCGCCGCGCTCCATGGCCACCACGTCGGCCTTGTCGTGCAGCCAGCGCACCGTACCGTCGTCGGCAACCACACGGTACTCGATGGCGAAGCCGCCGGTCTCGACAACCGAGGCCAAGGCCTGCTCGATGCGCGCGCGGTCCGCCGGATGCACCGCCTCGATCCAGTTGTGGGCCTCGATACTGCGCGGCCACAGGCGCCGGATGCCCGGACTCGCATAGTAGACTTCGGTGCGCGCGAGATCGGTGAGCACGAAGCCCTGGCTGCTGCCCTCGGTGACCTGGCGCAGCAGTTCGCGTTGCGCATCGGCCCTGGCGAGTGCCTTTACCGATTCCGTGACTTCGTTGATCAGGACCATGAAGCCGTGCTGGCGCGTACCATCCGTCAACGGCGTGTAGGTCCCCACGTAGTACCCGACCTCGCCGGTGAGAGGCCGTTTGACGCGGCGCGGTTCGCGCACTTCGACGCGTTCACCGCCGAGCACGCGCTCGACTTCCGGTCCGACGACTTCGCGCAAGCCGGGCGGCGCGAGTTCGAACGCGGTGCGGCCGGTCAGCTCGGCGGCCGGCAAGCCGAGCCACTCACCGAGCGCGCGGTTGGCATAGACGCAGCACCCGGCCAGGTCGAATGCGGCGATGAACGCCGGGGCGGCGTCGATGATCGCGCGAATGTCCTGTTCGGCGCGACGCAACGCGGACTGTGCGGCAAGCTCCTCGGTAACATCCTGCATCAGCGCGATGAAACCGCGCGTCCCGCCGGCGCCGGGATCCGGCACCAGTTGCACGCGCAGCGTACGTTCGCAATCCTCGAACAGCCGGTTGCGGCGCGGATAGTCGAAGTGCAATTCCTCGCCGGCCGCAGCGCGGCGCAAGAGATCGCCGGTGACGGCGAAAGCCTCCGGGCCGACGACGTCCTCGACGCGGCGGCCGATGAACCACGCCGTAGGCAGACCGTACCAGTCACGGAAGCGCTCGTTGACGTAGCGATAGCGCAGGTCACTGTCGATGTAGGCAACGAGCGCCGGCAGGTGGTCGGCAATCGCCTGCTTCTCCCACAGCGCCTGGCTCGCGGCGCGCTCGGCCAGGCGCTGCTCGGTGACATCCTCGAGCAAGGCAAAGGCACCCGGGATGGGCCCCTCGCCGCGACAATCGGGAATCAGGCTGGCCCTGAGTACGTGGCGGCGTTCGCCGAAGGGTTCGATGCGCTCGAACTCGAACTCGACCGCGGCGCCGGCGAGCGCGCGATCGAGCTGCGGCCGCAGCTGGCCGAATGCCTCCTCGCCCACGACCGACGCGATCCGACGCCCCATGAACCAGGCGCGCGGGCGCCGGAACCATTGTTCGTAACGTGCGTTGACGAAGTGGTAGCAATGGTCCCGGCCATAGTAGGCGATGAATACCGGCAGGCGATCGACCAGGCTCAGGATGTCGCCGGCGGGCGCGAAGGCAGGCGTCACCGGCGGCGTCGGCGCCGGCAGCTCACCTTCTAGCGCCAGCACTGCCAGGCAGGGACCGTCACCGTCGCGCCACGGGCGACAGCGCAGGTGCAGGGTCTGCGCGTTACCGCCCGCGTCGCCGTGCAGGGCTTCGCCGGGCATACCGTCGAGCGCAGCGGCGAGCACCGGCTCGAGGGTCGCCCGCACGCCCGGCGGCAGGGTCTCGGCCACGGAACGCCCGCGGCAGCTCGTCGGATCGAGGCCGAGCCCCTGCGCGAAGGCGTCGTTGACCTGCCGGTAGCGGCGATCGGGGCCGATCACGGCCAGCGCTGTCGGCACGGCGTCGAACAGCGACTGCAGGCGGGCGCTCTCGTCGTGCAGGCGTTCGGCTATGCGTGCTTCGCTCATGTGCTCCCGTCCAGCGCGGCCACGGCGCGGGATCCGGCCTTTGGCGACCCCGTGCCGCCATGTATCATCGCCCGCGACGCGGCGGCTCACAACCGCGGGCCGGCCGCGCCGATACCCTGCCCCGCGGCACTCGGCCCGCCCTCGGCTTCGCGAGCGCATGAACGTACTCTATATCGAAGACAACCCGGCCAATGGTCGCCTGCTGAGCAAGTACTTCGCGCTCAAGAGCGAGGCGTGGCGCCTGGTGCTCGCCGACAGCGCCGAGAGCGGCCTCGCCCAGGCCGCACGCGAACCGCCCGACCTGATCCTCATGGATCTCAACCTGCCGGGTAAGTCGGGCATCGAGGCGTTCCACGAGCTGCGCGCGAGCGCCGGGACGGCGGCCATTCCGATCGTCGCCATCTCGGCCGACGCACGTCCCGAGCACGTCGCCAGCATGCTTGCGCTGGGCTTTGCCGCCTACGTGACCAAGCCGGTCGACTTCGACGAACTCGAAGCGCTGCTGCAGCGCTACGCGCGCTGAACGGGCGGCAAGCGCTTCAAGCCGGCATCTCGATGCCCAGCACCGCGCCGAGATCGGCGATCGCCTGCGCTTCGGAAACCACCTTGATGGTCGTCATCCCCATGGCGCGGGCGGGCTTCAGGTTGACGCCGAGATCGTCGAGGTAGACGACTTCCGCCGGCGACACCCCGATGCGCTCGCAGGCCAGCGCGTAGATGCGCGGGTCGGGCTTGCGCATGCCCTCCTTGCTCGATTCGATGACGAGGTCGAAGCGCGCCATCACCGCCGCCATCTCGGCCGCCTGCGCCGCATCGCGTGCCATGCCCGGACCGCGCGCCGAGGCGACGTTGTTGGTCAGGCAGGCGCAGATGTAGTCCTGCTTGCAGCGTTCGAGCACCGCGACCATGCGTGGGCGCACGTCGCCACCGAGCAGCGCAATGACGTCCTGACCCGGCACCTCGTGCCCCGCTGCCGCGGTCTCGGCGCGGAATTCGCGATCGAACGCCGCGGCGTCGATACGGCTCGATTCGTAACGCGCCCAGGCGTTGTCCTCGTGGTTGACCGCGTTGACGCCGCGGATGAAGTCGGTCGGCAGGCCATGCTCGGCCTCGTATCGGTTGAAGGCTTCGAAAGGCGAGCTGGTCAGCACGCCGCCGAAGTCCCACAGTACGGCTCGGTAGCTCATCGGGTTCCCTGCTGGTACGTTCAGCCGCCCATTGTCTCAGATTCATGCCCGCGCCGAGGCCCGCGATGTCCGTCACCATCACTCACCTGTTCACGGGACGCCGCGGCACCGCGCTGGCCGACGGCACACCGAGCGGGATCTTCAAGACCGCCGTGACGATACCCACCGTGCTCGGCACCGCGGGGCTCGACGGCGATTACCATGCCGACCCGAGCGTGCACGGCGGTGCGGAGAAGGCCGTTCACCACTTCCCGGCCGAGCACTATGCGCAGCTCGCCGCGCGCTTCCCCGCCGCTGCCGCGCTGCTCGAAGTCGGCTCGATCGGCGAGAACCTGTCGAGCCGCGGGCTCGATGAGCATGGCGTGTGCATCGGCGACGTCTATGCGCTCGGCGATGCACGCCTGCAACTCACCCAGCCGCGCCGGCCATGCTGGAAGATCGACCAGCGTTACGACGTGCGCGGACTGGCGGCCTGCATCGCGCGCGAGGGGATCACCGGCTGGTACTACCGTGTTCTGACGCCGGCGACGATCCGCACCGGCATGGCGCTCGAACTCGTCGAGCGCGACCCGGCGGCGCCCAGCGTGGCCGAGTTTCATGCCGCCCTGGCCGCGCCCCGGCCGCCGCTCGCGCTGCTCGCGCGCTACGCCGCCCTCGATGCCTTGCCCGCCGCCCTGCGCGCCCGCATCGGCAAGCGGCTTGCCTGGCTGCGCCGGCACCCATCGTCCTGACGCTCGCCGCGACACGGCGCATGGCGGCCGCGTCGGGGCGGGACAGCCCATGCGGTTATCATTCCCCCCCGGCGCCGCCGCAGCGCGGCGCCACCCGGCCCTAGCTACGAGGACAGCGAACACGTGAGCGCAGCATCCGAATCCCCGGCCCGCACGGCGATCAACGAGATCCAGCAGGGCTTTGCCGCATCCGGCTACATCGCCAGCGACGCCATCGCGACGCTCGTCTACCTGGCGCGCGCCTTGTCCAAGCCGGTGCTGGTCGAAGGTCCGCCCGGCGTCGGCAAGACCGAGCTCGCCAAGGCAGCCGCCGCCCTGTTCGACAAGCCCTTGATCCGCCTGCAATGCTACGAAGGGCTCGACGAAGCGCGCGCGCTCTACGAGTGGAAGTACGGCAAGCAGCTGCTCTACACGCAGGTGCTGAAGGAGAAACTCGGCGACCTGATGGCCGGCGCGCAGGGCCTGAAGGATTCCATCGCCCGGCTGCACGAGTTCGACGACACCTTCTTCAACGAGGAATTCCTCGAGCCGCGTCCCCTGCTCAAGGCCTTGTGGGCCGAGCAGGGAGCGGTGCTGCTGATCGACGAAATCGACAAGTCCGACCAGGAGTTCGAAGCCTTCCTGCTCGAACTGCTCGCCGACTACCAGATCTCGATCCCCGAGATCGGCACCGTGCGCGCGAAGCATCCGCCGCTGGTCTTTCTCACCTCCAACAACACCCGTGAGATCGGCGACGCGCTCAAGCGCCGCTGCCTGCATCTCTACATCCCGTTCCCCGACAGCCGCCTGGAACAACGCATCATCGAAACGCGCGTGCCCGAGCTGGAGGCGCGCCTGCGCGGCCAGCTGGTGAGCTTCGTGCAGGGTCTGCGCGGCATGGATCTGAAGAAGGTGCCGGCAGTCAGCGAGACCATCGACTGGGCGCGCACGCTCGTGCTGCTGCACGCCAACGAGCTCGACAACCAGCTCGTGCGGGAAACGCTCAACGTCCTGCTCAAGTTCCAGGACGACATCGAGGCGATCGACGCCGAGATCCCGGCGCTGACGCGCAGCGCGGTACGCGGCTGATCCCGTGACCCAGGTCCTGAGCGATTTCGTCAAGGCGCTGCGCGCGGCCGACGTGCGCGTGTCCACAGCCGAAAGCATCGAGGCCGCGGCCGCGATCGAGGCGGTAGGCTTCGCCGAACGCAGCCTGCTCAAGACCGCGCTGTCGCAGGTACTGGCCAAGAGCGCCGACGACAAGGCGCGCTTCGACGACTGCTTCGACCGTTTCTTCACCACCGCCGAACTCGCCACGCTGGGCGCGGACGCCGCCGCCGATGACGCCGACGAAGCGGGCAGCGACGCGAACGAAGCCGGCGCGAACGAAGCCGGCGCGGGCGGCAGCGGCGGTGACGGCAGCGGTAGTGGCGACGGCGCGCTCGTCATGCTGCTCGAACAGGGCGATACCGCCGGGCTGCAACGGCGCATGGCCGGCGCGGCGCGCAACGTGCAGCTGCAGAACATCCGCTTGTTCACGCAGCGCGGCATGTACATGCGGCGCATCCTCGAAGACATGGGCATCGAGGCGGTCGACGACCTCCTCCACGCCCTGGTCCGCGCCGACGACGACGATCCGCGCGCCGCACGGCTGCGCGAACTCAAGGCGCGGCTGGTCGAGAACGTCGCCGAGCTGGTCGACCGCGAAATGCTGCTCTACACCGCCAACGCGGGCACGCGGCTGCGCGAGGAAGTGCTGCAGAAGACGCCGCTCGCGCGCGTCGAGATGCGCGACTTCAAGGTCATGCACGAACTCGTGCGCAAGCTCGCCAAGCGGCTCGTCTCGCTGCATGCGCGGCGCCGGCGCGTGGCGCGGCGCGGCCGCCTCGACGTGCGCCACACCATTCGCAAGAACATCGAGTACGACGGCCTGCTGTTCGACACGGTGTGGAAGCGCGTGCGCGTCGATCGCCCCAAGGTCATCGCGGTCTGCGACGTGTCCGGTTCGGTCGCGCAGGTCGCGCGCTTCCTGCTGCTGTTCCTCTACAGCGTCAACGAGGTCATCCCCAAGGTACGTTCGTTCGCCTTCTCCAACCACCTCGGCGAGATCACCGAGCTGTTCGAGACGCGCCCGGTCGACGAGGCCGTGACCACGGCGTTGAACACCTGGGGCATGGGCGCGACCGATTACGGCGGCGCCCTGGCCGAACTCGAACGGCTGACGCTCGAGGATATCGATCACCGCACGACGGTGCTGATCCTCGGCGACGCGCGCTCGAACTACAGCGACCCGGGCGACCGCGCGCTGCGCCGCATCCACGAGCGCGCGCGGCGTGTGCTATGGCTGACCCCCGAGCCGCCGGCACTGTGGAACAGCGGCGACTCGGAGATGCGCAAGCTGGGCAGCTGCTGCGACCGCGTCGAGCCGTGCCGTTCGCTCAAGCACCTCGAACGCGTGATCAGCGAGATCGCGCGTACCGCGATCTGACAATCCGCGTGCAACACGGCGCAGCTACCCCTGCTACTTGGCCGTCCAGCCGCCGTCCATCGACAGCGTGGTCCCCGTGATCTGCGCGGCTTCCGGCCGGCACAGGTAGAGCGCCAGCGCCGCCACCTGCTCGATGGTGACGAACTCGCGCGTCGGCTGCGCGGCGAGCAGCACGTCGCGCTTGACCTCCTCCTCGCTGATGCCGCGCGCCTTCGCCGTATCCGGGATCTGGCGCTCGACGAGCGGCGTGTAGACGTAGCCGGGGCAGATCGCGTTGCAGGTGACGTGATGCTCGGCGAGTTCGAGCGCGAGTGTCTTGGTCAGGCCGGCGATGCCGTGCTTGGCGGCAACGTAGGCGGCCTTGAACGGCGAAGCGACGAGCGCGTGGGCCGAGGCCATCATGACGATGCGTCCGAAGCCGGCCCGCTTCATGTGCGGCACGGCCGCGGCGCTGGCGTGGAAGGCCGCGGACAGGTTGATCGCGATGATGTCGTTCCACTTCTCGACGGGGAATTCTTCGACGGGCGCGACGTGCTGGATGCCGGCGTTGTTGACGAGGATGTCGATGCCGCCGTGATCGGCTGCGACCTGTTCGACGAGCGCGCGCACTGCGTCCGCGTCGCGCATGTCGGCCGCGCCGTAGGACACCCGGCCGCTGCCGAGGCCGTCGAGGCGTGCCACGATAGCCGCGATCTCGGCGGCATCGCCGAAGCCGTTGATGACCACGTTGGCGTCGTTGGCGGCAAGCTGTTCGGCAATACCCAGGCCGATGCCGCTGGT
>JAPOKK010000149.1 GCA_029977665.1 Pseudomonadota bacterium | reverse complement strand
CGTTCGCGCAGGGCGACGGCGACGGATTCGGGCGTGGCATCAGGCTCGAGCAGGCACTTCATCGCGATCACGGCATCGGTGCAGACGTGGCCGAGCGGCGGGTTGACCGGCCCGGCCGAGGAGCCGGCGATGCCTTCGACGAACACGCCCATGATCTCGTCCATCGCCATGATGCCGATCACCGACGGCCCGCCGATGTCCTTGAGGATGAGACCGAGGTCACCGATCACCTGGCCGGTCTGGTACTCCTGGCCGGTGATGCGCACGGTGAGCTTCTCCGGCAGGCCAGCCGTCTCGGCGGCGGTCTTGCCGGCGAGAAAGGCCGTCGTCACCTTGCCGTGCGGCCCGTACTCTTCGGCGATGTCGGCATCGGGATGGATGATTTCGAGGATTGCCCCGGCGCCGAACACCGCCGCGTTCAGGGCCTGCGGCTTGATGCCGGCACCGGCCATGCAGTCCATCATCGCCTGCGTCCCGATGCGCGCGCCGTTGACCGCCATGGCCGGGAAGATGATGTCCTCGCCGAGCCGACTGTGGCCGATCAGCGGTCCGCCCGAGACCGCCATGTCGTAGCCCGAGACCGGCGACAGCTTGCCTTCCATCATGGCCTGGTGCACGGCCATCACGGCAGCGAAGCCCGATACCTTGTTGTTCTTCTTCGAGGTTGGAATCGCGGCGACGCCGGAGCGGTCGACGCCGGCGAGCATGCGCGCACTCGCGCCGAGCTTGCGATTGCCGGCCGGAATCCCGACCTGGGCCTTGGTGCCGGTCAGATACATCATCACGGCTGAGAGCAGCGCCGCATTGGCCGGCGCCGCACCGGCCTGCACGGCGGCCTTGATGGCCTTGGCGAGGACCTCGTCGACCGGCTGCGCGGCAGCGTTGGCGAAGCGCAGCTTGGTGTCGATGCCGCGCTTGAGTTCGTTCACCAGCACGTCGGCGATGTTGATCACGGCGATGTTGAGCATGCCGTGGCCGCCGAGCAGGGCGTCGACCATGTCGCTGGTCAGCCAATTGGGGCTGGCGTTGGCGCCGGTGATGGCGGCGAGCAATACCTGCTCGCGTTCGTTCGGCTGGTAGGCGGGACCGGTCTCGCTCATGTCGGGCTCCTGTGCCGGCGGCGCGCGCCGGGTGGTCGTCTGGGTTTCATGTCAACCACGCACCGTCGGCGCGCTCGCGGCATAGCCGCCGTGGCTCGCTTGCAGGCGGTCGAACCAGCGTCCGCTGGGCGTCGCGTGATCGATCGGATCGTAGCTGCTGACGATGTCCGTCCACTTGAGCACGCCGAATAACATGTAATCAGCATGCGTGGGCGCCGCGCCGCCGAGGTAGTCGTGCACCGCGAGGACTTCGTCGAAGGGTTTCAGCGCGCGCGCGAGGCCGGCGCGGCCTTCGCCTTCCTCCGCGTGCAGCGCTTCGAGCGAGCAGCCGAACATCTTCTCGCGCGAGGCGCGGAAGTAAGGCTGGCTGTCGGCGTCGAGAATACGCCATGCCTGGTAGACGGCGATGGCGACGGCGGCCGGGAACACCAGGCTGCCGCACAGCGCGCCGACGAGGCGCGCATGGGCCGCGCCCGAGGGTGGCGGCAGCAGCGCCGGACGCGCCGGGTAGGTCTCGTCGAGGTAGGTCACGATGTCCCAGCTGTCGCCGACCCAGCGTTCGCCGTCGCGCAGCACCGGCACGGCGTCGTGGCCCGAGGCCGCGGTCGCTTCGCGCGCCGAGAAGCGCCACGGCGCGACCGCGAAGGGCAGGCCCTTGTGCAGCAGCGCCATGCGCACGCGCCAGCAGAACGGGCTGAACAGGATGCGCTCGTCGGCCGCGGCCAGGTCATAGAGCTGAATCGTCACACGCTGTCCCCCCCAACGTCGCCGCGTGCTGCGGTACGGATGATGCTCGCCGAGGGCGGGCGTGGACACAAGCTGGCGAAAAAGACATATTCCAGGGGTACTTTCGCCAGGCATGCGCCGCGTATGCCTGCGTCGTCGTGCTCACCGGAGGTCACACCATGTCCCGCCCACGCCACATCGCGCTCGTTTCCTTCGCCGGCGGCAACGCCAGCGCCATCGCCGGGCCGCTCGATGTACTCGGCTTCGCGCGCGAACAGGCCGCGCAGACCGCGCCGATCGAGGTCTCGGTGCTCACCCCCGATGGCCGGGCCGTGACCTGCGGCGGATGTCTCACGCTCGAACCGGCGGGCGCGCTCGCCGACGCGCCGCCACCCGATGTCGTGTTCCTCACCGGGATGCCATGCGACGTCGATGAAGTGGTCGACACGCACGCCGGGATCCTCACTTGGCTCGAGACCCAGCGTGCGCGCGGCGCGGCCCTCGCGACGGTCTGCCCGAGCCAGGCGCTACTCGCTCACGGTGGCCTGCTCGACGGCCATCACGTGGCGATGCACTGGAGCCTGATCGACGAGGTGCGCCAGCGCTGGCCGGCGGTGCAGTGGACCGCCGAACGCATGGTGGTCGAGGACCACGGCATCTATTCCTGTTGCGGGGCCAGCGCAACGGTCGATCTCACGCTCTATCTCATCGACCGCCTGTGCGGGCGCGACGTCATGACGGCCTGTGCGCAGTGGTTTCTCGCCGATCCGCCGCGGGTACGCCGCCAGCTCCCACCGGCGCCGTTAGCGCTGCCGCGCGCCGCCGGCGGCAACCCGGCGATGGCCGCGGTCGAAAGCTGGCTGCTCGGGCATTTCCACGAGGGTATCCGTTTCGAAGCGTTGGCGGCGGATTTCGGCATGTCCTGGCGGACCTTCTACCGGCGCTTCCAGGAGAGCTTCGGCGACCCGCCCAAGGTCTACCTGCAGAAGCTGCGTCTCAATGCCGCGCGCCGCCTGCTGGAAAACGACCAGGACCCGATCGACCAGGTCGCGGCGCGTGTCGGCTATGCCGACCCGGCGTTTTTCCGCACCCTGTTCAAGCGTCACGTCGGCATGACGCCATCGCGTTACCGCGAGAGCTTCCGCCTGCGCTCCGTCGCCGGGGCGTGAGCGCGCCGCGCGCGGCGTTCACAGCCGGCGCAGCAGCTCGCGCGTGGTCGTCGTCAGCATCTCCGCCCCGTCCTCGGTGATGACGATAGTGTCGGAGAGGAAGGAGTCGCCGTAGTCGGAGCGCAGCAGCCAGGACATCAGGTGGAACACCATGCCGGCGCGCAGGCGCATCTCGGAGCCCGCACGCAGGCCGACCGGCACGCCGCCGCCCGACCAGCTCGGTGGGTAGCCGATGCCGATTGCATAACCGCAATGATGGCGCCGGTAGGTGCCGATGCCCTCGCGCTCGAGGACGTCCTGCCATGCCGCGTAGACGTCGCCCGCCATGACGCCCGGGCGAATCGCGTCCTGCGCGGCAATCTGCGCGGCGGCGCACACTTCCAGCGCGCGGGCCGCATTGGCCGGTACCTCGCCGATGTGCACGATGCGCCCCATCGGGGCGTGGTAGCGGCGGTAGCAGCCCGACATCTCGAGGAACAGCGTGTCGCCATTGGCAAGCTGGATGTCGCCCCAGGTACCGTGCTCCTCGAGCAGGTTCGCCGACGAGCGCACCAGCGGTACGAAGCCCGGGTAGGTGCCGCCGCGGCGGAACATGGAGTCGTAGATCGCGGCCATGATTTCGCTGTGGTGTACATCGACACCGGCGGCGGCGATGCCGGCCTGCAGCATGGCGTCCGAGATGATCGCCGCCCGTCGGGTATAGGCGAGTTCGCGCGGCGACTGCACCTGGCGCAGCTGGTCGACGAGCCCGGTCGCATCGACCCAGCGTGCGTCGGGCGTGCCGCGCTGGATGCCGTTGGCGACGCGGTAGGAGAGAAAACTTCCGCCCATCTCGAGACCGAGCTGCGCGCGGCCGAGGCCGAGTTCGGCCAGCGTGCGGCAGGTCACCTCGACCGGCGGCGAGTAATCGGCGTCGAGCTTGCGCGGGCCGCTCTGGCCATGACGGTCGAGCAGGGGCTCGACGAACAGGTTGCCGGGGATGTCGTGCTCGAGCTCGACGATGTCGGGATGCTCGACGTCCTCGGGCAGCGGCGCCGGCGGCGCGGCGCCGTCGGTGTAGCCGACGTGGCGCAGGTGCGGCACCTGGTGCTCGAGCGTGGCGCGCTCCATCGCGCGCGTGATCAGCACCGGCGTGCCTTCCAGCGGCAGCAGCAGCATCTGGTAGGCGAAATAGCCCATGTGATCGAGCCCGGAGAGGTAGTAGATGTTCTCCGGCGTCGAAATGAGTACGGCATCGAGGCCGTCGCGCCGCATGGCGTCGCGGGCGCGCGCGACGCGTTCGGTATATTCCTCGACAGGAAAAGCGCTCAGATTCGGTTCTGCGGTGTGCGGACTGTTCATGGCCGTATCCTAGCTTCCCACCGCGAACTGTGCACTGTACAGGCGATGCGCGTGCGGGCAGCTCGTCGCGTGCACGGTTCGGTACCGCGCCGGGCGTCCAGGGCGAACGCCGCAAGCCACCCGCCGACGCGCTCTGCTATCGTGACTCCCGGGCGGGTATCCGCGGCAGGCCGCGCGGCGGCTCGAGGAACGGACATGAAGGAGACGGAACGTCGCGACGTGTTCGCCGCGTGCGGTGCGGACGAGGCGGAAACGGCCGAACTGCTCGTATACGGTAGTGGTGCCTTCGACCTTGCCGGTGTGCCCGTGCCGCTCGCGCTGCCGCTGGCCGACGAGCCCTGCGTGGCAACGTGGGAGGCCTACGCCGACGAGGCGCGCCGCGACGGCGCCTGGCCGACGCTCGTGCGGCACCTGCCGCGCCTGCGCTTTCCCGTGCGTGCCGGTATCAGCGAAAGCGAGGATTACCGCGCGGCGACGCTGCGCGGTGTCGACGCGACGTCTCTGGCGCTGGCCAGCGGTCTCGCCCTGCGCCAGCCCGAGTCCATCACGCTCGATGTTCATGACACCCCCGCCGGACGCATCGCGGTCATCGTCGCCGCGTGCCGCGACGATTTCGTCAGCCTCGTGCAGGCACTGATCTACCGCAACGAGCCGCGCGAGGTGCCCGCCTCGATGGGGGCGGCGATGGTCAGCGGCAGCAACAACTGGGAGCGCGTCGCGGCCCACCGCGCGGCCTGGAGCCGGCACACCGGCAGCACCGGGGCTGCCGCGTGGCGCGCCGAGTTCGCACGCCTGCGCGCGCGGCCGGAGCACTACCAGGATCGTTTCATCGTGTTGCAACAGGGCAGCTATAGCGCGGTGAGCGCGGCCGGCATGGGGCTGTCCGAGCAGCGCTGGCAGGCGCAGTCCCTGTGCATTCGTCGTGAGCACGAATGTGCACACTATTTTACCCTGCGCGTACTCGGCGCGATGCACGGCCACCTGCTCGACGAACTGCTCGCCGACTATGCCGGCATCGTCGCCGCCGCGGGTCGCTATCGCGCCGACTGGTTCCTCCGTTTCCTCGGCCTGGAAGACTACCCGCGCTACCGTCGCGGCGGCCGCCTCGAGAACTACCGCGGCAACCCGCCGTTGTCCGACGGCGCGTTCCGCGTTCTGCAGACCGTCGCGTACCGCGCCGCCGGCGCGGTGGAAGCCTTCGATGAGCGGCACGCGGAAGCGCGCTCGGCGCCGGCCGGCCGCGCGCGCATGCTGCTCACACTGGCCGCGCTCGGGCTCGATGCGCTGGCCGCGCCGGATGCGGTCAGCCGGCTCGAGGCGGCCTGGCACGCACACCCCGTACGCTGGCGCGACGCGCCGGCCGTGTGAGGATGGCGTGCCTCAGGCGCCGGCTGCCGTCAGGCCGCGCGGTTTGCGCCACAGCGTGGCAAGCGCCAGGCCGAGTAACGCGACGAGCAGCCCCGGGGGCTCGGGGACGCCGATGAAGCCCCAGCGGATGCCGTCGAGAAAGTTGACGTTCCTGGCCCCGTCCCATTCCACCAGGTAGAGCTGGAAGGACAAGCCGTTCCTGGGGTAGGTGTTGCTGACCGGTACGCGCGGAACGTCGCTGAAGTGGAGGTCGAACGCACCGAATGCGTTGGTGCCGGACGTCTCGTTGGCGATCTCGCCACTGTTCCAGTAGAACGGTCCGCCGTCCGTGCCATCGTTGCCGCACGGATCGATGAATGCGCCGACACAGGCGGGCAGGGCGCCGTTGCCGACCGACGCGCCGGTCAGCGCATCGAAAGTCTCATCGGGATCGAACGCGAACGGCGGTATCGTCTGCACGAACTGGATCCAGCGCAAGCGGGACGGGTCGCCACTCGCGCGCTGGTAGCGCGCCTCCAGGGCGGCGCCGGCGAAGGCCGGGTAGGGTTTCTCGGCCGTGTAGCGATCGATGGTCAGCGTGCCCGTGACGCCCTTCCACTGGCTCGCGTAGTCGAACGTCCAGCCCGGGAACGCGACGTCGCCGCCGGCAAGTTCTGTCTTCACCGCGTCCGACACACTGTTGAGGAGGAAGAAATCGCCGGCGTTGAACACCGGGTCAGGTGTCAGCGTCGAGCGAATCTCCCCGGTGATCAGGCTGTGGCGGTGGTTCGCGGCACTTGGGTAGACCACGACCATGCCGGCCTGCACGGTGCTGCACAGCACGAGGCCGAGCATGGCGAACGGTACGAACTTCTTGATGCGCATGGCAGGCGGCCCTCCCGGTGTGACTGTCAGGGTGTCGATTCGTCGTCGCGCGCGGTGGCGTCGGGCCGCGCGATCGTGATGGTGAGCGGTGCACTCCAGTAGCGATGCGAGGTGTCCAGTGGCTCAAAACCGAGTGCGAGGCGCACCGGTTCGTGGTTGCCGGCCGGGCGGGCGACGAGAGCCAGGGAGCGCGCGTAGGTTTCGCCGGCGGCCAGGCGAATCGTGCGCGGCACGTTCCGGCTGCATGCCGTCGCGGCGATAGCGATGGTGCCGGCCTCCTGGCGGAGGTGCCACTGCGTGTCCCAAGCACACGACCAGGTACCGAACGCGATGGGTTCGCCGCCCGTGTTGCGCAGCACGATGTCGAGATTCGTCGCGCGGCCCGCGACGAGGACCCCCGGCGTGGCCGTGACCGTCACGGCGAGCGGCAGCAGCACATCCGACTGCGCAATGCAGCTCATGGTGGTGACGCCCAGCAGGGCTATCGCGGCACTTCTCATCGTGCCGTAGTCGAGCATCCCGCGGGCGACCCGGTACTGACCACGATCAGGCACGGCGCAGGCCGGGCGGGGGCGGTACCCCGCGCGCCACAGCGCGCGAGGCGGCCGACCCGGCGCACGAGCGGCGCCGCGCCGGGGTGACCGTCGCTCAGGGCGCGGCTTTCGGACCGTAGGCGAGGAACACGTTGCCGGGCATGCCGAACAGGCCGTAGCCCGAGCTGAAGTAGACCCAGCCATCGACGACGGTGACGCCGGCGCCCTTGATCGAGCCGCCGGAGGCGGGCACGCCGTTGACGGTGTCGTGGCTGCCCTTGGTGTCGACGTCCCAGATGACTTTGCCGGTGGCGGTGTCGTAGGCGCGCATGTGCCCGTCCATGGCACCGGAGAAGACGACGCCCGGGATCAAGGTCGCGGCGGCCGGTTGACCCGCGTTGCAGCCGGCGATGTCGGTGCAGTCGGGCGCCGCGGCCGGGGTGTTCCACACCTCGGCGCCGTCGGCGAAGCGCAGCTTGTAGATGCCGCCGGCGTGGCCGGGCGTCGCGCGGTTCTCCCACACGTCGGAGATGGGCACGTAGAGGTGTTCGTCGTCGGCGGCGAACCCCCACTCGATACCGCCCAGCACACCGCCGGGCGAGAGGCGCTTCTGCCACACGATGGCGCCTTCGGCATCCGGGTCGATGGCGTGCATGACGCCCGATTTCTGGCCGGCGAGCAGGATGCGTCCGCCGCCCGGCAGCTCGCGCAGGATGGCCGACGAGCCGAAGTCGATGTCCGGACCACAGCCTTCCTTGGCCACGGGGTCGGCGTTTGGCGCGACGCAGGCCGTGGTGAAGGCATCGTCGGCGGTCATCTGCTTGTGCCACTTGATGGCGCCGGTCGCGAGATCCATCGCGACGATGGCATCGGAGGTGTCGGCCGCCGGTGCGGAGTAGGAATCGCCGGTGGTGACATAGAGCACGCCGGCCCGGGTGTCGATGGTCGGCTGCGACCACACCGCGGCGCCGGAGGGACCGTAGAGCTGGACGCCGCTGGTCATCTTCTTCGTGGGCCGGGGCTCCTCGTCGATGACGTAACTGTGCCACTTGCGTGCGCCGCTCTCGGCGTCGAGCGCGACCACGCTGCCACGGAAGGTGCAGCATTCATAGCTCGGCGAGCCGCCGGCCAGTTCCTCGAACGAAGCGATGCCGAAGTACAGGGTGCCGTCGTGCAGGTAGGGCGAGGAGGTGATCATCGCCCAGGGATGTGCTTCCGGGCGCAGCCGCCACAACAGCTCGCCGGAGTTGGCATCGAGCGCGTAGAACCAGCCCTTGCGATCACCGGCGTAGAGGCCGAGCGAACCGTCGGCGCGCGGGGCGACGATGATCGCCGCGCGTACTTCGCCCGCGGTCGCATATTTCCAGTGCGCGCAGCCGGTCTTGCGATCGAGCGCGTAGATGGCCCCCGTCGGCGAGCCGATGAAGATGCGATCGCCGACCACCGCGGGCTGCGTCGTGGTGGTCGTCGCGCCGGCATGACCGAACGCCCACTTGAGCTCGAGGCCGTCCAGATACGCTGCCGTCAGGCCGGCCTGGCTAGCCGGCTGGAAGTGGCTGTGCGCGGCGTCGAGGCCCCAGCCGACCCAGTGCGGCTGATCGAAGGCCGCCGCGGTCAGCGGCGTCGAGTTCTCGCACATCGCGAGTTGCTCGTCGGCGCGTTCCGCGGTGACCGTGCCCCATTCGATGTCGGAGAGATAAATCGCGACCGCGCGTTTCTCGAGTTCGTTCAGCGCCGCCGCCTGCAACGCCATCAGGCCGCTCAACTGGGCCTGGAGGATCTTCTCAGGCGGCATCTTCGCGAGCTGCGCGCGAGACGGCGCCCGCGCGACCGGCGGATCGCCGTGACAGGCCATGCAGGCCTTCTCGAAGGCCCCCTGGCCGATCGCGCGATCCTCGTTCGCCGCTGCCGCGGCGCAGAGCGCCAGGCCAGCGAGGGCCGCGAGCGCGCGGCCGATGTGCTGGGTCGTCATGTCTCTCTCCCCTCGATTGGTCGACCCGCGCGGACGTCGTCAGACGTCCTTGACGCGGATCATGAGCTTGCCGGTGTTGGCGCCCGTGTAGAGCTTCTTCAACGTCTGCAAGGCGTTCTCCAGCCCGTCGACGACGTCCTGGCGGATCTTGAGCTTGCCTTCGCCCATCCATTTCGACAGGTCGGCGATCGCTTCCGGGTAGCGCTCGGCGTAGTCGAGCACGATGAAGCCCTGCACCTTGAGGCGCTGCATGAGGATCATCGGGTAGTTCATCGGTCCCGGGGGTGGCTCGGTCGCGTTGTACTGCGAGATCAGGCCGCAGGTCGGAATGCGCCCTTTGAAGTTCATCAGCTTCAGGCAGGCATCGAGAATGTCACCGCCGACGTTGTCGAAGTAGACGTCGATGCCGTCCGGACAGGACTTGGCGAGCGCCGCCGCCACGTCCTCGGTCTTGTAGTTGATGGCCGCGTCGAAACCGAGTTCTTCGGTGATCCAGCGACACTTGTCGTCGGAGCCGGCAAGGCCGACGGCGCGGCAGCCCTTGATCTTCGCGATCTGGCCGACGATCGAGCCGACCGCGCCGGCGGCGGCCGAGACCACGACCGTTTCGCCCGGCTGCGGGTCGCCGATGTCGAGCAGGCCGAAATAGGCGGTCGGCCCGACCACGGCGAACGTGCCGAAGGCGTCGATGACCGGCACGGGACCGGTGTCGCCGAGCGGATTGATCATGCCGGGCGCGCCGACCTGGTAGTCGGCCCAGACGCCGAGTCCGCTGACGATCTCGCCTTCCTTGAACGCCGGCG
>JAPOKK010000348.1 GCA_029977665.1 Pseudomonadota bacterium | reverse complement strand
CCCGTAGTCCCCGAGCCTCGCCTGAGGTACGCCGAGCGCCGAATCGACGCGGGCCGAGGCGCGGAGCGCATCGCCGTCGATGGCAGCGGCGACGTCCGTGCTGCCATCGTCCGAGGTGAGCTCGACGAGCAGTGGCGTCGACCAGTCCGCGGCGAAGTCCGACGGGCTCGGGGACGCGCCACCGCCAGCGTCGAAGTGCCAGGTCTGGACGTCACTCGACGAGGGACTCAGCGTGCCCGCGCCGCTCAGGAAATCGAGCGTCAGCCCGCTCCAGTCGATGCTCGCCTCGGCACTCGCAGTGAGTGCCTGTGAGGCCGGCGCCGCGAGCAGGGCGGCGAGTGTGAATACGGGCAGGGTAATGCGGTGGCGTTGATGCGCGGCCATGAGCCTTCCTCCTTGACGTGTTGAAGGCGGGGGTGTCGACCACCCCCGGCACGTTCAAGGCTAGCGAGCCGGCGACACGCGCGCGTCCACCACTCGAAGGAAGACCAGCGCGCTATTCCGCGCTCCACGCGCCGTACCCGCCGGCGAGCGAGACCACGTTCGTCCAGCCCATCTCGCCGAGCGCCCGCGCCGCCATCGCCGAGCGCCCACCACTCTGGCAATAAACCACGACCGGCGCGCCGCGGTCGGCGAGTTTCGGCTCGGCGCCGGCCTTCCATTCGAGCACGCCGCGCGGGATGCACACGGCGCCGTCCACGGTGCCCTTGTCACACTCGGCGGGTTCGCGGACGTCGACGAACGTCGCGCCGCTCTGGTGCAGCTCGCGCGCCCGCGCGACGTCGACTTCGGTCACGGCGGCGCGTGCCTCCTTGACCAGTTCCTCTACCGTCTTGGCCATGTTCGATACACCTCGTTTCAGGATGGTTGAAGGGATAGCGTCGAGTCTACGCGCCTGGTTGATGACGCCCTGATCGGGGTCAGACGCGCGGCGATCGGGGCCGCGACCACGGCGCCGCCGGCAGCCCGGCCGCGACACGCATCAGCGATGCAAGCCGCCGTCGACGACGAACTCGCCGTTCGTGCAGTACGCGCTCTCGTCACTGGCAAGGAAGACGACCAGGTTGGCGACCTCGGTGACCGTCCCGGCGCGCCCCAGCGGTACCGTGCGCAGCACCTTATCGAGCTTGCCCGAGGTCACCGCGGGGGTCTGCGACATCATCTCTGTTTCGATGAACCCGGGATGGACCGAGTTCACGCGCACACCGTAGCGGCCGAGCTCCTGCGCCGCGTTCTTGCTCATACCGCGCACCGCCCACTTGCTCGCGCCGTAGGCGAAGGCACCGACCGTGCCTTCCATGCCGGCCAGCGAGGAGACGTTGACGATGCTGCCACGGCCGGCCGCGCGCATGTGCGGCGCGACCGCCTTCATGCCGAGGAACACGCCGACCTGGTTGACCGCGATGATCTGCTGGTAGTCAGCCAGCGTGGTCTCGGTGAGACGCCCGTTGCGAAAGATGCCGGCATTGTTGACGAGCACGTCGACGCGGCCGTGAGCAGCCATGACCGCGTCGACCACCGCCGCCCAGGCCGCTTCGTTGGCCACGTCGTGATGCAGGAAGGTGACGCCGTCGCCCGGCGCCTCGGCGGGTTCGATGACGTCGGTCGCGTAGACGGTCGCGCCCTCGGTCGCGAACAGCGCGGCCTCGCACGCGCCCTGGCCGCGCGCGGCCCCGGTGATGATGGCAATCTTGTCGTCGAGACGGCCCATGTCAGTCTCCCAGGAAGCGTTCGATCGCGGCCGCCACGGCAGCCGGTTCGTCGAGTTCGGCGAGGTGGCCGGCACCCGGGATGTCGACCACGCGGGCGTCGCCGCCGGCGAGCTCGGCCATGCGCTCGAGATAGCTGCGTGGGATCACGCGGTCGGCCTCGCCGCGCACTAGCAGCAGCGGCCCGGTGAGCCGGTGCAGGCGCTTGTCGAGGCCCGTGTTACCGGTCGGAAAGAGCAGCCGTGCGGTCGCTTCGAGCGCGCGCATCTGCTCGACCTTCCATTCGACCGCGTCGGCGTCGTCGGGCTGTTCGATGAAAGCCTTGTAGGTTTCGCGATCGCGACACATGAAGTCCGGCAGGTGGCCGGGGCGCAGCGCCCAGATGTCGGTCGCCGGTTCGCTGGCGTCGAACAGGCCGAACGGCCCGATCAGCGCGAGCCGCCCGACCGTACCCGGCCACACCGCGGCGACGTCCGCCGCAAGCGCGCCGGAGGCCGAGACGGCAACGAGATCGGCGCCGTCGAGGCCGACGGCGAGAAGGATGTCACGCGTCGCGAGCAGCCAGTCGAACACGCTGTCGAGCTCGTCGTGACCGGTCGCGCCCGGCAGGCCCGGCAGCGACGGCGCGATGACCTCGTGGCGTTCGGTCAGCGCATCGAGAAACGGTGTCCAGCGCGGCAAGCCGCCGATGCCGGGGAGGAAGCCGACCGGCGCCCCGCTCCCCTTGCGCCACACGCGCACCGGGTGGCCGTTGACTTCGAGCACCTGTTCGCTCGGCGCTGCACTCATCACGCGGCCTCCGTATTTGCGCGGCGCGACGCCTCGAGCGGCTTGACCCACCAGTGATCTTCCCACTCGTCTTCGAACAGGTCGCGGATCTGCGGCATCACCTTCTCGGCGAACAGGCGCGTGTTGTAGCGCGTCAGGTCCTTGCTCATGTTGCCGAACTGGAGCAGCAGCATGAGGTGACCGACGCCGAGGTCGAGCGCGATTTCGCGCAGCTTGTCCGCCACTTCGTCGGGGTCGCCACACAGCACGTAACCGTTCTCGACGATGCCCTCGAAGTCCTTCGCGCTCTGGTTGATCGACGGTCCGCCGCCGGCCGAGGCCTTGGCCGCGAGCTGCACCTGCGATTCGACGCGCGCGCGGATGGTTGCCTCGGTCATGTAACCCGGCGGCACGACCCAGCGCGGATCGACGTGCAGGCAGCGGCCGTAGAAGTATTCCGCCGGCTCGCGGTAGAGCTCCATCGCTTCCTGTTTGGTCTCGCCGACGCCGATGAACTGCAGGAAGCCGGCGCGGAACGGGTTGCGGTCCTTGCCCAGGCGGTCCATCTCCGCCCAGTAGCCGTGCATCTGCTCGCGCGCGATTTTGTAGCCGAAATAGGACAGGAAACAGTAGACGTAGTCGTTCTGCGCGCAGTAGCGCCAGGTCTCGACCGAGCCGCCGCCCGGGATCCACACCGGCGGATGCGGCTGCTGGATGGGCCGCGGCCACACGTTGACGTAGCGCTGCTTGTTGAAGCGGCCGTCGAAGGCGAAGACCTCCTTCTCGGTCCACGCGCGCAGGATGAACTCGATCGCTTCGAAATAGCGCTGGCGCAGCATGCTCGGGTTCTGCCCGTAGGCGAACACCGTGTCCTGCGGGCTGCCGACGGGGAAGCCGGCAATCATGCGCCCGCCGGAGATGCAGTCGATCATCGCCATCTCCTCGGCGACGCGCGTCGGCGGGTTATACAGCGCCACCGAGTTGCCCATGATGCACAGCGCGGCATCCTTGGTCGACCGCGCGAGCGTGGAGGCGATGAGGTTCGGCGACGGCATCAGGCCGTAACCGTTCGAGTGGTGCTCGTTGACGCAGATG
>JAPOKK010000390.1 GCA_029977665.1 Pseudomonadota bacterium | reverse complement strand
GTACTGTCACTGATTTTGTGTTGAAGCTTTCCAAATCTCCTCCTAAGAGGGCGGCCCGGGCCCGCCTGAGTCCGACAAACACTTACGCGCGGGGCGGCGTTCAAAAGGGACTTTGCGATGCCATTGTCCCGAGCAGTGCATCCATGCGCTTCGCGTTTGCCAGCGCGCGTGCTGCTCCTCGAGTATCCTTTTTCTCTAGCGCCGCTGCGGTCGCTGCCTTGTTCTGCTCGCGGGCCGTGCGCGCCACTTCCGCGGTCACGCTGATCTTTTTAGTCATGCGTGGACCTGAATTAGGGAAGTGGACACGGGGTCTTCCACGGGGGGCATGAGCCCGTGGCGCCCGGGTCTTCGTCAGCTTCAGTCGACCAGCACGTAGCGCCCCGGTGCATCGCCTTGCACGGGGTAGCCGGCAGCCGCGTTGCCGAGTGACGGCGGCGCGGCCGGCGCGCTGCTCAGTGCGTCCAGCCAGGCGACCCATGCGGGCCACCAGGAGCCTTCGTGGAAGTCCGCGCGGGCGGCCCAGGTCTCCGCGTCGAGATAGGGCGCGCTGCTGGCGGTGGTGGCGATCCGGTAGTGGCGGTGCGGGTGGCCGGGTTCGGCGACGATGCCGGCGTTGTGGCCGCCGTTGGTCAGCAGGAAGGTAACGTCGGTGTCGGCGAGCAGGTGAATCTTGTATGCCGACCGCCACGGCGCGACGTGGTCGGTCTCGGTGCCGACGGCGAACACCGGCGCACGTATGTCGGCGACGGCGACCGGGCTTCCGCGCACCTGGTACTTGCCCGCTGCGAGTTCGTTGTTCAGGAAAAGCTGGCGCAGGTACTCGGAGTGCATGCGGTAAGGCATGCGCGTGGCGTCGGCGTTCCAGGCCATGAGATCGGTCATCTCGGCGCGTTCGCCGGTGAGGTACTCGCGCACGGCACGCGACCACACGAGGTCATTCGAGCGCAGGATCTGGAATGCACCGGCCATCTGGCGCGCGTCGAGGAAACCCTGCTCCCACATCATGTCTTCGAGAAAAGCGACCTGGGACTCGTTGATGAACAGCATCAGTTCGCCCGCCTCGGAGAAGTCGGCCTGCGCGGCGAGCAGTGAGACGCTGGCGAGACGCTCGTCACCGTCGCGCGCCATGCTCGCCGCCGCAATCTGCAGCAGCGTGCCGCCGAGACAATATCCCATTGCGTGCAGGCGGGTACTGCCGGTGATCGCCTGCGCCGCGTCGAAGGCCGCGAGCGGGCCGAGTTCGAGGTAATCGTCCATGCCGAGGTCGCGATCCTGCGGGCCCGGGTTCTTCCACGAGATGATGAACACCGTGTAGCCCTGCTCGACGAGGTAGCGTACCAACGAGTTGTGGGGGCTCAGATCGAGGATGTAGTACTTCATGATCCACGCAGGCGTGATCACGATGGGCTCGGGCCGTACCGTCGTGCCTGCGGGCGCATACTGAATGAGTTCGATGAGGCGATTACTGTAGACGACCTTGCCCGGCGTCACGGCGACGTTCTCGCCCACCACGAAATTCTCCGCCCCGACCGGCGGGCGATCGGAAGCGGCGCGCTGCCAGTCCTCGAGGAAGTTCTGCCAGCCACGCACGAAGTTCTGTCCGAGCTCTTCGCGCGTACGCGCGAGCACCTCGGGGTTGGTCGCGGGGTAGTTCGAAGGAGAGAAGACATCGAGCAGCTGGCGCGCCGCAAAGGTCACCGCGCGTTCGTGCTGCGCCGTGACGCCCTGGATGCCGGTGGTGGCGTTGTGCCACCACTGCTGAGTGAGCAGGAAGCCCTGGTAGAGAAAGTTGAAGGGAGCTTGCTGCCACGCCGGGTCGCGGAAACGGTGGTCCTGTGCGAGCGGCGCGATGCACGGCTCGACGGCGTCGGCCGAGGTCGTCGCGGCGGCGACGTATTGCGCGAAGCGCAGCTGTTTGCGCAGCGTCTTGTCGAGCAGTTGGAGGCGCTTGCCTGGCGATATCGCAAGATGCGCCAGCCAGTCGGCCCACGCGCTGACCAGCGCCGACGGTGACAGGCCGAGCGTCGTGCGGGCGAGCGCGGCGCGCGAGGCGCGGTCGAGCACTTCGCCGAAGGCGCGCGTGGCGTAGGAGTCGAACTCGCCATCGGCGAAGCCCTCGCGCTGCACGATGGGCGGCGGCGACGGTGTCGCTGTTTGCTCGGCGGCGGGCGCCGTGTTCGGCAGTCGGGAGACCCGGGATGTCATGGCTGCCCTCGCGTCTTAGCCAGTAGCGGACGGTAAGGCAAAGCGTGGCGCACAAATTGACGCGGCGCAACAAATCGTGGTTCGCCGCAGCTAGCCGGACAGGGGTGGAAGCCGAATCGAGCCGGAATGCCGCACGCAGGCCGCATCGGCGATGCGGCGGCGGGCGCGGGCGCCCCGGTTCACCGTCCTGGCGGCGGCTCGATCGGCATCCCGCGCGAGGCCCACTCGGTCCATGAACCGTCGTAGAGACGCGCGGCGGGCAGGCCGGCGGCAGCGAGCGCGAGGTTGATGATGGCGGCCGAGACGCCCGATCCGCAGGAGGTGATGAGTGGCCGGGCGGGGTCGATGCCGGCGGCGGCGAGGGCCGCGCGGATGGCCGCTGCATCGACGAGCCGGCCGTCGGCGACTAGTTCGGTGAACGGAAGGCTGTGCGCGCCGGGCATGTGTCCGGATGGCAGGCCGGGGCGCGGTTCCGGTGCGGTGCCGGCGAAACGCCCCGCGGCGCGCGCGT
>JAPOKK010000367.1 GCA_029977665.1 Pseudomonadota bacterium | reverse complement strand
GTGACCTCGACGATGCTGGCCAACATGAGCGGCGAACCGTCGATCTCGTTGCCGTTACACTGGACCGATGACGGCCTGCCGGTCGGCATGATGTTCACGGCGCGGATCTACGAAGAAGCCACGCTGCTGCGCCTGGCCGGGCAGCTCGAACAAGCGCGGCCGTGGCGCGACCGGCGGCCGCCCCACCACGCCGGGACGACGCCGGCCGCCGCCACGACCTGAGCGACCCGGCGAAGCCTAGGAGGAAGCGCCATGCCCGAGATCAGCTACGGTGAAGCGGTGCGCATTGCGCCGCGGATCCGCCGCGTCACTGCACCGAATCCCGGCCGTATGACAGGCCCAGGCAC
Source organism: Pseudomonadota bacterium (assembly GCA_029977665.1). Taxonomy (GTDB): domain Bacteria; phylum Pseudomonadota; class Gammaproteobacteria; genus JACKNG01. The sequence continues at coordinate 2,866 of JAPOKK010000367.1, read as the reverse complement.
CAACACCTACCTCGTGGGCGAGGACGAGATCGCCCTCGTCGACCCGGGGCCCGCGATCGAAACGCATGTCGATGCACTCGAACGCATCTGCGACGGGCGCCTGCGCTGGATCCTCGTCACCCACACGCACCGCGATCACTCACCGGCCGCGCAGCTGCTCGCCGCGCGCACCGGCGCCGAACTCGTCGGCAACGTCATTCCCAACGACGGCTACCAGGACGTCACGTTCGCCGAGGCACGTCCCATGGCTCAGGACGAACGGCTGTCCGGGCGCGGCTTCACCATCCGTGCGCTGCTCACGCCCGGTCACGTCGCCAACCACGTGTGCTACCTCGTCGAGGAGGACGGCGTGCTGATGACCGGCGATCACATGATGGGCGGTTCGACCGTCGTCATCGTGCCGCCCGCAGGCGACATGAAAGACTACATTGACTCGCTCGAACGCATGCTGACCTACGACATCGAAGTCGTGGCGCCGGGCCACGGTGACCTCATCAGCGCGCCGCAGGACGAGATCCGGCGGCTCATCGCCCACCGCCTGGGACGCGAGCAAAAGGTCATCGAGGGCCTGCGGCGCACCGGGCCGGCACGCATCGCGACGTTGACCCCCACCGTCTACGACGACGTCGACCCGGCGCTGCACGAATGGGCCGCGTTGTCGCTGCACGCGCACCTGCTCAAGCTCGCCGCCGAGGGCCGTGCGAGTGTCGATGGCGAGACCTGGCGGCTGGCCGACTGAGCCCGCTCGACAACGAAACGACGCAGGCCTCTAGAACGACAGGGACAGGCTCAGCGATCCGAAGTTGTGGTGCCGATCCTGGCCGTCGAACTCCTTGGTGCGGAACACCTGGGCGTAGGACAGCTTGACCGCGCGGTAGACGACGCTCGCGCCGAGGATGAAATCGCCCACGAGGTGCTTCTTGTCGACGTCGTGGCTGCTGCTGAAGGTGTTGCCGTCGAGGAAGATGTCGCGCGCCACGAGGCGGCCGCCGAACGCGGCGAAACCGTACACGCCGAGACCGCGCGCGCGCGTGCCGGAGGCGATGGCCGGTGCATTGGCATCACCACCCGGGCGGATCAGGGAGGTGCCGAAATCCCGCGGCAGGCGCCAGCCGAAGCGTGCTTCGCCGCCCGCGGCGACGTAGTCGTAGACGTTACCGACGGCGAGCCCGGCGTGGCCGATGAAATCGTAGCCGAGCTTGCCGACCAGTTCCGCGCGGGCCAGGCGCCACTTGCGTTCGTAGTAGATGACCAGGCCCGGTTCGTCGTCGAGCTGGTTGTCCCAACCGCGCGGCAGGGGCAGGTCGCGCACGTCGTGGACGAATTTCTGCGCATCCTCGGCGAGCGACGACGGCCCGATCACGCCGAGCTGAATCTCCAGCGTATCGGCGACCCGGTCGGTCTTGCTGACGAAGGCGAGCGCGCCGTATAGCCAGCCGGCGTACGGGCGATCGTCCGCCACCAGGGCGACCGACTGCGTGTCGTTCGGCGTGAACATCATCTGGCCGACGGCGAAGCCGAGATTGAACTGGCGATGTTCGTCGCCCAACAGGCTGCGCTCGAAGGCGTTCAGGCGCGTGACCAACCCGAGCAGCCAGCGCGGCACCGCCCCGTCGCTCTCCAGCGCCTTGAGATCGGGCGACAACCACGACAGCTTGAGGCCGTTGGTGTACTGTGCGTCGCTGTCGCCGAACAGGTCGTTTTCGAACATCAGCGTGAAGGTCTGCGGGCCACCGGCGCCCTGTTCGCCGTGCGCCGCGCTGGCGAGCAGGCTCAACAACGCCAGCAGTGCCGCGACCGGGTATCGGCGACGGAAGCCAGGCGGCGTTTTCTGCGTGCGCTTCATTGTGCGAGACTCGTTCCTGCAGGGCGGCGGACTATAACACCGCTGCCGACGCATGACCGCGAAGCGATGCGCGCCCTGCACCATTGCAACGACGAGGAGCGGAACCCGGTATGAGCTGGATGACCATCGGCGACGTCGGCATCGGCCGCGTGCTCGAATCGAACGGCCCCTTCATGAGCATCTACGACTTCTTTCCGGATGCCACCCCCGAGGCACTGGCGCCGCATCGGCACTGGCTCGAACAGGGCGCCCTGGACGCCAACGATTTCCTCGTCATGCCGATCCAGAGCTACGTGGTACGCACGCCGCAGTCGACCATCCTCGTCGATGCCTGCGTCGGCAACCACAAGTCGGTCAAGTGGTTCCCGGCCTGGGACCAGCAGGACGGCACATCATGGGAACGCAATCTCGCCGCGCTCGGCCTCGGCGTCGCCGACATCGATGTCGTGCTGTGCACCCACCTGCACGTCGATCACAGCGGCTGGAACACGCGCCTTGTCGATGGCCGCTGGGTACCGACGTTTCCCAACGCGCGCTACGTCCTCTCGCAGCGCGAGGTCACCCAGGCCGAGAAGAACTGGGAGAAATACCAGGACCCGGTATGGCGCGAGAACGTCGAGCCGGTCATCGACGCCGGCCAGGCGGTGCTGGTCGCCGACGACCACGAAGTGGATGCCTGCGTCCACCTGGAACCCACCCCCGGGCACACGCCGGGCCACTGCGCGGTACACATCGCCCACCGTGGCGACGAGGCGGTCGTCACCGGCGATCTCATCCACAGCCCGATCCAGTGCCATTACCCGCACTGGAACTTCAAGTTCGACGCCGACAAGCCACTCGCCGCGGCAACCCGCGGCGCGTTCCTGGAACGTTACGGCGAGAGCACCACGCGCGTGCTGACCTCGCACTTCCCCCTGCCCTCGACCGGCCACATCCGCCGCGCCGGCGAAGCCTGGCACTTCCATTACGACGACTGAGCCGTCAACCCGGCCGGCGGTCGACGCTCAGGGCGGCCCCGCG
>JAPOKK010000116.1 GCA_029977665.1 Pseudomonadota bacterium | reverse complement strand
GGCCCGCGCCGCGGCCGGCACGTCGCGCCCGGCGTCGGCGGCGGGGTTCATGCGCGCGGCCGGCGCGGCAGGCGGCGGCTCGCGCAGGGGACGGTTGCGCGGATGACTGGCATGGAGTCGCGGTGGTTCGTCGATGTCGTTGCTGCCCCGGCCGGGGCAGGTCGCGGCCGGGCGCGCTTATGGTAGCGCGCCGTGCGGTCAGGTTCGACGCGCGCTTGAAATGGCCGCGTGCTGCCCATACCTTCCGCCACGCGTTCAGTGAGCAATGACGATACGAGAGGGCACGATGTCGACAGAAACGACCAAAGAGCAACGAGGATTCGAGTCCGAGGTCCGCCAGCTGCTGGATCTCGTCATCAACTCGCTCTACAGCAACCGCGAGATCTTCCTGCGCGAACTCGTCTCCAACGCGTCGGATGCGGCCGACAAGCTGCGCTTCGCGGCGCTTTCCGACGACGCCCTGTACGAAGGCGATGGCGACCTCGCGGTCGATATCGATTTCAGCGAGGAACTCGGCACGATCACCGTGCGTGACAACGGCATCGGCATGAGCCGCGAGGAGGTCATTGCCAATCTCGGCACGATCGCGAAGTCCGGCACGCGCGAGTTCTTCAGCCACCTGAGCGGCGACGCGCAGAAGGACTCGCAGCTCATCGGCCAGTTCGGCGTCGGCTTCTATGCCGCGTTCATCGTCGCCGACAAGGTCACCGTGACCACCCGCAAGGCCGGGCTGACGCAGGACGAGGGCGTGCGCTGGGAGTCCGACGGCAAGGGTGAATATACCGTCGAGACCGTGCGCCGCAAGAAGCGCGGTACCGAGATCGTGCTCACGCTCAAGGAAGACGCCAAGGAGTTTGCCAACGGCTGGCGGCTGCGCGAGATCTGCAAGCGCTACTCCGACCATGTTTCGATTCCGATCCGGATGCCTGCCGAAGGCGGGGACAAGGACGAAGACAAGGGCCGCGAAGTCGTCAACCAGGCCCAGGCGATGTGGACCCGGCCCAAGGCCGAGCTCAGCGACGACGACTACCGCGAGTTCTACAAGCACGTCTCGCACGATTTCAGCGATCCGCTGACCTGGGTCCATACCAAGGTCGAGGGCAAGCTCGAATACACCTCGCTGCTCTACATTCCCTCCCAGGCACCGTTCGACCTGTGGGACCGCGACAGCAGCCACGGGGTGAAGCTCTACGTGCAGCGCGTGTTCATCATGGACGGCGCCGAGGAATTGTTGCCCCGTTACCTGCGTTTCGTGCGCGGCGTGATCGATACCAACGACCTGCCGCTCAACGTCTCGCGCGAGATCCTGCAGCGGAACAAGGCGCTGGACAGCATCCGCGGCGCGTCGGTGAAGAAGGTCCTGGGACTGATTGAATCGCTGGCCGCGGGCGAGGACTACGCGCGCTTCTGGAAGGCCTTCGGCCGTGTACTGAAGGAGGGCGTGATCGAGGATTTCGCCAACCGCGAGCGCATCGCCAAGCTGCTGCGTTTCGCTTCCACGCGCGAACCCGAAGCCGGTGCGGTGGTGAGCCTCGACGACTACGTCGCGCGCATGCAGGACGGCCAGGAGGCTATCTACTACATCACCGGCGACAGCCTGCAGACGGTGCGCAACAGTCCGCACCTGGAAGTCTTCCGGGCCCGCGACATCGAGGTCCTGCTGCTCGACGAACCGGTCGACGAGTGGCTCGTGACCCATCTCACCGAGTATGGCGAGAAGCCGCTCAAGTCGGTCGTCGACGCCGAGCTCGAGGCGCCGGCGGCTGCCGACGACGCTGAACAGCCGTCCGCCGACAGCGGCGTGCTCGAACGCATCAAGGCTGCGCTCGCCGAGCGCGTCGCCGACGTGCGCGCGAGCCGGCGCCTGACCGATTCGCCGGCCTGCCTGGTCTCGGGCGGTGAGCAGATGAGCGCGAACCTCGAGCGCCTGCTGCGGGCCGCCGGCCAGGACGTGCCGGAGACCAAGCGCATCCTCGAACTCAATCTCGGCCACCCGCTGGTGCGCTTGCTCGAGGACGTCGCCGACGAGGACCGTTTCGGCAACTGGGCAGCGCTTCTCTATGAACAATCGATCCTGGCCGAAGGCGGTAAGCTCGACGACCCGGCCGGTTTCGTGCGGCGCATGAACGACATGGTGCAGCAGCTCGCCGCACAGGGCGCCTGAGGGTGGCCGGCGCGCCGTCGGCGCTCGAGCTTGCCGCTGGCGCGGCGCGTCGTTTCGAGGCGGCCGGACTGCATTTCGGTCACGGTACCGACAACGCCGACGACGAGGCGCTGTTTCTCACCTTGCACGCGCTCGGCTGGGGCTACGACGTCGATGACGCGACGCTCGCCGCACCGCTCGCGCCGGCGCAGGTCGCCGCAGTCGAGGCGCTGGTCGACGCACGCATCGTGACGCGGCGGCCCGCGGCCTACCTGGCCGGACGCATGTGGTTTGCCGGGCACGAGTTCGCTGTCGACGAGCGCGTGCTGGTGCCGCGTTCGCCGATCGCGGAGTTGATCGGCGCGCGCTTCGAGCCCTGGCGCGGCGGCCGCCCGGTGAGGCGCATACTCGACATCGGTACCGGCAGCGGTTGCATCGCCATCGCCACCGCGCTCGCTTTCCCGCAGGCGCGCGTAGATGCGAGCGATGTCAGCGGCGACGCGCTCGCCGTGGCCGCCGCCAACGTGGCACGGCACGGCGTCGACGGCCGGGTCGCGCTGCACGCGTGTGACCTCTTTCCACCCACCGGCGGTCCCTGGGACCTCATCGTGAGCAATCCGCCCTACGTCCCGCAGGCCGTGTGGGAAGCGCTGCCACCCGAGTACCATGCCGAGCCGGAACTCGCGTTGACCGCGGGCGCGAGCGGTCTCGATTGTCTCGAACGCCTGCTCGAAGCGGCCGCCGCGCACCTCGCACCGGGCGGACAGCTGATCGTCGAGGTTGGCGAGGTCTGGCCCGAGGTCGAAGCGCGCTACCCGCGCCTGCCATTCACCTGGCTCGCGTTCGAGCGTGGCGGCGAAGGCGTATTCCTGCTCGAACGCGACGAGTTGCACGCGCTTGCCTGATCGCCCGAGCACGGCGGCCGGGTCGGCTCGCCGCGCCGGCCCCGAGAAAACCGTCGACGGCGCCTGGCAATAGCATGACTGTTCGCCGCGCACTGCGCGTTCTGGAGGGACTGTGCGCGATTCCAGGCGACGATGAATAATTTCGAGACCGCTTCTAATAGAATAGGTCCATGTCCGGAAACACCATTGGCAAATTGTTCACGCTGACGACCGCGGGCGAAAGCCACGGTCCCGGCTACGTTGCGATCGTCGACGGCTGCCCGCCCGGGGTGCCGCTGGCCGAAGCCGATCTGCAACGCGATCTCGACCGCCGCAAGCCCGGTACCTCGCGCCACACCACGCAGCGGCGTGAGGACGACCGGGTACGCATCATGTCCGGCGTGTTCGAAGGCCGTACGACGGGCACGCCGATCGGGCTCGTGATCGAAAACACCGACCAGAAGTCGAAGGACTACTCCAACATTCAGGACAAGTTCCGCCCCGGGCACGCCGACTACACCTACATCCAGAAGTACGGCGTGCGGGATTACCGCGGCGGCGGCCGCGCCTCCGCCCGCGAGACCTGCATGCGCGTTGCCGCGGGCGCCATCGCCAAGCAGGTGCTGGCCGTGCAGTGCGGGGTGAGCGTGACCGGCTACCTCGCCCAGCTCGGGCCGCTGCGCCTGGGCTGCACCGATCCCGATGCCGCCGATACCAACCCCTTCTTCTGCGCGGAGCCGGCGCGGGTGCCTGAACTCGAGGCGTACATGGACGCGTTGCGCAAGGAGGGCGACTCGATCGGCGCGCGCATCAACGTCGTCGCGCGCGGCCTGCCGCCCGGCTGGGGCGAACCGGTGTTCGATCGCCTCGATGCCGACCTCGCCAAGGCGTTGATGAGCATCAACGCGGTCAAGGGCGTGGAGATCGGCGACGGCTTCGCCGTCGTCGAACAGAAAGGCACCGCGCATCGCGACGAGATGCACCCCGGCGGTTTCGCCAGCAATCATGCCGGCGGCATCCTTGGCGGCATCTCGACCGGGCAGGACATCCTTGCCAGCATTGCGCTCAAGCCGACCTCGAGCATCCGCCTCAGTGGCGAGACGGTGGACCGCGACGGCAGCGCGACGAGCATCGCAACCCTCGGGCGCCACGATCCTTGCGTCGGCATCCGCGCTACGCCGATCGCCGAGGCGATGGTCGCGCTGGTGCTCCTTGATCACATGCTGCGCCAGCGCGGTCAGAACGGCGGCGTCGCGGTGTCGACGCCGGTCATCGGCGCGGCGGCCGCGCCCTGAGCCCGACTTGAACGGCCAGGCGTCAGGGCAGGCCGGGGCAACGCTCGGCGCGATCGTCGAGCAGGTGCGCGCGGCATACGCCGAGCGCCGGCCGCTGGCGATCGTCGGTGGCGGCACGCGCGCGCGCTTCGCGCCACCCGCCGCGGGCGAAGCGTTGCGGGTTGCGGCGCATACCGGCATCGTGAGCTACGAACCGAGCGAACTGGTCATCACCGCGCGCGCCGGGACGCCCCTGGCCGAGATCGAGGAAGCGCTTGCCGCGCGCCGCCAGATGCTCGGCTGCGAACCGCCGCGCAGCGGCCCCGCGTCGACCATCGGCGGCGTTGTCGCGAGCGGCTTGTCGGGTCCGGCGCGCCCGTACCGCGGTAGCGTGCGCGATTTCGTGCTCGGGATCGAACTCGTCAACGGTCGCGGCGAGGCCTTGCGCTTTGGCGGCCAGGTGATGAAGAACGTCGCAGGCTACGACGTGGCGCGCCTCGTCACCGGTGCGTGCGGCGCGCTCGGCGTGATCACCGAGGTCTCCCTGCGCGTGCTGCCGCGGCCGGCCCGCGAGGTGACGCTGCGCTGGCCGCTGACGCGCGCCGACGCGCTCGCGCGCATGCTCGAGCTGCCGCGCCGGCCATGGCCAATCACGGGGCTGGCCTGGGACGGCGCGTTACTGCGCATGCGTGTTGCCGGCAGTGCGGCCGCCGTTGAGGACGCCATCGCGCGCCTCGCGCCGCCCGAGGTCGTCGAGGACGACGCGAGCTGGAAGGCGTTGCGCGATTACGCCGCCCCGCCCCTGGCAGCGTGCGCGGGCGAGCCGCTGTGGCGGGTCGCAGTGCCGCCGGCGGCCCCCGATGCGCCCGGTACGGCGCCATTGCTGGTCGATTGGGGCGGTGGATTGCGCTGGCTGCGCGGGGTCGATGACGCGGCTGCGTTGCGCGACCATGCCGCCGCCTGCGGTGGTCACGTCTCCGCGTACGATACCGCGGACGGTGTCGAGCCGGCCGCGCCGGCCGCGCCGCTGCGCGCGCTGATGGCGCGGGTGAAGCGGGCTTTCGACCCCCACGCGATATTCGACGCCGGCCGCGGCGCGGAGCTCGCCCGATGACTGCCGGGACCACGCCGGCGCCGCGTCCGGCTACACCGCGAAGCGGCGCGCCGGGCGGCTGCGGCGTGTCGCGCGGCATGCAGCACCGGGCACTCGTTTCCGGCGGTTGCCGTCCGCGCCGGACCGGGCAGCGGAGAGGCTGATGCGCGTTCCCGTCGGTGCGCGCATGGCCGCAACCCCCTTCGCACGCGAGGCGGCCGATATCGCGCGCAGCTGCGTGCACTGCGGTTTCTGCAACGCGACCTGTCCGACCTACCAGCTCAGTGGTGACGAACTCGAAGGACCGCGCGGACGCATCTACCTGATCAAGGCGCTGCTCGAAGACGGCGAAGCGGGCAGCGAAACGCGCCGTCATCTCGACCAATGCCTGGTCTGCCGCAACTGCGAGACGACCTGTCCCTCGGGTGTGCGCTACGGACAACTGCTCGAACTCGTGCGCCCGGCGGTCTACCGCAGCACGCCGGCTACCTGGCGCGAACGCCTGATGCGCTGGGGGCTGGTCAACGTGGTGCCCTACCGCAGGCGCTTCGCGATGCTGTTCCGGCTCGGTCGCCTCGCGCGGCCGCTGCTGCCACGACACCTCGCCGCCAGCGTGCCGGTGCCGCTCGGAGACACCGTGGCGCGAGGTGACGCCGCCGTGCCCGCGGGCGGTTCACGCCGCGTGCTGCTGCTCGGCGGCTGCGTTCAACCCGTGCTCAACCCGTCGATCGATGCCGCGGCACGCGCCGTCTTCGCGCGGCTCGACATGACCCTGGTCGACGTAGCCGCCAGCGGATGCTGCGGCGCGTTGGCGCACCATCTCGGCGACGAGGAAGCGGCGCGCCGCCAGGCACGCGCCAACATCGATGCCTGGTGGCCGGAAGTCGAGGCCGGTGCGGAGGCCGTGATGGCGTCTTCGTCCGGATGCGGCGTGCAGCTCAAGGCCTATGCGCGCCTGCTCGCCGACGATCCCGCCTACGCCGAACGGGCGCGGCGCATCGAGTCGCTGGTGCGCGACCCGCTCGAACTGGTCGACGGCGCGCGGCTGGCCGCCGCGGTCGACACCGCCGGTGTCGGGCCGGTCGCGGTGCAGGCGCCGTGTACGCTGCAGCATGGCCAGCGTCTCGGCGGACGGCTGGAAGCGTTGCTCGTGCAGTTGGGATTCACGCTCACGCCGGTCGGCGAGGCGCACCTGTGCTGCGGGTCGGCCGGCAGCTACTCGCTGTTCCATGCCGAGACCTCGGCCGCACTGCGCGAGCGCAAACTCGGCCACCTGCTGGCGGGCGGCCCGACCCAGGTGATCACGGCCAACATCGGTTGCCAGTCACACCTCGCCGCGGTGTCGCCGGTGCCGGTCAGGCACTGGCTGGAGGTCGTGGCGGCGCGGCTCGGGTGACCGGGCCGCGCGACGTCACGGGGATGCGCTGACGCGCGCCGGGCGGCGCTGCGCCGCGCGGGCTCGCGCTCAGTAGACGCGCAGGATGGCGGCGTCGCCCTCGCCTTCGATGTACTCCTCGAAGCCGTCGCCGGGCGGGTTGCCGTCGTAGATCTGGTATTCGCGCTGCTGGCGCCAGGCTTCGCGCACGAAGGTGTAAGGGTCGAGCGCGGCCTGGTCGCGGATGCGCGAGGCATCGAGCAGGTTGGCGCGCGTGTTGATCGCGCTGACGACGCCTGCCGGCAGCGTGACGACCGTGGCCAGGTAGGTCAGCGGGTTGAGCAGGATGCCCATCGCCGGTGCAGGGAGGTCGCGGTAGGAGCTCGGACCGAGGAAGGGCAGCGTCAGGTAGGCGCCTTCGCCGGCACCCCAGGTACCGAAGGTCTGTCCGAGATCCTCGTTGTTCTGTTCCAGGCCGAGATCGCTGGCCGGATCGAACAGGCCGCCGATGCCAATCGTGCTGTTGACGACGAAGCGCCCGGAGTCGCGGAAGAAGCGTTCCACCTTGCCCTGCAGGAGGTCGTTGGCGATGGTGTTCAGGTAGGAGACGTTGTCGAAGAAATTCGTCACGCCCTCGCGCATCGGGTCCGGTGTCACGTCGGCATAGGTGCGCGCGACCGGTTCGAGGATGTTGCGATCGAGCGTATCGTTGAAGGCGTAGAACTTACGGTTCAGCGACTCGTGCGGGTCGCCGTTGCCGTTCGTTGACGTCGAAGCGCAGCCGCCGAGCAGCACGAGCGACGAAAACGCTGCCAGCATGGGCAGCCAGGAGCGAATGCCAGACATGTTAGGGGGTTCCGCGATGCTTATTATTGGGGACGGTGGGTTCGTCGAACCGCGCGCCATCGTTCGGGCTAGCGCTGCGGCTCGATAGCGGGCAATCATGCCACAGTCGTCGTATCAACGCACTAAGGCCGCGGACGAGCCGCTCGGAGCAGGGTATGGACGCCGCCGCACACCAGCGCGCACATGTCGCGCCGGCGCGCCCGCATGCGCCGGCACGGAGTGCGCGGCATCACGCCGACATCCTCAGTCCGACAAGGCCGAGACCTTCTCCTCGAGCCGCGCGATCAGCGCGTCGAGCCCTTCATCCTGGATAACGGCCGTGTACTCGGCACGCTTGAGCGACAAGTCCGAAACGCCCTTGGCGACGACGTTCACGACGAGCCAGTGATCGTTGTGTTCGTGCAACATGTAGTTTAGCGGGATGGCCTCGCCGTCGGCCTTGACGAGTTCGGTCTCGACGATGCGCGCGTTGCGACTCTCCTTGCTCGCGCCGGTGACGAAACGCTCACCGTCGAAGGACGAGAAATTGGTCGCGTAGGTCGCAATGCTGAGACGGCGGAAGACGTCGATGAAGGCGCTGCGCTGCGTCTCGCTGGCGTCCTTCCAGGCGTTGCCGGTGACGATGCGCGCGATGGTGGGGAAATCGAACGTCTGCGTGATCACTTCGTCGAGCAGCGCGGCGCGCCCGGCATGTCCGAGCGCTTCGCCGCCACGCATGCTCTCGAGCAGTGCTGCGTGCAGGCGTTCGACCGCCGCCGCAGGCGTGGCCACGTGCGCGGACGGTGTCCCGGCGCTCGCGCCGGAAGCCTGCTCGGCAGCGCGAACCGGCGCGTGCGGGAGCACGGCCAGCGCGGCGAGCAGCAGGACGAAGCGGGGCAGGTGTCGCAGGATCATGGTGTTCCCTCCGGGCCTTCGTTCATCGAGTCGCCGCGTGCGCTTTAGTTCCGCCGCGGTGCCAGGTGCACGACGGCGACGGCCTGCGGTGACTGGTCGCGCAGACGCGCAGCGTCGGTGCGTTCAATCGGGATTTTCCAGCCGTTCGTAGCTGCGGTTCTTCCAGCGGCTGCGCTCTCCCGACCAGTACCGAATCGCCGAATGCCAGGTCATCGCGAGGTACAGGCAGGCGGCCACTGGCAGGGTCGCGGTCCAGGCCGGGTGCAGGCCGTAGTAGCGTATCGTCGGCCAGTAGGCGCCGGCCATCGCGGCCAGTGCGACGATACCCATCAGCATGCCGCCGGCACCCGGGGCGAACACGGCAATGACCGGCACGACGAAGCTCAGCAACAGCAAAGCCGTGCACACGAGCAGCAGCGCACGCGAATAGCGCAACTGGGTGAAGGCCGAGCGCGCGACCATGTTCCAGATGTTGTCGAGCGTCTCGTAGGGCCGGATGGCGCGGACGTCGCGACTCAGGCCCAGCCAGGTGCGGCCGCCGTGGTCCTTGATGCGGCGTGCCAGCGTGCAGTCGTCGATGATGGCGTCGTGCAGGGCAGCGAAACCGCCGATACCGCGCAGCGCGTCGGTCTCGAGCAGGATGCAGCCGCCGGCGGCCGCGGCGATGCGCGAACCGCTGCGATTGGCCAGCGCGAACGGGTAGATGAGCTTGAAGAAGAAGATGAACGGCGGCAGCAGCAGCTTCTCCCACGCGTTGCCCATGCACAGCGTCGCCATCACCGAAGCCAACGCGAGACGATCGCGCGTCATGCGTGCGTGCAGGGCAGTGAGGGTGCCGGGAGCGAGCGCGATGTCCGCATCGAGCAGCAGCGTGCGCGGCGTGGTGACACGGGCGAAGCCCTGTTCCAGGGCCCACAGTTTGCCGCTCCAGCCGGGTGGCGGATCGCTGCCGCCGACCACCTCGAGCCCGGCGATGCCGAGCGCGCGCGCGATGTCCCCGGTGCCGTCGCTGCTCTGGTCGTCGATCACCACGATGCGCGCGAGCCGGCCCTGCGCGGCGAGCGCGCGCAGCGTGTCGCCGATGCACGCGGCCTCGTCGCGCGCCGGGATCAGCGCGGTGACGTCGCCGAAGTCGGCGGTCGCGTCGGCGCCTTCCGCGCGCAGCGACTCGCGCGTCGACCAGGGGCGCCAGGGCACGAGCAGCAAGGCCACCCACATCACGGCGGCGAGGGTGGCGCAGGTGGCGAACACGGGGCGCGGGGACTGCCGCGCTCAGGCGCCGGCCGCAGGCAGCGCGCTCAGGCGACGCGCTTCTTGCTGCAGCCGCTCGCCGGCTGGTCGGCACTGACGAGCTGCGGTTTCGGCGCCGGCTCGTCGTCGTAGAGGAACGGCACCTCGGGCGCCATGGCGCCGCTGGTGCGCGGGCCGCGCAGGAACACCTTGAGCGCCTTGAGCGGGTTGCTGAAGGTGTCGTTGACCGCGGTCGCCTCGTAGCCCGAATGCACCATGCAGTCGGCGCACTTGGGGTTCACGCCGGTGCCGTACTTGGCCCACTCGGTTTCCTCGATGAGCGCCTTGAAGCTCGGCGCATAGCCTTCACCGACGAGCAGGTAGCAGGGTTTCTGCCAGCCGAAGACGTTGCGTGTCGGGTTGCCCCACGGCGTGCAGTGGTAGGTCTGGTTGCCGGCCAGGAAATCGAGATAGAGGCTGGACTGGTTGAAGCGCCAGCGGCGGCCCTGGCCGAGCTTGAAGATGTTGCGGAACAGCTCCTTGCTGCCGACACGCTTGAGGAAGACGTCCTGGCGCGGCGCGCGCTCGTAGGAATAACCGGGGGAGATGGTCACGCCCTCCACGCCGAGCGCCATCATGTCGTCCATGAACTGCGCCACTTCCTCCGGCGACTCGCCCTGGAACAGCGTGCAGTTGACGGTCACGCGGAAGCCGCGTCCAAGCGCCTTGCGGATCACCTCGACGCACTTGTCGTAGACGCCGTCACGGCACACCGAGGCATCGTGGCGCTCGCGGTTGCCGTCGAGATGTACCGAGAACGTGAGGTACGGGGACGGCGTGTAGTCTTCCATGCGCTTGTCGAGCAGCAGTGCGTTGGTGCACAGGTAGACGAATTTCTTGCGCTCGATGAAGCCGCGCACAATCTGCGGCATTTCCTTGTGGATGAGCGGCTCGCCGCCGGCGATCGAGACGATCGGTGCACCACACTCCTCGATCGCGCCCATGCAGTCGTCATAGCTCAGGCGCTTGTCGAGAATCTCGTTCGGGTAGTCGATCTTGCCGCAGCCTGCGCAGGCGAGGTTGCAACGAAACAGCGGCTCGAGCATGAGCACCAGCGGATAGTGTTTGTTGCCCTTGAGTTTCTGACCGAGGATGTAACGGCCGACGCGGTACTGCTGGACTAGCGGGACACCCATGCTTATTCCTTAGAGATCGAATGGAATTTCTTGTGGAGTTTCAATTAATTGCGCTTCATAACACAATGGCGCGTCACCTTACTGTAACGGCCCTGAAAAGTACAGCCTCGTAGTCGGAAATGGACCGCCCGCGGGACGCCGGCTGCGGCCCCGTCCGCGCCCGGCATGGCATGCGCTCCGCCGCGCCGCGCTTGCTTGCAAGGGGTCAGGGGCCTCCCCATAATTCACGGTCCGCTGCGTCGGCCGCACAGAGCCTGAGATCGAATTCCTGATGACAGACCAATCGCGTTACCCCCTGCTCGACACCATCGATTCCCCCGCCGACGTTCGCAACCTGCCGGAGTCGAGCCTCGAGCAACTCGCCACCGAAGTCCGCGCCTTCCTGCTCGATACGATCAGCAAGTGCGGCGGCCACTTCGCAGCGGGCCTCGGTTCGGTCGAGCTGACCGTGGCCCTGCATTATCTGTACAACACCCCGGAAGATCGCATCGTGTGGGACGTCGGCCACCAGGCCTACCCGCACAAGATCCTGACCGGCCGCAAGGACCGCCTGCACACCATCCGTCAATGGCAGGGTCTCGCACCGTTCCCGAAGCGCGAAGAAAGCCCTTATGACACCTTTGGCGTGGGGCATTCGAGCACCTCGATCAGCGCCGCGCTCGGCATGGCCATCGCCGCCAGCCTGACCGGCAGTGCGCGCCGCGCGGTGGCGGTCATCGGCGACGGCGCGATGACCGCGGGCGTCGCCTTTGAGGCGCTCAATCATGCCGGCGACCTCGGCACCGACCTGCTCGTCGTGCTGAACGACAACAACATGTCGATCTCGCCCAACGTCGGTGCGCTGTCGAGCCGCTTCGCGCAGATCCTGTCCGGCAAGCTGTACACCACGGTGCGCGAGGGCTCGAAGAAGGTCCTCTCGCAGATGCCGCCGGTGTGGGAACTCGCACGCCGCGCCGAGGAGCACGTCAAGGGGCTGATCGTGCCCGGCACCCTGTTCGAAGAGTTCGGCTTCAACTACATCGGCCCCATCGACGGCCACGACCTGCCGGCGCTGCTCGGCACGCTGCGCAACATCCGCCAGCTGCACGGGCCGCAACTGCTCCACGTCATCACCAAGAAGGGCAAGGGTTACGCGCCGGCCGAGGCCGATCCGGTCAAGTACCACGGCGTCTCGCCGTTCGACCCGGACCTCGGCATCGTCGCCTCGGGCAAACCGTCGCCGCCGAGCTATAGCAAGATCTTCGGACAGTGGGTCTGCGACATGGCGCGCCGCGACCCGCGCCTGGTCGCAATCACGCCGGCGATGCGCGAGGGCTCCGGCCTGGTCGAGTTCGAAAGCCAATTTCCCGATCGTTACTTCGACGTCGCGATTGCCGAGCAGCATAGCGTCAACGTCGCCGCCGGCATGGCCTGCGACGGGCTCAAGCCGGTCGTCGCGATTTATTCGACCTTCCTGCAGCGCGGCTACGACCAGGTCATCCATGATGTCGCGACGCAGAACCTGCCGGTGCTGTTCGCGCTCGATCGCGCGGGCCTCGTCGGTGCCGACGGCCCGACGCACAACGGCAGTTACGACATCTCCTTCCTGCGCTGCCTGCCGAACATGACCATCATGACGCCGGCCGACGAGAACGAGTGTCGCCAGATGCTCTACACCGGGTTCACGCTGGACGGACCGAGCGCCGTGCGTTACCCGCGTGGCACCGGTCCGGGCGTCGCGGTGAGCGAGGAGATGCAGGCACTGCCGGTGGGCAAGGCCGAGCGGCGCCGTGAAGGCTCGCGCGTCGCGATCCTCGCCTTCGGCGTGATGCTCGCGCTCGCCGAGGAAATCGGTGAGCGGCTCGATGCCACGGTCGTCAACATGCGTTTCGTCAAACCGCTCGATGAGGCACTGGTCCTCGAAATCGCGGCACAGCATGAACTGTTGGTCACGCTCGAGGAAAACGTCATCGCAGGCGGTGCCGGCGCTGCGGTGGGCGAGT
>JAPOKK010000134.1 GCA_029977665.1 Pseudomonadota bacterium | reverse complement strand
CCTGCGCCGCGGGCGTCAGGCGTCCGCGACGACCGCCCGGCTGTCGCGGCGCTGGCGCCAGGCGTCGGACAGGCGCGGCGGCGGCGTTGCCGGCAGCAGGCGGAAAGTCGGATGCAGCTAGGCGCTGGCCCAGAACAGGTCCGGATCGCCGCCGCGATCAATCAGGAAGAGGCGCTCGACGGTGTTGCCGAAGTGATGCAGGTACTTGTGCAGCACGAAGCGCTTCTCCGCCGCGCCGATTTCGAGCGCGTGGAAGCTGAGCTCTTCCTTGCCGCGGCGCAGCTTGAGTTCGCGGCTCGCGCGCAGGTTGCGCGCCCAGTGGGTTTCACCGCGCGGTGAGACCAGGTAGAGCACGTCGTCGATGCCGAACAGGAGGACCGGAGTGCGTCGCGGTAATCCGCTGCGCCGTCCGCGTACCTCGAGCACGTAGTGGTGGCGGCTGGCGATGCCGCGATCGATGAGCAGGATGCGGATGCGGTCGAGCACGCGCTCGATCCACCAGGGTTGGCGGTATGCCGGGAATTCGTCCATTGATTTCTCCAGCCGTGAGCATGCCGATGCCGCGCGGCGAGGCGCGGCGAGCGCGAGGCCAAGCATAGCCGCCGCGGGGCGGAGCTGCCAGCAGCCCGCCGGGACAACGGCGGGCTGCTGGCGCGGCGATCAGCGATCGGCGACCATGCGCAGAGCAACGCGCAGGTGCTGGTATTTCCACTCGCCGTCGATCTTCACGTAGTCGTCGTCGTAGCGCAGGGCGAGCCATTTCTCGTCGTCGTTCTCGCGGTAGGTCCACGGCCCCATGATGTACCAGATGCCGGTAGCGTGATCGCCATCGACCTCGATGACGGGGTTCATGATGTTGTGCTGCGAGAAGTTGAACATCTTGCGGAAGTTGGCGAACAGCTCGCTGATTTCCGCGTGGCCGCGTGCGGTGCCGAAGTCGGCGCTCTCCCAGATACCGTCCTCGGCGAACACCGTCTTGACGGTCTCGGGGTTGTGGTCGTCGTCGCAGATGTGGCAGTAGCGTGCCTTGAGCTGCTTGATCGCCTCGATGTCTTCGAGGCGCGTGATGCGTTTCTCCAGAGCGGCCATGTCCATCGTCGTGTTTCCTCCCTCGGGACCTTCCCGGTGTCTTTGAAAGGCACATTCTGGCCATGAACGGCCAGCGGCGGCAACGGTGTGCGCGCGCGTGCGGCGCGGCGTCGGAGGCGCAGGTCAGGGCGCGCTGCTTGCGCGCGAGATGAACGACGACCAGGTCGGCACGTTGCGCAGCTCGTAACCCGCGTTCCAGTCCCAGATGCGGACCAGGGTATCCCAGGCCTCGGTGCGAGCCCGGCCGGCGCCGTCACCGCCATGACGCACGCGCCACAGGTAGACGAACGCCGAGGCGCGCGCGTTGGCGTAGCAGTGCACGAGGACGCGCTTGTCACGGAACGCCTGCATCGCCGCGAAGAACGCTTTGAGGTCGGCCTCGGTCGGCTTCTCCCAGGCGATTGGGATGTGCCGGTAATCGAGCGCGAGCGCGCGCACCAGTTCGCCTTCCTCGGCGTAAGCGTCGGGCGAGTCGACCGGCACGAGGTTAATGACCGCTTCGATCCCGGCCGCTGCGATAGCGGGTAACTGGTCCCGCGTGGGTTGTCCGGACGAGGCGAGCGACGGCGAGTATTCGTAGTAATTGAACAATTCGAGCAGCCCCAGCGGCTCCTCGGCCCGGCCGCCCATGCACAGCGCCAAGGACAACAGCACGGCAGTGAAACGACGCATGGCGGCGCCTCGGCAAGCTGCGTTGTTGGTGCTGCTCACAGTGCGCGCAGCACTTCGTCCAGGGCATCGACGACGAGGTCCGCGTGCTCGCGCGCGAACGGCATCGGTGGCCGCATCTTGAGCACGTTGTCGAATTCGCCGATGCGATTCATGAGGATGCCGCGCTCCTTCATCGTGTTGACCACGCGGCGGGTCAGGTCGGTGGCGGGTTCGCGGCTGCCGCGATCGTGTACCAGCTCGACGCCGATCCACAGCCCGTGACCGCGGATGTCGCCGATGCGCTCGTCGCGCGCCGCCAACTCGCCGAGGCGTTCGCGCACGTAGTCGCCGGTCACCCGGGCGTGCTCGATGAGGCCCTCGTCCTCCATCACGTCGAGGACTGCGGCGGCGACGGCGCAGGACACGGGGTTGCCGCCAAAGGTATTGAAGTACATCACGTCGCGCCGGAATGCGTCGATCAACTCGCCGCGCGCGACAACTGCCGCGACCGGGTGGCCGTTGCCCATGGGTTTGCCCATGGTGACGATGTCGGGCGTGAAGCCCATCAACTCGTACCCCCACATCTGCCCGGTACGGCCGAACCCTGCCTGCACTTCGTCGGCGATGACCAGTCCACCCGCCGCGCGCACCAGCGCCGAGGCCCGCTCCATGAAGCCTGGCGGCACGTCGGGCAAGCCCTCATTGGCGAAGATCGAGCAGACGATCAGGCCGGCGAAGGGCACCCCGGCCTGCGCGAAGCTCTCGATGGCAGCGGCGACCTCGGCGAGGTAGGCCTCGGTCAGCGCGGCGCCGGCGAGGCCGTCCCGCGGGCGGTAGCTGTCGGGATAGGGGATGGTGCGTACGTCGGGGTGCGGGGTGACGCGGCCGTAGAACAGCGGCGAGATGGCATCGACCGCCGCGGTATTGCCGTGATAGGTGAGATTGGTGCAGATGATGCCACGCCCGCCGCTCGCGTGGCGCGCGATGCGCAGCGCCTGGTCGTTGGCTTCGCTGCCGGTACACACGTACATCACTTTCGACAGGCTCTCGTGCAGCGTCTCCAGCAGGCGTTCGCTGTAGTCGAGTATGGTTTCGTGCAGGTAACGCGTGTGCACATTGAGCGTCGCCGCCTGGCGCGTCAGCGCCTCGACCACACGGGGATGACAATGACCCACGTGCGGCACGTTGTTGTAGCAGTCGAGGTAGCGCCGGCCGTCGGCGGCGTACAGCCAGACGCCTTCGCCGCGCACGATGTGCAGGGGTTCGTCGTAGAACAGTGGCGCGTCGCCGAGCAGCCGGCGGCGTCGCGCGATGAGGGTTTCGCGATCCATGCTCTTCAAGCGGCGCCGCGGCGCCGGCGACAGTGCGTCGTCATGTCAGGTCTCCAGTGCCTCCAGCGTCTCCGGCAGGATCTGGCCGCCATCGACGACGAGCGTCTGCCCGGTGATGTAGGCGGCCTCGCGCGACGCGAAGAACAACGCCGCGTTGCCGATGTCCTCGACCGTGCCAAGCGTGTGCAAGGGAATCGAGGCGGCCATGGTCTGCAGGTAATCGTCGCCGAGATCCTCGAGGCCCTCGGTGACGACGTTGCCGGGCAGCACCGCGTTGACCGTGATGCGGTACTTGGCGAGCTCGAGGGCGGCGGTGCGCATGAAACCGAGCTGCCCGGCCTTGCTCGCCCCGTAATGGCTCCAGCCCGGAAAGCCGGTCACGGGACCCGTGATCGACGATGTCAGTACGACGCGCCCCTGCTCGGAACGCTTGAGCCACGGCAGGCAGGCCTGCACGCTCAGGAAGCTGCCCTTGAGGTTGGTCGCCATGACGCTGTCCCACTCGGCGGCATCGAGCTGCTCGATGGGGGTTTGCGGGAAAATGCCGGCATTCGCGCACAGGATGTCGATGCCGCCGAACTGGTCCGCCGCGGCGCGTGCCATCGCCTGCGCACCGGCCTCCGTGGCGACGTCGGCGGCGAAGCCGATCGCGCTGCCGCCGAGCGCCGCGGCGCATGCGGTCGCCTGTTCGACATTGCGCGAGACCACGCAGACGTTGGCCCCGTGACGTGCGAAGACCTGCGCGATTCCCTTGCCGATGCCGCGGCTTCCGCCGGTGACGACGACGCAGCGTCCGGCGATCGATGTGAGCATGTGTGTTCTCCCGCCCTGGTTTCCAGACCTGTCCTCACCAGTCTACCGGTGATCCCCACGTGCCGGAATGGTCTAATCGGGACTTCGACGCTAGCAGGAGGGCGAACGACGATGGCCGCGGCATTCGATGCACTCGACGAGAACGCGCGCAAGGCACACCTGGAACGCGTCGCGCGACGCGCATTGCCGCGTTGGGGCATTGCGGCGGACGCGCCGCTTGCGCTGCTCAATATCTCCGAGAACGCGACTTACCGCGTCGACGTTCCCGGCAGCGCCGAGCCGGCCATCCTGCGCGTGCACCGCACGGGCTATCACAGCGCGAACGGCGTGCGCTCGGAGCTGGCCTGGACGCGCGCGCTGAGCGCGGATGCCGGCGTGGCGACGCCGCAGGCGGTGGCGGCGAACGATGGCAGTCTCATTCAACACATCGACTCGCCCGAGCTCGACGAATCGCGCATGGTGGTCCGGTTCGGCTTCATCCCCGGCCACGAGCCGGACGAGTCGGCGCTGCTTGCACCATTCCGGCGCCTCGGCGCGATCGCCGCGCGCATGCACGCGCACGCTCGAAGCTGGCAGCGCCCGGAGTACTTTGAACGGCTCACGTGGGATTACGAACACAGTCTTGGCGAGGCCGGCAACTGGGGACGCTGGCAGGACGGACTCGGTCTCGACGCCGAGGCCCACGCGGTGCTGGGCGAGGCCGATGCCCTGCTGCGTACGCGTCTCGAGCGTTTTGGCAAGAGCCCGTCACGCTATGGGCTGATCCACGCCGACCTGCGCCTCGCCAACCTGCTCGAGAGCGACGGCGAGACACGCGTGATCGACTTCGACGATGCCGGCTTCGGCTGGTTTCTCTACGACCTCGCCACCGCGCTCAGCTTCATGGAAGAACGTGACGACCTGGCCGAGTTGATCGATGCCTGGGTAGCAGGCTACCGCACGGTCGGCACGCTCGATGCCGAGGAGGTCGCCGAGATCCCGACTTTCCTGATGCTGCGGCGACTGCTGATCGTCGCCTGGATCGGCTCGCACGCCGAGACCGATCTCGCGCGCGAGCTGGGGCGGCCATTCACCGCCGGATCGGTGCGCCTCGCGCGCCGCTACATCGCGCGCTTCGGTCCGCAGTCCTGAGGAAGCCGGCGCCCGCCCGCGCCGGGCTTGCCGCGGCACTGCTGCGCCATGTCCTACCCGAAACTCCGGCCTGGGCTGACCTGGCGTGGCCTGGCGTGGCGAGCGGATGGGCGGGCTTCAGTCGCTTGCGGCGGCTGCGCGCTGGGGCGGTTCGAGCGGCAGGCGGATGGTGAAGGTCGTGCCTTCGCCGGGTTCGCTCGCGACACTGATCTTCCCACCATGGTCCTGGATGATGCCGTAGGACACCGACAGGCCCAGTCCGGTGCCCTGGCCGACCGGCTTGGTGGTGAAGAAGGGATTGAAGATGTCGTTCAGCTTGTCGGCATCGATGCCGTGTCCGTTGTCACTGACCGTGATCTGGATGCCACCGTCCTCGTCGCGACACGTGGCGATGCGGATCCGCCCCTGCTCGCCGATGGCATGGCTGGCATTGACCAGCAGGTTGGTAAAGACCTGCCCGAGCTTGCCGGCGTTGCAGACGATGGGCGGCACGTCGCCGAAGTCGCGCTCGATCGTGCAGTTGTACTTGAGCTCGTTCCACACCATCTTCAGCGACACTTCGATGATCTCGTGAACGTCGGCTTCCTCGAGGGTCGAGCCGTCGGTGCGCGCGAAGGTCTTGAGCCCCTCGACGATATCCTTCACGCGCATCATGCCCTCGACCGATTCTTCGATGATGGCAGTCGCGTCGCTGCGCACGAACTCGAGGTCGTTGCTGTCGCTGCGCGCGCGAATCTCGGCCAGCGCACCGTCGACGATCTGCTCGTTGCCCTGGCCGACCGCCGTGACGAAGCGCTCGTAGCAGCCAAGCATCTCGACGAGCGTCTGCACGTAGTCGCGCAGGCTGTTGACGTTGCTCATCACGAAACCGATGGGATTGTTGATCTCGTGGGCAATGCCTGCCGCGAGCTGGCCAATCGAGACGAGCTTCTCGGATTGCACGAGCTGGTCCTTGGTCGCGCGCAGATCGGCATTGGCCTGTTCCAGCGAGGCGATGTTCTGGCGTAGCTGGACCTCCGATTCGCGCCGATCGATACCGGTGCCGAGCTGCAGCGCCGCGGTTTCGACGTTGCGCAGGAATTTCTCGTCGCGGCTGTGCGAATCGGGGCTGAAGAACTCGGTCACGGCAACGATGCGGCCGAAGGCGCGAATCGGCACGGCGAACGACGAGCTGAGTCCGAGCTGCTGGTAGATACCGGCGCGCGGATTGTCATCATGGTCGTCGATGTTTTCCTGGTAGACGACGATGCCGTCGGCGAACGCACGCCCGGGCACGCCTTCGCCGGGGGCGAAGACGAGGTCCCCCGAGGCCTCGATCAGGCTGCAGGCATCGAAGTCTTCGCGCGATTCCCAGATGTCGGAGGAAACCAGGCGGGCCGCGTCATCGCCGTCGCTCGGAAAGAACACGTGGCCGCACGGCCAGCCGCAGCGGTTGCACACCGAACGCAGGAACGCGCGCAGGATGGTGTGGGTGTCGGGGTCCTGCTGGGTGTAGAAGGCGATTTCGTGCAGCAGCTCGAGTTCCGCGGTACGCGCGTGTAACTCGGCAAGGCTTTCCTCGATCTGCCGGTGAGCGTCGTTGAGCTCATCGTTGCGCGCTCGCAGGCGGCGCTCGACCGACTCGCGCGCACGGCGTTCCAGCTCCAGGGTGCGGTTGAGCAGCGCGACGCGATCGTTCGCGGGTGCGTTTGGCGGGGTCGTGGTGATGTCGTTCAAGCTCGTCCTCCGACGCGCACGTGGAGTTCGAGTCGACCGGTCAGCTCTGACTCGAACTGGGTGAGTTTGCCGATCAGCGCTTCGGTCAGCACGGTGCCGGCCGCGAGCAGCACCATGCCGGTTTCGGCGCGCACTTCGCGCAGCAGCTCCATCCCGGGGGCCAGCTCGGCGGTGCTCAGGGTAAGGTCGCTGGTGGCGCGCTCGACCTCGTCGTCGCGCTTGACGACGCGGGCCAGTGCCTTGACGACGTTGCCGTCATACACGCTGCCGACGCGGCTCTGCAGGTAGGCGAGCGCCGCGCCGCGCGGGTGGCGGCTGCCGGTCAGGGCGCCGACGATCATGCCGTCGAAGTCATTGACCGCGGCGACGATGCGCGCACCGAGGGGAATCGCCTCGCCGGCGAGGCCGTCCGGGTAGCCGCTGCCGTCGAGGCGTTCATGGTGGGAGCGAATCAGCTTGCAGGCGCCTTCGAGTGGCGGCAACGGGGCGAGCAGCCCGGGTCCCAGGAGAACGTGCTTGCGCAGTGTCTCGCGCTCGCTCTCGCTGAGCCGGTTCTGCGGCTTGCTGAGAAGCTCGCTGTCCATGCCGAGCTTGCCGATATCGTGCAGCAGCGCGGCGAAATAGACGTCCTGCAGTTCGCGGCCGCGCAGGCCCAGCACCTTGCCCACCTCGCGCGCGATACGCGCCACGCGCCGGCCATGCCCGCTCGCGCCCTGCTCGTGGAGCTCGATGATCTGGCCGAATACGGAGATTGCTTCCTGGTAGGCTTCGCGCAGCTGGCGAGTGCGCGCCTCGACCTTCTCCTCGAGACGCTCGTTGAGTCCGCGAAGCTCCTCGTTCTGGCGCGCGATGACCGCCTGCATCTCGGCCCGTTCGCGCTCGAGCAGGCGCACGTGCAGCACCTCGCCGATGCAGCTGCGCAGCTCCTCGTCGTCCCAGGGTTTACTCAGGTAGCGGTAGATCTTGCCGTCGTTGACGGCCTTGATCGTCGATTGCAGGTCGGAGAAGCCGGTGAGCAGGATGCGCACGGTGTCCGGACTGCGTTCGGCGACCAGGCGCAGGAACTCGTCGCCGCTCATCTGCGGCATACGCATGTCGGAGATGACCATGTCGACGGGATGCTGCTCGAGGAGTTCGAGGCCGGCGGCACCGCTCTCCGCGGTCACCACCGTGTGGCCGGCGCGGCGCAGCAGGCGGTTCAGCGCATTGAGAATATTGGGCTCGTCGTCGACGCACAGGATGACGCCACGAGGCGCGGCTGGCGCGGGCGGCGGCTTGGTTGCGCTCTCGGCGAAGGCGGCATGAGACATAGGGGATTCCCGGTCGCTTGGGGGACTGCAGAGGATTAGCGGCCGCTCGAGACGCTGACTTGAGGCTGCCCGGCCAACGGGGTGGGCGGGCAAATTGCCCGGCGCGCCACGGCATGCCCGGCGACCGGTTTAAACTCGCGGCGTTCCCGCCTGGAGTGGTCACGGTGCGCCTGACGACCTACCTGTTCGCCCGGATTCTGTTGAACGGAGGCGTCGTGCTTGCCGCCGCCCTGGCCTGGTCGCTGTACGCCGAGCATGGCGACGCGCGTCGCGCGCTCGAGACGGCCGCCAGTGCCATGCAGCGCATCCTCGCCCTACAGGCGACCGGCGTGACCCAGGGTGCGGCCCTGCAGCCGCGTTTCCCCGACTGGTACCCCGTCACCCGCGTGGCGCGACCGGACGGGGCCTGCGTTCGCCTGCGCAGCGCCGACGGCGCGCTGCTGCGTAGCGAGTGCCGTGGCCACCACGCACCGCCCGATGCGGCGCCGGCGTGGTTCGCGCATGGCTACCGCGCCGCTTTCGAGCCGGCGCTGCCGGTGCGGCGCGAGATTGCGCTCGGCAAGGCGCACGCGACCCTGGAAGTCCTGCCGGACGCGACGGCCGCGGTGGCCCAGGCATGGCGACGGGTGACCGCGCTCGGAATCCCGCTCGCAGTGCTGGCCATGGTCCTGTGCATGACCGCCTGGTGGTCGGCACGGCGGGCATTGCGCCCGGCCGAGGAGATCATGCGTGGCCTGGCCGCGCTCCAACAAGGCGCGTTCGATACGCGTCTCGGGCCGTACCGGTGGAGCGAGTTCGAGCACATCGCACGGGCGTCCAACGCCCTCGCGGCGAGCCTCGCGCACGGACGCACCGAGCGGGCCCGGCTGTCGCGGCGGCTGCTCAAGGCGCAGGAAGACGAGCGTGCCGCCATCGCGCGCGACCTGCACGACGAGTTCGGTCAGCACCTGAGTGCGATCGGGGCGCAGGCGGCGGCCCTGCGTGTGCGCCTGGGCGATGCGGCAGCGGTTGCCCCTGCGGGCGGTCCGTGTCGCGAGTGGGCGAGGGACACGGGCGATGCAGGCGTGGCCAGCATCGAACATAGTGCGCGACACCTGATGCAGGTCGTGCGCGGGTTGCTCGCGCGCCTGCGACCACACAACGCCGGCGCGCTCGACCTGGTCGAGGCCTTGCGCGCATTGGTCAAGGACAGTGCTGCCGCGGCAGCGCCCGGTGTGAGCGTGACCCTGTGTTGCGACGGCTCCCTCGACGATGTCGATGCCGAGCGTTGCGGCGTGTTGTATCGCATTGCCCAGGAGGCGCTCACCAATGCGCTGCGTCATGCCGATGCGGCGCAAGTCGCGCTCACGCTGGCACGCGATGGAGACACCTTGTCGTTGACCGTGAGCGACGACGGTCGCGGCGCGCCGGCGGCCCGGTTCGCTGCCGGCTACGGCATCGGCGGCATGCGTGAGCGGGCGGCGGCCTGTGGCGCCGACCTGCGTATCTCGAGCGTCGTGGAGCAGGGTACCAGCGTGCATGTGCGTATGCCGCTCGGCACGGTGGCCGCGGCATGATGCGCATCGCGCTGGTCGACGATCACGCCGTGGTGCGAGCCGGCTACCGTGCACTGCTCGCCTCGCAGCCCGACATGAGCGTCGCGGCCGAGTTCGCCGACGCCGCGAGTGCCTACCAGGGCCTGCGCGAACTCGATGTCGATGTCGTCGTGATGGACCTCAGCATGCCGGGCGCCGGCGCGCTCGAGACGCTGGGGCGCCTGCATCGGCGCCTGCCGGCCCTTGCATCGCTGGTGTTCAGCATGCACTGCCGCGCGGCGTACGCGCGCCAGGCCTTCGCCGCAGGCGCGCGTGGTTATGTCACCAAGTCGAGCGAGCCGGAGGTCTTGCTGCGCGCTTTGCGCGAGATCGGCGCGGGACGCCGCTTCCTCTCCGCCGACGTCGCCCAGCTGCTCGCCTGGGAGCGCTTCGGCGATGCGCGCGGCGCGCTCGACAGTCTCACCGTGCGCGAATTCGAGGTGTTGCGCTTGCTGCTCGAGGGGCGCGACGTCGCTGCCATCGCCGCCGCCCTGAGCCTGAGCCCGAAGACGGTGCGCAACCTTCACTACATCGTCAAGCGCAAGCTCGATGTGCGCGACGACATCGAACTCGTGCGGCGCGCCGTGAGTCTCGACGTCGTCGACCTGCTCGCATTCGGCGACTCCTGAGCAGGACGCTCACCCATCGTCGGCGCGGTAGAGGTGTACGTCGCGCTGCGGGAACGGGATGGAAATTCCCTCGGCGTCGAAGCGCGCCTTGACCGCCTTGGTCACGTCCCAGTAGACGGTCCAGTAGTCGGGCGTCTTGA
This sequence comes from Pseudomonadota bacterium, assembly GCA_029977665.1. Classification (GTDB taxonomy): domain Bacteria; phylum Pseudomonadota; class Gammaproteobacteria; genus JACKNG01. The sequence goes on along the minus strand of JAPOKK010000134.1, from coordinate 671 downwards.
CCCAGGGCCGCACGAGGAAATCCACCGAGGACTCGCCGAGTGCATGCAGTTTGACCGATGGGGCCGGCTCGGCCAGCACCAGCTCGTGACTGGAAACGATTTCCTCGAGCACGCGCTGGGCGTGGCCGATGTCGTCGCCGTAGCCGATACCGAAACTCAGGTCGACGCGGCGCGTCGGCTCGGCGTTGACGTTGCGGATGACATCGCCCCAGATGCGATTGTTGGGTACGACCAGCTTCTGGTTGTCGAACGTGTTGATGGTGGTCGAGACCAGGCTCATCTGGCGCACCGTGCCGCTGACGCCGCCGGCCTCGACGACGTCGCCGATGTCGAAGGGACGGTAGACGAGAATCATCAGTCCGGAGGCAAAGTTCGACAGAGAATCCTGCAGGGCGAAGCCGATGATGAAGCCGGCCACACCGAGACCGGCGAGCAGCGGTGCGAGCTCGATGCCAATCTGGGACAGCGCGATGAGCAGGCCGATGCCGAGCACGAGACCGGACGCGAGCTTGACGAAGAAGTCCTGCAGCAGCTGCGAGAAGGCGAGATGCGGTGCGGATACGGCACGTCGGGTGACGCCGGCCGTGAGGCGGGCGGCGTAGCGGGCGAGCAGGACGAGGACGACGAACACGACGAGCTTGAACAGCCAGCCCGGACCGTTCTCGACCAGT
>JAPOKK010000255.1 GCA_029977665.1 Pseudomonadota bacterium | reverse complement strand
CGGCCAGCCGCTAGGCCTGCGGAATCGTGCGTGGAAAACCATCGAAGAGAAAACCGTTGGCGCAGTCGTCCTGCGCGACGCGTTCGGCGACGAGGCCGAGAATGATGTCGTCGGACACGAGACCGCCGCTATCCATGATCTTCTTCGCCGCCTGGCCGAGTTCGGTCCCGGCCGCGACCGCCGCGCGGAGCATGTCGCCGGTCGAAATCTTGGGGATCCCGTATCGCGCGCAAATGAAATCGCCCTGGGTGCCCTTGCCCGCGCCTGGTCCGCCGAGAAGAATGATACGCATGCAATTTCTCCGTACTTGTTGCCAATCTGATGGGTTTGCAATTCGTGTGGGGTCGCATCATACAATCTCGCGTGCACCCTTGAGCACGCTTCGCCACCCATGAAACTCGATTTCGACGACGATCCCTCCACCCTCCTCGTCTCCGCCTACGCGGAAGGGTGGGTCAGCATTGGCGAACGCCGTGTCGAACAGCCTTGTGTGGTTGCCCCGTCGCGCCTGCTCACGGACCTGCTGCCGGGCACGCTGGAAGCGCTCGATGAATCACACATGGCGGCGATCGCCGAGCTCGAACCCGAGATCGTGCTGCTCGGTACCGGCGCGCGCCAGGTGTTCGTCGATCACGCCTTGACTGCCCTGCTCGCCGAGCACGGCGCGGGACTCGAGGTGATGGATACCGGCGCTGCATGCCGCTCCTACAACATCCTCGCCGGCGAAGGCCGTGCGGTCGTCGCTGCGCTCTACATGATTTGACGGTGCCGACCGCGCGCCGGGTGATGGCGCGCGCCACCGGCGTCGATGAACGGACGCGCACGAGTGCGGAGCGCGGCCCTCGAGCCAACGCAGCCATACCAGGCTGCTCCCTCGGCGCAGTGCGGCGCGCTCAGAGTTCTGCGAACAGGTGTTCGATCGAGAAACCTTCGCGTTCCAGGATCTGGCGCAGCCGTCGCAGCGCTTCGATCTGGATCTGGCGTACCCGCTCGCGCGTCACGCCAATCTCGTTGCCGACTTCCTCGAGTGTCGCGATCTCGCGGCCATGCAGACCGAAGCGGCTTTCGACCACGGCGCGCTGCTTGTCGTTGAGCTGGCCCAGCCAGTCCTCGAGATGGCGCTGCACGTCCTCGTCCTGCAGCACCACGGCAGGATCGGGATTGTGCTCATCCGGGATCGTATCGAGCACGGAGCGATCGGAATCGCGCTCGGCGGGCACGTCCACCGAAGTGGTGCGCTCGTTCAGCCCGAGCATCCGTTTGACGTCCTCGATCGGCTTGTCGAGCATGTTCGCGACATCCTCGGGGCTCGGCTCACGATCGAGCTTCTGCGCGAGTTCGCGCGCGGCGCGCAGGTAGATGTTGATTTCCTTGATGACGTGGATAGGCAGCCGGATGGTGCGCGTCTGGTTCATCAAGGCGCGCTCGATGGTCTGCCGGATCCACCATGTCGCGTAGGTCGAGAAGCGAAAGCCGCGCTCAGGATCGAACTTCTCGACCGCCCGGATGAGCCCGAGATTGCCCTCTTCGATGAGGTCGAGTAGCGCCAGCCCGCGATTCATGTAGCGCCGCGCTATCTTCACCACCAGCCGCAGGTTGCTTTCGATCATGCGCTTGCGCGCAGCCTCGTCGCCGCGCAGCGCGCGGCGCGCGAACATCACCTCTTCCGCGGCCGTGAGCAACGGCGAGAAGCCGATCTCGTTCAGATACAGCCGGGTCGCATCCATGTCGCCCTGCGACACTTCACCGGGCAGGAAGCGTTGGGGCTCGGTGGATGTCTCGTCGACGGCGTCGTCGCCATCGTCGGCGTCGTTGGCATCGTCGAGCAGGGGCGCTTCATCATCAGCCGCGTCTACGTCGACCGCGTCGACCGCGTCGACCGCGTCGTCGGCGATCGCCGGCTCGTCCGTCTCGGTGCGGCCGGAGCGCGATCCCTTGCCACGCGATTCGGACATGCAGCTGGCCTCCTGCTAGCGCCCTGGCAGGTAGTGCAGCGGGTCGACGGACTTTCCGTTACGGCGAATCTCGAAATGGAGCATGACTTCGCGCGCCTCGGTGTCGCCCATACGGGCGATCAGCTGTCCGCCCTTCACGCGCTGCCCTTCCTCGACGAGCCGTGACTCGTTGTGGGCGTAGGCGCTGAGGAACGTATCGTTATGCTTGATGATGATAAGCTCACCGTATCCTCGCAGTCCACTTCCGCTGTAGACGACGACGCCCGCCGCGGCCGCTTTGATCTCCTGGCCACGCTGGCCACGGATTTCGAGCCCGCGATTGCCGGTCACGGTCGTCGCCCGCGTGGCCTTGCCGCTGGCCGGCCAGGTCCACTGCGGCTTGCCCGCGCCGGCAACCGGCGCACGTGGCGTGGCCGGTCGCGCCGCGGTTTCGACCCGCGGTTTCGCCGACGGTGCGGGCCTCGCGGCGGGCGGCTCGGCTTTCGGCGGTGCCGCCTTCGTCGGCGGCGGCGTCAGGCGCAGGCGTTGACCGACCAGGATCAAATCAGGATTGCGAATGCGGTTCCAGCGAACCAGGTCGCGGTAGTCGAGGCCGTGCCTGAAGGCGATGCCGTGCAGCGTATCGCCACGCACCACGACATGCGTGGTCGGACGCGAGATGCCCGGCGTCACGCTGGGCGCGGGGCGCGCTTCGCGCGTGACGCCCGGCGCACTCGCACGTGGCGGAGTCTTCTCTTCGACCGGCGCGCGCGGCACCGAGTGGCAGGCCGCAAGCAGCAGCAGCACGACGAGTGCGGCGGCACGGGGTCTGCGCCACGTGCGACGCGATGGCGAAAGTGCGCGTCGGTGATCGGTGCTCATGTGCCGACGGAACGCGTCTTCAAGCAGCTACCCGGAAACACCGCGGTGTCGATCGCTGCTAGCTCGTACCATCGAGCAGCGGCACGAAGCTGACGCGTTCGAGGATCTCCTCTTCGATACCGGCCGCGGTACGCGTCAGCAAGCGCAGCTCCTGGCTACCCGCACGACCGACCGGGATGACCATGCGGCCGCCGACCGCGAGCTGTTCCAACAGCTGCGCCGGCACCCCGACCGGAGCGGCGGCGACGAGTATGGCATCGTAGGGGGCATTCTCCGCCCAGCCGAGGAAGCCATCCCCATGGCGCACGCGAACATTGTTGAAACGCAGTTCGTGGAGCCGGCTGCGCAACTTGTTGGCGAGCGCCGCAATGCGTTCGATGGCGAACACGCGGCCGGCGATCTGCGACAGCACGGCACTCTGGTAACCGCACCCGGCGCCGACTTCGAGCACCCGGTCGAGCCGCCCGCTGACGAACAGCGCCTCGCTCATCGCGGCAACGATGTAGGGCTGGGAGATGGTCTGACCGAAGCCGATCGGCAACGCGGTGTTCTCGTACGCGCGGCTCGCCAGGGCTTCGTCGACGAACAGGTGCCGCGGCGTAGTGCGCATGATCTCGAGGATCTGCTCGTTGCGGATCCCCATACCTCGCAGCTGGTCGACGAGCCGGTTCCGGGCCCGTTGCGAAGTCATTCCGATACCGCGGGGATCAGCCACTCGTTGTCAACCTGTGTCGCTCAACCGCCGCGCGAGACGCGCGCCGGGGCCGCATGCGCGGTGCGCGTCACGCTAGCGATGCGCCTGAAGGGTGTCAATCGCGCCGGCCGCGGCCGGCAGCAGGCGTGTCGCCGCGCGGGCCGGGAAGAAACGTGCGGGCCGGTCACTGCGCGCGGAGCAGGAACTCGAGCAGGGCTTTCTGCGCATGCAGACGATTGCCGGCCTCGTCCCAGACCACGCTATCGGGGTGATCGATCACCTCGGCCGCGACTTCTTCGCCGCGGTGTGCCGGCAGGCAATGCATGAACAGGGCCGACGGCGCGGCGTGTGCCATCAGGGCTGCATCGACCTGGTAGGAACGGAAGACTTCGCGGCGTGCCGCGGCCTCTTCCTCCTGGCCCATGCTGGCCCAGACGTCGGTCACCACCAGGTCGGCGTCGGCCACGGCCTGCACCGGGTCGCGCACCAGGCTGACCCGCCCCCCTTCGCCGACGTGCTCGAGATGCTCGGGCTCGTAGCCTTCCGGCGTTGCGATGCGCAGCTCGAAATCCATCAAGGCAGCGGCGTTGATGTAGGAATTGCACATGTTGTTGCCGTCGCCAATCCAGGCCACGCGGCGACCACGTATCTCGCCGCGGTGCTCGAAGTAGGTGACGAGATCGGCCAGTACCTGGCAGGGATGCAGGCTGTTGGTGAGGCCGTTGATGACCGGTACGCGCGCGACCGCCGCGACGCGTTCGACCATGGCGTGTTCGAAGGTACGAATCATGATGGCATCGGCCATCTCGGACAGCACCCGGGCGGTGTCCTCCGGCGGCTCGCCGCGGCCGAGCTGGGATTCGCGCGTGGACAGGAAGATCGCGTTGCCGCCGCCCTCTGCCATCGCTACTTCGAACGAGACGCGCGTGCGCGTCGACGACTTCTCGAAAATCATCGCCAGCGTGCGGCCCTCGAACAACCGTGGGCGGTAACCGTCGCGCCGCCAGCGTTTGAGGCGGATGGCGCTCTCGATGAGGCTCACGACCTCGGCACGATCGAGATCGTTGAGAGACAGAAAGTGGCGAACGCCCATCGTGCGCGTGCTCAGGCCGGGCCGGCGAGGAACTGTTCGATGAGCGTCGACACGCGGTCGACAATGGCATCGGCCTCGGCGTCGCTCATGATCAGGGGCGGCAGCAGGCGCACCACGCGATCGGCGGTGACATTGATCAGCAGCCCGGCAGCGAGCGCCTGCTTGACGAGATCGGCGCACGGCTGTTCGAGCACGATGCCCAGCATGAGGCCGTGGCCGCGTACTTCGCGCACGCCGGGGAGCGCGCCCAGGCGATCGCGGAAGGCCGTCAGCATGCGCGTGCCCAGGGTCGCGGCGCGCGCGACGAGGTCGTCACGCTCGATGACCTCGATGACGGCCAGCGCGGCGGCCGCGACCAGCGGATTGCCGCCGAACGTCGAGCCGTGCGTACCGGGACCGAGGACCTCGGCCGCGGCGCCGCGCGCTAGACACGCGCCGATCGGCACGCCGTTGCCGAGGCCCTTGGCCAGCGTCACCACGTCCGGCAGGACGTCATCGTGCTGGAAGCCGAACCAGCGGCCGGTGCGGCCCATGCCGGTCTGCACTTCGTCGACCATCAGCAGCAGCCCGCGATCGTTACACAGCTTGCGCAGCGCGGCGAGGTAGCGCGGTTGCGGCACGCCCACACCGCCTTCACCCAGCACCGGCTCGACCATCACCGCAACCACGTCGGCACGCGCGGCGGCGGCGCCCACGGCATCGACGTCGTCGTAGGGCACGTGCAGGAAACCGTCGAGCAGTGGCGTGAAGCCGGCATGCACCTTGGGATTGCCGGTCGCGCTGAGCGCGGCCATGGTGCGGCCGTGGAAACTGCCGTTCATCGCGATCACGACCGGGCGCTCGATGCCCTGCTGGTGGCCGTGCTTGCGCGCGATCTTGAGCGCGGCCTCGTTGGCCTCGGCGCCGGAGTTGCAGAAGAAGCTCCGTTCCAGCCCGGTCAGCGCGGCGAGCTTCTCGGCCAGGCGTTCCTGGCGCTCGATGCGGTAGAGGTTCGAAGTAT
>JAPOKK010000382.1 GCA_029977665.1 Pseudomonadota bacterium | reverse complement strand
CAGGCCGAGCATGTCGTCGTCGTCGTCGACGACGAGCACATGGCCCCTGCCGGTGGTCGGATTGTTGTCGTCAGTCATACCTGTTCCTGCGTCTGGCGGCGAGCGCGGCCCGAGACGCCTATTCGACGGTGACCGACTTCGCCAGGTTACGTGGCTGATCGACGTCGGCTCCCTTGAGCACGGCGACGTGGTAGGCGAACAGCTGCAGGGGGATGGTATAGACGATCGGCGCGATGGCGTCGGCGACCGACGTCACGTTCAGCACCGTGATTCCCGGCTGACGCGTCACCTCGACGGCAGAATCGGCGAAGATGTAGAGATTGCCGCCGCGCGCCCGCACTTCCTCGAGATTCGACTTGAGCTTCTCGACCAGATCGTTGGCGGGAGCGACGGCGATCACCGGCATGTCCTCGTCGACCAGCGCGAGCGGCCCGTGCTTGAGCTCGCCGGCGGGATAGGACTCGGCGTGGATGTAGGAGATCTCCTTCAGCTTGAGCGCGCCCACCATCGCAATCGGATACATCGAGCCGCGTCCGAGGTAAAGGCTGTGGTGCTTGTGCGCGAACTCCTGCGCGAGTTCGCCGATCTGGTCATTGAGTTCGAGCACGCTGTTGATCTTGCCCGGCAGCGACTCGAGCTCGGCAACCAGGGTACGCTCCTGCTCGGCCGTCAGCGCGCGACGCTTGCCGAGCGCGACAACCAGCAGCATCAGCGCGACCAGCTGGGTCGTGAAGGCCTTGGTCGAGGCGACGCCGATCTCGGGGCCGGCGCGCGTCATCAGCACGAGTTCGGATTCGCGCGTGAGCGAACTCTCCGGCACGTTGCAGATGGCGAGCGTATGCGCGTAGCCCCATTTGGTTGCCTGGCGCAGCGCAGCCAGCGTGTCAGCGGTCTCGCCCGACTGCGAGATGGTGACGAACAGCGAGCCGTCGGTGACGACCGGCTTGCGATAGCGGAACTCGCTCGCCACCTCGACGTTGCACGGCACCCCGGCGAGGCCTTCCATCCAGTAACGCGCGACCAGGCCGGCGTGGTAGCTCGTGCCGCAGGCGACGATGGTCACCGAGCGCACCTGCTCGAAAACATCGGCCGCGGCATGGCCGAAGGCGTCATCGACCACCGTACCGTTCTCGAGCCGGCCTTCGAGCGTCTCGGCGACGGCGCGCGCCTGGGTGAAGATCTCTTTCAGCATGAAATGCCGGTAGCCCGACTTCTCGGCGGCATCGGCGGAAAGCTCGGACAGCGATTCGCTGCGCGTGACCGAAACGCCGTTCTCGTCGAAGATGCGAACCGATTCGCGCGTCACTTCGGCGACGTCGCCTTCCTCCAGGAAGATGAAGCGGTTGGTCACCGGTAGCAGCGCGAACACGTCGGAGGCGACGAAGTTCTCGCCGATACCGAGGCCGATCACGAGCGGGCTGCCACGGCGCGCCACGATCAGGCGCTCGCTGTCCTCGCGGCTGACCACGGCGAGCGCGTAGGCGCCCTCGAGTTCGGCGATCGTATGCTGCACTGCGGCGAGCAGGTCCTCGCCGGCGGTGACGTAATCGTGCACACGGTTGACCACCACCTCGGTGTCGGTCTGCGAATGGAAGGCGTGCCCGGCGGCCTGCTGCGCCGCGCGCAGCTTGTCGTGGTTCTCGATGATGCCGTTGTGCACCAGCGCGATGGCATCGCGGCAGACGTGCGGATGGGCGTTGGCGACCGACGGCTCGCCGTGCGTCGCCCAGCGGGTGTGCGCGATGCCGAGTCCGCCCGGATGCGGGTCGCTTTCCAATGCCTCCTCGAGCGCGCGCACCTTGCCAGCGACCCGCGCGCGGCGAATACCGGCTTGCGGCGTCACCACGGCGATACCGGCCGAGTCGTACCCGCGATACTCGAGCCGTTTGAGCCCCTCGATGAGAATGGGCGCCACGTCGCGCTGCGCTACCGCACCGACAATTCCACACATAAGCGTCTCGTCTTCCCGATTGGTTGTTCTTCAAGTGCCGCGGGCCCGGCCCGGCCGGCGGACGCGACCGACAGGCACCGCTGCCGGACTCGGCGGCCGGCACGATGCTTCTCGCGCGCGGCAACAAGCATGAAAAATGATTATCGGCCAGAGCCGGAAAATCCCCAAAGGAATGGCGTCACGCTCCTTGCGACATCGGGCCGCGCCGTCCGTCGATGGCATGCGGCCGGCTCCGCGAGCCGCGGTGGGCGGCACGGGCGGGCGGGGTAAGGAAGAAATCGATTGGTGCGAATGGTCGGGGCGAGAGGATTCGAACCTCCGACCCCCTCAACCCCATTGAGGTGCGCTACCAGGCTGCGCTACGCCCCGACATGTTCAATTCGCAGTTTCCCTGGACCGGACGGGTCCCGGGGAAGGGGTGGCAATGATACTGTGTTTGGCGCCGCTTGGGGACAGGCAGGGCGCCAATCCGACTGGCCGCGCGCCGCCCGCCGGGGAGGCTTCAGCGCCGCAGGATGTCGAGCACTTCCTCGAGTTCCATGCGCAGCTGGCGCACGATCTGCTGGCTCATGCTGGAGTCGGCCTTGACCTCGTCGCCAGACAGCTTCTGGCGGGCGCCGCCGATGGTGAAGCCATGTTCGTAGAGCAGGCTGCGGATCTGGCGGATCAGGATGACGTCCTGGCGCTGGTAGTAACGACGGTTGCCGCGACGCTTGATCGGCTTGAGCTGGGGGAACTCCTGTTCCCAGTAGCGCAACACGTGCGGTTTGACCGCACACAGTTCGCTGACTTCGCCGATGGTGAAGTAGCGCTTGCCGGGAATGACGGGCAGTTCGTTATTGTTCGATGCTTCCAGCATAAGCTTCTACTCGAGCCTTCAGTTTCTGACCGGGACGGAACGTGACGACGCGCCGGGCCGTGATCGGAATTTCCTCACCGGTCTTCGGATTACGGCCCGGACGCTGACGTTTCTCACGCAGGTCGAAGTTGCCGAACCCGGACAACTT
>JAPOKK010000076.1 GCA_029977665.1 Pseudomonadota bacterium | reverse complement strand
CCGGATGGTGCCGCGGCCCTCGTGGCGCAGCCGCTCGACAAGATCGTTGACCAGCAGCGGCAGGTCCTCGGTGCGCTCGCGCAGCGGCGGCGTCTCGATCGGGAACACGTTCAGCCGGTAGAACAGGTCTTCGCGGAAGCGACCCTCGCGGATGGCCGCCTCGAGATTGACATGGGTCGCGGCGATGATGCGCACATCGACGGTCTGGCTGCGGCTCGAGCCGACGCGCTCGAAAGTACGCTCCTGCAGGACACGCAGCAGCTTGACCTGCATCGGCAGGCTCATGTCACCGATTTCGTCGAGGAACAGGGTGCCGCCGTCGGCCATCTCGAAACGGCCCTGGCGTGCGGTGATGGCGCCGGTGAACGCACCTTTCTCGTGGCCGAAGAGCTCGCTCTCCAGCAGGTCGGGCGGAATCGCGCCGCAGTTGAGCGGCACGAACGACTTGCTGCGGCGATTGGAATGATGGTGGACGTGCCGTGCCACCACCTCCTTGCCGGTGCCGGATTCCACGATGATCAGTACGTTCGCATCGGAGCGCGCGACCATCTCGATCATGTTGCGCACGCGCTGAATGCCGGCACTCGAGCCGACCATGTTGCGGAACAGCTCGAGTGAACGGGGCGAACCTTCCTGGTGGCGCGTCTCGCGGTAGGTGCGCACTTTCTGCAACACCCCGTCGAACTCCGCGTGGCGCAGGGGCAGACGTACGTTGGCCAGTGCGTCGGCCTCGAGTTCGCCCGGCAGCTTGCGCCCCTCGCGCTCGAGCAGCAGCACCGGCGTGTAGGGATCGGCGGCCTTGATGCGCCGGAACACCTCGCCCATCGTGCCCGCGTCGCGGCAGTCGTCGAGCAGGATCATGTAAGGCGTGGGTCGTGCATCCAGGTGCACCAGCAGGTCGGCCTCCGGCGGCACGACCACGGGGCGCAGCTCCATGAACGAGAGGATGGCGCTGACGTGCTCGGCGGTCTGCTCGTCGCTGCCGATGATCAAGACGGGGGCGGGGGCGGGAGTGCTCACGGCCGGGACCTGCTGGCTTGCTGCGGACGGACCGCAGGTCGTCGGTTTCCCGACACCGGTTAGCGGCCGGGGCCCGATTAGACCTTCGCCCCTCGCCGAGTGTCAAGAAGCCGCCATCGCTGGCGCGCGGCGCCCCCGGAAGCTGTCAAGGAGACGTGGTCAGGTCGGAACACGGCTGCTATCCGCCGTGCGCCCGGCACCCCCGGGGCGCGGCACCAGCCGGTTCCGGGTTCAGCCGTGGCGGCCACCGGGCCGCGTTGCGTCCCCCCTGCCGTCGGCCACGAACGCATCGAGACGGGCGCCGCGCGCGGCACGCAGGCGCGCGAGGTGTGCGTCGTCGCCCGCCGCCGCGGCCTTCAACATACGCACGGTCAGTCGGCGCACGGTACCGAGTTCGTCGTCGTCACGACGGGTCATTGGCGCAGCGAAGTGCATTGGGCGAGGTCTCCGGACCGCTTCGACGCAGGGTATAGCGGCCATGCCGCGGCCGGCTTGAGCGCCGCGCCGCGTCCGGCCCTTACAGGAAGTTGAACAGGCTCAGGTCCTGCACGCGCACGAAAGCGGCCTGCGCCGCCTCGAGGGCGGTTGTCTCGCGCGCGAGATCGCTGATCGCGGCCGTCAGGTCGACGTCCTCGAGGTTCGAGCGCAGGGTTTCGAGATTGAGACTCGCATCCTCGTTCGCCTCGCGCTGGGCGTCGATGGTGTTGAGCCTGGCGCCGGTCGTCGCGCGCAGCTCGGCGACCTTCTCCATGGCCTGGTCGAGATTCTCGATGCTGCGGTCGAGATCGAAGCCGAAGCGGGCCTGCCCGGCCGGCGTCTCGAAGCCGGTCTCGAGCGCCACCGCGATGTCGCGCACGGTCGCGAACATCGACTGGTTGGCCGAGGGCGCGACGAGGAACTCGTCGCCGGCCTCCGGCGCGCCAAAGACCGTGATCGCCATGCCACCGAAGTTGATCGCGGCGCCGTCGGTGTAGGGCTGTCCGCTGAGCAGCGTCGCGCCCGCCGTATCGTCGACGACCTCGTAAGTATCCGGCGCGGTGAAGCGGATGGTGTAGTCGTGCGCCTGATAGGCGGCGGCGTCGATCACGACGTTGTCGCTGACCTGTCCCGTGCCGGTATTTCCGGCGCCGAGACGCGTCGCGAACGTGCCGTTACCGCTGCGGATAGCGACCAGCGCGTCCTCGCCGGTGAAGCTCTCCTCGACCTGGCGCGTCTCGGAGACCTGGATCCGCCGCACGGTCTGGTCGCCGTTGTAGCTGACGCTGCCGAGCGTGTCGCGCGTGAACGGGCGCGTCGTTACCGCGGCGCCGGCGAAGATGTACTCGCCGGAGGCGTTGCGGCTGTTGCCGAGGTCGATGAGCACGTCGAGCTGTTCGCGCACCTCGGCGGCAATCGCCCGCCGCTCGCCCGGCCCGAGCGCTTCGCTGCGGCCCTGGATGAGCAGCTCGCGGGTACGCTGGAGGACGTTGCTGACGCCGTTGAAGACGTCGTCGACGTGCGTCAGCCGCTGCTCGACGATGACCGCGTTGCGGTCGAACTGCTCGGTTGCCTGCAGACGCTCTTTCAGCTGCAGCACGGTTGTCGCGGCGACCGGGTCGTCGCCGGGCTGGGTGACGCGCTTGCCGCTCGCGATCTGCTGCTGCAGGTCGACGGTGCGGCCCTGCAGCTCGAACATGCGATTCAGCGACTGCGCATAGAGCTGGTTGGTGGTGACGCGCATGATGCTAGTTCCGGGTAGCGTCGATGAGTGCCTTGAAGGCCTCGTCGGCGGCGGAGATGACGCGGGCGGCGGCCTGGTAGGCCTGCTGGAAGCGCAACAGGTTGGCCGCCTCTTCGTCGAGGTTGACGCCCGAGAGCGCATCGCGGGCGGCCTGTGCGTTCTCGGTCAGCGCGGAGAGTGCCTCGCGGCTGATCCGGGTCTGCTGGGCGGCCGCGCCGACGTCGCCGACGAGGATGCCGTAGGCTTCCTGGTAGGTTGCCGTGCCTCCCACCATTAGCGGCTGAAACTGCATCGCGCTTAAGCCGAGCCCGTTGCTGTTGTCGCCCAATCCGCCGGCGTTGCTGCTGACGGTGAAGGTGTCGCCGGGCTCGACGGTGCCGGTGATCTGCACGCGCCAGCCGTTGAGATCGATATCAGCGCCCGAGGTGTACGGCACCAGGGGGCCGGCGCCGTTGACCTGGTAGGTCGTCGGCGGATCGTTGAACACCAGCGTCGTCGTCGCGAGCAGGTTGGGATCACTCGGGTCGAGCACGCTGGGCCGGCCGATCGTCGCGGCACCGATATTGCCGGTTGCCGTCGCGGTGCGCACCGGCGCCGCCAGCGCCAGTGCGCTCGGATCGGTGGTTGCGAGCGCCATCGAGCGCGGCACGAACTTGGTCGGCTGAATCAGCCAGACATCGCCCGCCGCCGGCGGCGTGCCGACGGTCAGCGTGAGACCGTCGACGTTGAACGGGCCGGCGCCGCTGAGCGTCTGCGCGCTGCCGTCGGCCAGCCGGGTCAGCGTGTAATTGGTGCCGTCGTGGGTCAGGCGGTAGTCCGAGGCAGCGAGGTCGCCGACATTCGCCGTATCGAAAGCGACGCTGATGGCGCCGGTATTGGCGGCGGGCGCGCTGACCTTGGGCGCGGGAATCGTGAACAGGTCGCCACCGAGGGCGCCGTTGAGGTCCATGCCGCGGCGGTGTGCCTCGTTGAGACTGATAGCGGTCGTTGCCGCGAGCCGCCCGATGGCGCTGCGCGTGGGTTCCAGCGTGCCGTCACGGAAATCGATGAGCGCGCCGATCTCACCGCCACCCAGGGTCTCGGTGATCTGAGTCTGCGTACCGCCGACATCGAACGCGACCTCGACGCGCGAGGCATCGAGCGGATTGACGATCGTGGTCATGGCCGAGCTGTTGCCACCGGTGACGACGAGCTGACCGTCGCCGACGAGCACGTTGACCATGCCGTCGGAACGCTGCTGGGTCTGCACGCCGACCAGGCGGGAGAGTTCGACCAGCAACTGGTCGCGCTTGTCCAGCAGGTCATTGGGCGGCTGGCCGGCGGCGAGGCCGGCGCCGCGCGCGATATCGACGTTGAGATCGGCGATCGCCGCGGTCAGCGCGTTGACCTTGGTCACGCTGGCGCGGAGCTGTTCGTTGGCGCTGCGCGAGATGGCGTTGAGCTGTTCCTCCTGCTCGGCGAAGCGCGCGACCATCGAACGGGCACTCTCGATGAGCACCTGGCGCGTGGCCATCAGCCGCGGATCGTCGTTGGCATCGGAGACGGCGTCGAAGAAATTCTGCATGCCTCCGGCGACGAGACCGTCACCGATCTGCGCGTCGACGCGATCGATGAGTTCGGAGAGTTTGATCGCGCGTGCTTCGTTGGCAGTCGAGTTGCGCAACTGCTCGACGATGAACTCGCTGGCCAGTCGGTCGATCGCCTGGATGTCGACACCCTTGCCGACGAAGCCGTAGCCGATGAACTGCGGCGTGCGCGTTTCGAACGTCACCCGCTGGCGGCTGTAGCCCTCGGTGTTGACGTTGGCGATATTGTGACCGGCCGTCGCAAGCCCCTGCTGCGAGGCGAACAATCCGGACAAGCCGATCTCGAACGTAGAGCTGCCCATGGGCATCAACTCCCTTGGTCACGAGCCGGCGTCGCGCGGGGCATGTCACCCCAGTCGCCGGTCTCGATGATGGCAATGATCTTCTCCGCGTAACGCGGGTCGGTGGCGTAGCCGGCAGCGGCAAGTCCGCGTGCGTAGGCCGCTTCGCTGTGGCCGCGCGCGAGCGCATCGGCGTAGCGCGGGTTGGCGCCGATGAAATCCACGTAGTCGCGGAACGCTGCCGCGGCAGACGGGTAGGCGCGGAACTTCGCTTCGACCGTGACCGCGCGTCCGCCGACGTACTCGGTGGTGGGTACGCGCACCGTGTCGCCGTGCCAGCCGGGGCCGGCCTTGATGCCGAAATAGTTGTGAGAGCTGTGGCCGTCGCGATGGCGGATGACGTGCCGTCCCCAGCCGGATTCGAGCCCGGCCTGGGCCAGGATCGCGCGCGGTGACACGCCGAGTTCGGCCGCCGCCGTCTCGGCATGCCCGGCCAGTTCGGCGACGAACTGCCTGCGCGCGTCCATGCCGCCAGGGGCACGTGCCGCTGCACCGACGCCCGGCACGCGCGTGCGCGCCTCGCGCACCGGGCCATGGTAGCGGCGCAGTTCCGCGACGGGCGGCGGTGGTGTTTCCGCAGCCCGGTCTGCGCTGCGCTCGCGCTCGTTCGCTGTCACCTCGCCCTCACCGAGCAGTTCGGCGAACTGGCGCATCAGGCTGCGCCCGATGCCGAAATCGTTACCTTGCGCAAGCTGCTGGGCGAGCTGCTGGTCGAGCATCTCGCGATAGGTCTGCGTGGCTTCGGAGTCGAACAGGCCGTCACCGCCCGAGGCATCGCGGGCGGACTTCAGCATCAGCTCGACCATCATCGCCTCGAACTCGTCGGCGACCTGCTCGAGCGCCGCACCGCCATCGGCGCGTGCGCTCTCGCGCAGCGCCGAGAAGCGGGAGAAGTCGACGTAGCCGCCAGCGGCAGGCGTTTCCATGCAACGGGTCCTGAAACGGTGTGCCAGGGACATTGCACATCGGGTGCCAACCCGAAGATGCGCGGTAAGGGCTTGTTTTATATGGGCGCCCAGCGGCGCCCCGTGACCCGTGCGGCAATTCCTGCCGCGCCGGATAGCCGCTCTTGCCGCCGCCCGCGCCGCCCGCGCCGCCCCGCCGGAGGCGATGCCCATGGCTGCGCGTCGCTGGACGGGATCGCGGCGCCCGCGCCCAACGCCCCGGAAGTGGAAGGGCCGTGCCGACGGCGTCCGCCCCCCTGGTTGCAAGGGTCGGCCACCCGGCGCGGCACGCGCCCGCCTCAGATGACGATCAGCTCCGCGCGCAGTGCACCGGCTTCCTTGAGTGCCTCGAGAATCGCGACGAGGTCGCCGGGCGCGGCGCCGACACCGTTCACCGCCTGCACGATGTCGTCGAGCGAGACGCCGGGGTTGAACAGGAACATGCGATTGCTCTCCTGCTCGACCTCGATGTCCGTCTTCGGCACGACCGCGGTCTGGCCGCCGGCGAGCGGGTTCGGCTGGCTGACGATGGGATTGTTCGAGATGGTCACGGTGAGGCTGCCGTGGGTGACTGCGGCGGCGCTGACCATGACCCGGTTGCCGATCACCACCGTGCCGGTACGCGAATTGACGACGACCTTCGCCGGCGCATCGCCCGGAGCGACGTCGATGTTCTCGACCAGCGACATGAAGGCGACGCGCTGGGTCGCATCCGCCGGCGCGACGACCCGCACCGAGCCACCGTCCACGGCGAGCGCGGACTGCGGACCGAGCACGTCGTCGATGGCGTTGGCCATGCGCGTGGCCGTCGTGAAATCGTTGCGATGCAGGTTGAGGGTCAGGAACTCACCGTCGTGAAAGGGTGACGCGACCTCGCGCTCGACGGTCGCGCCGTTCGGCACACGGCCGACGCTCGGCACGTTGACCGTGATACTCGAGCCATCGTTACCGTCGACGCCGAAACCGCCGACGACCAGGTTGCCCTGGGCCATGGCGTAGACCGCGCCGTCAGCGCCCTTGAGCGGCGTCAGCACGAGCGAACCGCCGCGCAGGCTCTTGGCGTTGCCGATCGACGATACCGTTACGTCGATGGTATTGCCGGGCTTCG
Source organism: Pseudomonadota bacterium (assembly GCA_029977665.1). Taxonomy (GTDB): domain Bacteria; phylum Pseudomonadota; class Gammaproteobacteria; genus JACKNG01. The sequence goes on along the minus strand of JAPOKK010000076.1, from coordinate 9,674 downwards.
CGAACGGCGGCAGCGTGGCGTGCACCATCACCGCGGCGACGTTCTTCAGCTGCGGGTTGGCGGTCGGCGGCAGGGTGACGCCGAGCTGGTTGAGCATGTTACGGATGCTCTGGATCGTGAACTGCGTCTGCGCGGTCTGGTCACCGGTACCGTCGAGGCCGACGACGAGTCCATAGCCGACCAGCTGGTTGTCGCGCACGCCGGCGACCTGGGCGAGATCCTTGATACGTTCGGCGCGCGCCGCGACGCTCAGCATCAACATCATCGACAAGCCGAAGATCTTGAGAAGATTCATGGTGGGTTATCCGGAGAGCGGGTTCAGAACGGCGAGGCGACGCTGACGAAGAAACGCGTCAGCCAGCCCGGGCGATTGACGTCGGCGCCGGCGCCGTCGCCGTTGTAGACGATCGTGGCGTCCGCGACCTTGGTCGACGGGATGCTGTTGTCGGTCGCGATGTCGACCGGGCGTACGATACCCGAGAGCTTGATGTACTCGTTGCCATCGTTGATGTTCAGACGCTTCTCGCCACGCACGAACAGGTTGCCGTTCGGCAGGACGTCGGCGACGGTGACCGTGATGTCACCGGTCAGGCGATTCGACAGCCGTGCGTCCGATTCGCCCTCGAAGCCGTGCTGGGCCGAGAGATTGGTCTCGAGCGTGTTGTTGCGCGTGTTGGCCAGCGGCAAGACGTTGGGCAGGTTGAACTGCGCGGCCGAGCCGAGGATGGTCGGGTTTTCGATGGTCGTGCCGCTCGTTCGGTCGATCGTGCTGTCGGCCGACTTCTCCGCGTTGTTGGCCTCGGCGAGGCGGATGGTGAGGATGTCGCCGATGCGACGCGCCTTGAGGTCTTCGAAGAAGGCAATGTCGTAGCCTGCCTGGTAGATGGCGCCGCTGGCCGCCTGGCGCGCCTGCGGCGCAACGTGCGCGGCGGGATACGAAGCGGCGAACTCGGGGTCGCGGCGCGGCGTCGAATTGCAGCCGGCCAGCAAGGCCACGCTGGTGAGGACGAGCAGGAGCCTGCCGGGAATTCGGTAACAATGCATAGTCGGTCTGCCTCGCCTGGTATTTACAACGTCTGGGTGACGAACTGCCACATCTCGTCGACGGTCTGGATGGCCTTGGAATTCATCTCGTAGGAACGCTGGGTCTCGATCATGTCGACCGGTTCCTCGACCGCGTTCACGTTCGACGCCTCGACCGCGCCCTGCACGAACGTCCCCAGCCCGTTCAGGCCGGCCGTGCCGGTCTGTGGGTTGCCGCTGGCGACGGTTTCCTTGTAGAGGTTCTCGCCGATCGGCTGCAGGCCCTGCGGGTTGATGAAATCGGCGAGCTGCAGCTGGCCGACCTGGCTCGGTGTGTTCTGGCCGGCGACCAGCACGGATACCGTGCCGTCCTTGCCGACGGTAATTGAAAGCGCCTCGGTCGGGATGCTGATACCGGGATTGATCTCGTAACCGCTGGCGGTGACGAGCTGGCCCTGCGAATTCATCGACAAGCCGCCGTCACGCGTGAAGGATGTCGACCCGTCCGGCATGAGCACCTGGAGGAAACCGCGCCCCTGGATCGCGACGTCGAGGGCGTTGCCGGTCTGCGTGAGGCTACCCTGGTTGAAGTTCTTCACCGTCGCGACCGTGCGCACGCCGGTACCGAGCATGAGTCCGGACGGCAGTTCGGTCGACTGCGACGAGGCCGCACCCGGCTGGCTGATCGTTTCGTAGATGAGATCCTCGAACACCGGCCGGCTCTTCTTGTAACCGGTGGTGGCGACGTTGGCGAGGTTGTTCGAGATGACCGAGAGGCGCGTCTGCTGTGCGTCGAGACCGGTCTTGGCGATGTTCAGAGCTGAAGCCATGGGTGATTACCAGTGAAAAGCGCGTGAATCTTGGGTTAGCCGTTCAGGTTGAGCAGGCGCGCGCCGGCGGCGTCCATCTGCTGGGCGGTGCTCATGGCCTTGACGGCCATTTCGTAGTGGCGCGCGTGCGTGATGATGTCGACCATCGCGTTCACGCTGTTGACGTTGCTGCCTTCGAGCGCACCGCTGGCGACGCGAACCGCGGCATCGGCCGGCGCGTTGCTGCCGTCGGCGAGACGCAGCAGGCCATCTTCGCCCTTGACCATCTGCGACACGTCGGGGTCGACCAGCTTGATGCGATCGACCTGCGCGAGGGTGTTGGCCTCCTGGCCGAGCGGACGGATGGAGATGGTGCCGTCGACACCGATCATCAGCGACTGTGATTGCGGCACCGCGATCGGCCCACCGTTGCCGAGCACCGGGTGGCCGGCGCCGGTGGTGAGCTGACCGTTGACGCCGATGCGCAGGTCGCCGGCGCGCGTGTAGGCCTCGGTGCCATCCGGCGCGAGCACCGCGATGAAACCATTGCCGTTGACGGCGATGTCGAGATCGTTGCCGGTGGTCTCGATCGAGCCCGGCGCGAAATCCGTGCCGGGACGCTCGGTCATGGCGTAGACGCGCGCCGGGTGACCGGGGCCGTAGACCTGCATCGCGCGCTGGGCCTCGAAGTCCGCCTTGAAGCCGGTCGTCGCGGCGTTGGCGAGATTGTTCGTCGCCACCGCCTGCGCGTTCATGGTCTGCTTGGCGGCCGACATGGCCAGGTAGAGCATGCGATCCACGTGTCTTCTCCGCTCGGCTCAGGAACTCAGGACTAAGGAACTCAGGACTAACGGATGTTGATGACCGCCTGGGTCACGGCGTCGGCAGTCGAGATGACCTCGGTGTTGGCCTGGAAGTTACGCTGCGCGATGATCAGGTTGACCAGCTCGGCCGAGAGGTCGACGTTCGAGTCCTCGAGCGCACCGCCCTGGATGAGGCCGAGGCTGGCCGAGCCGGGCCGTCCTTCCAGTACCTCGCCGGCGGCGAAGGTCTGCGACCAGCCATTGCCGCCGAGCGGCCGCAGGCCCTGCGTGCTGGGGAAGTTGGCCAGCGCGACCTGGCCCTGTACCGCCGACTGACCGTTGGTGAAGCGGGCGAGAATGACGCCCTCGTCGTCGATGTCGATACCGGCGAGGCGGCCGGTCGTGAAACCGTCCTGGGTCAGCTTGCTGACACCGAACGGCGCGCCGAACATGGTCGAGCCGGACATCGTCGTGGTCACGGTCATCGGGTTCACGCCGGGCGCCGGGGTGAAGGCCGGCAGCGTGAACTGACCGCTCGCGGGCGTGGTCAGCACACCCGCGCCGTCGAATACCAGGTTGTCCGGACCGGCGACCGGGTTGCCGTCGACGTAGGTATGCATCTGCCAGGTGTTCACCCCGGCACTGCGCACGAAGTACATCTGCATCAGGTGCGAGCCACCCTGGGAGTCGTAGATGTTGAGCGCGGTGGTTTCGTTATACGTATTGGCGTCGGTCGGGCTGAAGGTTGCGACCGCCGGCGGCGTGGCGTCGGCATCGAAGTTCGCACCGATGATGACGTTCGTGCTCGCCTTCGGCGGATTGTTCGCCTGTGAGAGCTGCAGGGGCGCGAGCGCACCGTTGATGTTGCCCTGGGCATCGGCGCCGAAAGCCATCAGGCGGTGGTTGGCCGAGTTGGTCATGTAACCATCACGGTCGATGCCGAAAGCGCCGTCGCGCGAGTAGATGCGTTCGCCGTCGTTGTCGAGGATGAAGAAACCTTCGCCGCTGATGGCGAGATCGAGCGCGTTGTCGGTGAACGAGATGTTGCCCTGGTCGAACTGCTGGGCGACGCGCGCGGTATCGACACCGCGGCCGGTGGCGTTGGCCGCCGCGCCGGTCGCGGAGACCGCGAAGACATCCTGGAACTCGGCGCGCGAGCGCTTGAAGCCGGTCGTCGCGGAGTTGGCGATGTTGTTGCCGATGACGTTGAGCTCGGTGGAAGCGGCTTCGAGACCGCTGATGGCTGCTTTAAACGGCATGATTCAATCCTTAGGGGAAAAGCGGGTTGGCGGTTCAGAGGATCTCGAGCACGTCGCCCATGTCGACGGCGCCGTATCCATCCAGGTTGAGCGTGGCACCGAGGCCGTTGCGGCCGAGCGTGACGCTGTCGACGCGAGCGCGTACCGAGGGCTCGAGCGCCTCTTCGACACCGTTGTTCAACGCTTCGATACGCACGCCGTAGTTGCCTGCGGGAGCGACGGCGCCGGCATCCGTGAGGCCGTCCCAGCTCCAGTTCAGGCGGCCGGCGGCCTGCTGACCGAGCTGCGCCTGGCGCACGACCTGGCCGCTGGCGTCGACGATGGTCACGCGCACGTCGCCGGCGCTCTCCGGCAGGGAGGTGCCGATCGGCACGCTGGAGCCGCTGGTGAACGTGAAGTGGTCGCGCGGAATGACTACCTCGCGGCCGACCATGGTCGAGGCCTGCAGGGCCTGGCTCGATTGCAGGGAACTGGCCATCGATGCGAGCGATTGCTGCAGCTCGGAGATGCCGCTGACGGTGCTGAACTGGGCGATCTGGCCGAGAAAGTCCCCGCTCTCCATGGGCTTGAACGGGTCCTGGTTCTGCAGCTGGGTGGTCATCAGCTTGAGGAACTGTTCCTGGCCCAGGGTCGCGTCGTTCTTGGCCGGGGTCTTTTCCTGCGCACGGAACTGGTCCAGCGCGCCGGGCAGAATGGCTGAGGGTTTATCCATGGCAATGGCTTCCGATGGGGCTTACTGACCCAGGCTCAGGGTCTGTTGCAGCATGCGCTTGGAGGCTTCCATGACCTCGATGTTGGTCTGGTAGCTGCGCGATGCGGAAATCATGTTGGCCATCTCCTCGACGACGTCGACGTTGGGCAGAAACACGTAGCCCTCTTCGTCGGCGAGCGGATGGTGCGGCTGGTACTCGCGCCGCAGGGGCGCCTGGCTCTCGACCACGCCCTGCACGCTGACCCCGGCGACGCCGTCGGGCGACGCGCCCATGGCCTCGAGCACGAGCGGCGCGAAGACCGGCTGGCGCGCGCGGTAGGTGTCGCCGCTGGCGCTGCTCGCGCTGTTGGCGTTGGCCATGTTGCTGGCCGTGGTGTTCATGCGCACGCTCTGCGCTTCGAGCGCGCTGCCGGAGATATCGAAGATGCGGAACAGCGACATCGTCATTCTCCCCGCAGCGCCGACTTGAGGCCGGTGATCTTGCCGTTGAGGAAACTCATCGACGCCTGGTAGCGCAGCGCGTTGTCGAGGAACGCGGCACGCTCGGCCTGCACGTCCACGGTGTTCTGGTCGAGCGAGGCGTGCAGCGGCTGGCGGTACTGCAGCTCGCCGCCGCTGGCGGCCGCGCTCGAGCTCAGGTGACCCGCGTGGGTGGTGGCGAGCCGGCCGGCCTCGTCCGCGGCACCGAGCGCAGCGCGGAAGTCGATGTCACGCGCCTGGTAGCCGGGCGTGTCCGCGTTGGCGATGTTGGCCGCCAGCACCTCGGCGCGGCGGGCGCGCAAGGCTACGGTGGTCGGGAAGATTCCCAGGGCATCGGCAAAGGAAGGCATGGACACGAACTCCGCGAAAATTTCTCTCGCGGAATCGTTTGCGAAACTCGTGCCAAGTGGAAGAACTACGAACGATCAGTAACTTGCGCTCACACGCGGGCCGTCGCCCCTGCCGTGGCGGCAAGGGCTGCCGCCGCGGGCGGCAAGCGCGGCGGCAGGCCGCCGGGATGGATGGGGTGTCCCGCGGCGCAACCGGGGCAAGACGGCGGCCGCCGCTCAGGCAGCCGGGGTGACGGACGGACGATCGGCGTCGACGTGGGCGAGCACGACCTGCGCGAGATCGTCGGCAACGAACTTCGGCACCAGGCGGTCGGCGCCGACGGAATCGGCCATGCTCTGGTTGAAGCTGCCGGACAGCGAGGTGTGCAGGCACACGTAGAGCGCGCGCAGCTGGGAATCGGCCTTGATCGCCTTGGTCAGCGTGTAGCCGTCCATTTCCGGCATCTCGATATCGGAGATGACCATGCCGTAGCGGCTCGTCACCGGCAGGGCTTCGTCGGACGCGGCGGCCTTCAGCATCTCCCAGGCCTGGCGGCCGTTCTCGGCAATATCGTAGGTGATGCCGAGCTGGTCGAGAACCTTGGTGATCTGCTTGCGTGCGACCGCCGAGTCGTCGGCGACGAAGACGTGGCGCGGACGCGCGCCCTCGGCGTCGTTGCCACCACGCAGGCTTTCGGAGACATCGTTCTCGATGCCGACGATCTCGGCCAGGACGCGTTCGACATCGAGGATCTCGACCAGCTTCTCGTCGATCGTCACGACCGCGGTCAGGTAATTGTGGTTGCCGATGCCGTGCGGCGGGGGATGAATCTCGTCCCAGCGCAGGTTCACGATGCGCTCGACTTTCTGCACCAGGTAGGCCTGCACGTGCCCGTTGTACTCGGTGATGATGACGAAGTTCTCCGGGCTGGGATCCAGCGGCGGCAGGCCCAGCACCGAGGCGAGGTCGATGATCGTGACGGTCTGCCCGCGCGTGTGCATCACGCCGCAGACGTGCGGATTGGCCTGCGGAATGCGCCGCACCAGCGGACACTTGAGCACCTCGCGCACCTTGAATACGTTGATACCGAAACGCTGCCCGCCGTCGAGACGGAACAGCAACAGCTCGAGGCGGTTCTGTCCGGCGATGCGCGTCAGGCGGTCGACGCCTTCCATGACACTGGCCATAGGGGTACTCCGTAGGGAATGCGACTCTGATCAGCGCTTCGTAGCGGCTGCGCGACGCCGGGCTTTACCGTGCGCGGCGCACGATTGCCCGATCCGGGCCCGGCGACCGATTTCCGGCACGCGGATTGCATGTTTTTCTGGCATGTCAAAAATCCGCGAGAACGCCATGTCCCGCCTGCTCGTCGCCGGCGTGGTGACCGCCACGCTCGCTACCGTCGCCATCGAAACGGCGCGCGCCGCGCCGATGCAGCCGCTCGAGGATATCGAGCAGGCCGTGCGTGCGCTGGCCGATACCCGCGTCAGCGCCGACGCGGACAGCGAAATCGACATCGGCCGGCTCGATCCGCGCCTGCGCCTGCCGCGCTGCACTCAAGCGCTGGCAACCCGGTTCACAAACGCGGCGCGCGGCAACGGCTCGATGTCGGTCGAAGTGCGCTGCGAAGGCGCCAAGCCGTGGTCGCTGTATGTACCGGTGACGATTGCCCGTTACGCCGACGTCGTGGTCGCCGCGCGGGCGCTCGCACGCGGACATGTCATCACCGCGGCCGACCTGACGACGGCACGCCAGCGCGTCGACCTCGCGCGTCACGATTACCTGGTCGACCCGGCCAGCGCGATCGGGCAGATCACCCGGCGCAGCCTTGCCGGCGGCCAGATGCTCGGCACGCGCCAGCTCGAACGCCCGAATCTCGTGCGTCGCGGCGAGCAGGTCACGCTGAGCATCGGCAACCGCGCGATCAATGTCAGCGTCAAGGGCACCGCGCTTGCCGACGGCAGCGTCGGCGAGCGCATCCGCGTGAGGAACCTGAGTTCGAAACGCATCGTCGAAGGCACCGTGACAGAGACCGGCGTGGTCGTTGTACGCGGTGGCGCGATGTTGTAGAAGAATGCGGCAAGGGCGTGCCGCGAAGCCGTTTCGCACATTGTGCGATCGCCGTCGCATTCGCGCGCACACGACTAAAGTTTCGCCGCGAAAAACCCGTTAACTGGCCCAGAGCAAATCGGAATACCCCCTATGGTTTCAGAGATTAAAGGTACCGGCGCCGGCGCGCCGCAACCCATCGACGCCAGCGTGCGCCGCATCGATCGCAGCGCGCCGAGCGGCGCGGCTCGCGCAACCGGCAGCAACGAAGTCGTCACCCTGACCGATCTCGCCGCACGCCTGCAGCAGCTCACCGACTCCGTACGCGACCTGCCGGTCGTCGACCAGGCGCGCGTCGGCGAACTGCGCGATGCGCTCGAGAACGGCAGCTATCACATGAACGAGCAGGAAATCGCCGACAAGCTCAGCGCCTTCGAAGCGATGGTCGGACGCGGACAGCGTGGCTGACCAGGCTGCCGTCGGCGACGCGGCACGCGTCGAACTCGCCGAGTTGCTCGAGGCGCTCAGCGGCGCGCTCAGCGACGAACTTGCCGCCCTGCGCAAGCGCGATGTCGAACAGCTCACCGCCGCCGTCCAGCACAAGGCGGCATTGATTGCCGCCCTCAATACCGCCACCGGCAAATATTGCCGCGACGGCCAGCCATTGCCGGCAGCCTGGGCCGATGTGCGCCGCCTCGCCGCGCAGTGTGCCGAAGCCAACCGCGTCAACGGTGGCGCCATCGAGCTCAACCGGGGCATGGTCTCCCGCCTGGTCGAAATCGCGCACGGCGGCCGCCTCGGCGCCGCCACCTACTCGGCCAGCGGACGCATCCAGCGTCGTGACGCCTCGCGCCCCGTCGGCCTCGCCTGAGGTCGATCGCGCGTCCCCGACCAGCAACGGCCGTGCTGAACCGGAAGTCCGCACGAGGTGCCGCCGTCGCGTCCGATGACGAGCGCCACCAGGCGCTGGAGCAGATCCACGCCGCTCACTGCCTGCTCGAAGTGCGTTGCGAAGGCGATGATCGCGCCGCCCAGAGCGCCATCATCGAGCTCGTTCCGGAACGCGGCTACTTCGTGCTTGATGCCTTCACCCCGCCGCTCGACCCGCAGCGCCTGGCGGCCTCACCGCAAATCCAGGTGCGTGCACGGCTCGATGGCCGCGACATCCGCTTCGCCACGCGCCTGCTCAAGCAGGGCGGCAAACGCGGCGCGCCCTACTACATGGCCGCCTACCCGGAGCACGTCGACAATCCCCAGCGCCGCCGCGAGTTCCGCGTCAACGTGCCCTTGGACAAGGGCGCCCAGGTCGTGCTCCACGGGGCCGGCGGCTTGCAGGCGCGCGGCGAGCTGCGTGACCTCTCGCCGAGCGGCTTCTCGGCGCATCTCGACGCCGCGGAGTGCGAGCGTGTGGGTCTCGACAACGGCTGGCGCGGCACCTGCAGCCTCAACATCGACAGCGTCGCGGCGCTCACCGGTGCGGTCGAGGTATGCCACGTGAAGCCCGCCACGGGACCGTTGCCGGCACGTGTCGGCGTGTGCTTCGTCGATCTCGACGCGCGCAGCGAGCGGCGCATCGAACGCTACGTGGCCGAACTCGATCGCGAGCGCGCCCGCCTGCGCTGACACCGGCACGGGCGGCGCCGCACGAGATCGCGACCGCGATCGAGATCATGACGCAACGCGACTTCCGCGAGCGTGAGACCGGCGGCGGCGGCGCGCGCGCGCGTCTCCCGGCATACCGTCTCGCGGCCCCACGGCATGTCGACGAACAGTGCCGGGCACGGACCACGCACCCCGATCAACCAATAGCCACCGTCCGCGGCCGGTCCGACGACGACGTCATGACCGCCAAGCAGCGCGCTGCGCGCGGCGGCGAGATCGGCCGCGTCGATATCGAGCACGTCGGAGCCAATCAGCAGCGCGTAGCGGCCGTGCCGCGCTGCGCTGGCGAGTGCTCGCTCCATGCGCCGGCCGAGATCGCCCTCGACCTGCCGGGCGACGTGCCAGCCTCGACCGTGCAGGGCCACGCGAAACCAGGCTGCATCCGCCGCGCTGACCGCAAGCAGGACCCGCCTGACGTTGGCGAGACGTTCGGCCTCGCCCAGCGTACGCATCAGCGTCGCGGCATACAGACGCGCCGCCCGGCGCGGCCCGACGGCGCGCGCCAGGCGCCGCTTGCAGCGCCCCGGCAGCGGCCGGCGCGCGAACT
>JAPOKK010000421.1 GCA_029977665.1 Pseudomonadota bacterium | reverse complement strand
CCGAGCGCGAGGTTCATCTCGATGGTGCTCCAGGCATACGGGCCTCGCACCTGCGCACCGCGGCGCACGAACCATGTCGTGTCGTCGGCCGCCGGCTCGTCGAGCGGCTGGATTGCGTTGGGTTCGGCCATCCGCGTCGTCAAGTTATCGCCAGTAATGCCGCTGAAGCAGCCATGCCATTGAAAGCGATCAACAGCCTGCCCCCGCTCGCCGTCATGCGCTCACCGGCAGCACTGCCGAAATGGCAGCTCGGGCAACTGCTCACCGCGGAAGTTATCGGCACCCCCCGGCAAAACTATACGCAGCTGCGCATCGGCGACCGGGTCGTCGACGCGCGCACGGTACTGCCGTTGCGTGCCGGCCAGAAGATCGATGTCCGGGTCAGCGCGACCACCCCGGAAGTCACGCTCAAGGTGGTTGCACCGAACGGCGGCCGCGAAGCGATCGCACCGTCGGTCATGCGTGGACTGGCTCGCAGCCTGCCGCATCAGGGCAGCGGCAGCGACACGCTGACGTTGCTGCGTTCGATTGCGCGCCACCTCGCCCCCGCGACCAACGTGGCGACGCCCAGCCTGCCACCGGCGCTCGCCTCGCGCGCCACCAGGTGGCTCGCGCAGGTGCCGGAACGCGCGGCGCTGAGCGACCCGGCGACGCTGCGCGGCGCGCTCGAACAAGCGTCACGTCCGGGTGAGCGGCACTTGCAGCTTCACCTCGGTCGCGCCGAGGCACCGCCGACGGTGCCGCGGGAACTGCGCGCCGCCCTCGAACACATGCGCCAGGCGCTGCCCGGACCATCGACAGCGCCAACCACCCTTGCCGCGGCACCGCGTACCACCCCGCCTGCCGACCCGGCCGGCGCCGCACCGGCGCCACGCGCCGTCATCGCCGAGCCGAGGCCGGCGACGACACCGGCGAGCGAGTCGCGGATGCTTGCCGTGGACAAGGACAGCGGCATTGACCTGCCGCGCCTGCGCGAGCTGTTCGATGGCGCGATCGCACGCGCCCAGAGCAACCACCTGCACAACGCGGCCAGCAACGCGACGCCGGAAACCCCGCTGGTGATCGAGCTGCCGGTGCGTCACCAGGACCGCATCGACCTGTGGCGCTTCGAGCTGACCGAGGATGCCCAAGCCCGTGACGGCGCGACCGACGAGGGGCGCGCGCGTGCCAGCGTCAGCATCCGCCTGCTGCTCGGCGACGATCTCGACTTCGCCGCGCAGCTGCGTATCGCGGGCGACACCGTGGGGATTCGCATGGGTTCCAACGATGCACGTCTGAACAGCGCACTGGAACGCGACGGGCCGCGCCTCGGCGAGCGCTTGCAACAACACGGCCTCGCGATCGCCGCGCTGGTGGTCGACGAGCGCATCACGCAACCCGCGCCACGTCCGTGGTCGCAGCGCCTGGTCGACGAACGCGCATGAACGACGCCCCGGATATCGATGTCGCCGTCGCCCTGCATTGGGATGGGATCGGCGCGCCGCGTGTCACCGCCAAAGGCCGCGGGGAACTCGCAGCGCGCATTGCAGCACTCGCGCTCGAACACGACGTACCGATCAGCGATGACCCGGAACTCGTCGAAGTGCTCGCGCAGGTCGAACTCGGCGCGACCATACCCGAAGCCCTGTTCGTCGCGGTCGCCGAGGTGATCGCCTTCGCCTACAGCGTCAGCGACCAGCTGCCACCGCCGCTGCGCGAAAGCCTCGCCGCACGCCACGGCGCCGTCACGGACGATTGAGGCCACGGACCGGCAGCCTGGCGGCAACGCAGCGCCCGAGCACGATGTTCACCGGCCGGCCAGTCGGCGCGCGCCGCGCGGCGGCGGCGCTATTGCGCCGCGGCCTTACGCCGCGCCCGCTCAGCAGCCGCGGCGTTGCCGCGCGCGGTCTCGATG
>JAPOKK010000441.1 GCA_029977665.1 Pseudomonadota bacterium | reverse complement strand
TTTTTACGTCGACATCGACGGGTCGGTCACCAGCACGAGACGCTGCGCCGAGTCCACGAACACGGTCAACATGCCGCCCGCCGACGTCGATGGCGGAACGTACGAGTTGTTCGCGTTGGTCGTGGTGTACTGCGTCAAGCTAGCGCCCGTGTCCGACGAGCGGTAGATGCGGCCCGAGCTGGCGGGCATGCCGTAGAAGAACCACTCGCCCGAGTTCGACAGCTGCGCGAAGCGGCCATAGTCGCGCGCCGTGTTCGTCGCGGTCTTGAGCGCGGTGCTCACGCTGCCGGAAATGTCGGTGACTGTCGCTCCGTAGTTGGTCGAGTACAACAGCGCCGGCGTGGAGCCCTTGCCCGGCCAGAGCACGTACTGCCCGCTGGACGAGCACACGGTGGACCGCACGTCGTCCGTGCTGCCCGTGGCCGTGATATTCGGCGACACGGCCGAGAAGCTGGCCGTGGACACGCCGCCCGAGCTGGCTGTGCCGTTGGTGCTGCGCAGCCCCGGCCAGAAGATGTACGCCCCGTCGGCGCTCATGGCAGAGCAGGGCTTGTAGTACAAGTTGCCGTCGCCGATGGACCCGATCACGCCGAAGGACGCGCGCGAGCTGCCCCAGGTGCTCGTCGCGCCCGCGCCCTTGGCGATGTGCACGAAGACGTTTGTGCGACTGCACGCCGTCATGATTGTGCCGGAGCCCGACATGGCGAAGCTGCGCAGCGCGTCGCCCGAGACCGGCGCGGTCGCTGGCGTGAACCACGTGCTGCCCGAGTCGTTCGAGATGCGCACCTTGGGCCCGCCGTCGATCGCGTTGGGTACCTCGACCACAAGCACCGAGCCGTCGTTGGACACCAGCGCTTGGCAGAAGCGGTTGTCGTTCATCCTTCCGCAGCCGTGGTCGGTCGTGCGCGAGAAGGACGCGCCGTAATTGGTGGAGAGGTACACGCGCAGCGACGTCGCGTCGCCGTACGTGTCGCGGCTCACGCAGTAGACGATGCTTTGGCCCGTGGGGCTGATGCCCAGGTACGCGATCTGCGTGCGCGGGTTGGTCGCGGGGTTTGGCGCGGCTACAATCTCGGAAACAGAGAAAGCCGGCGCGGCCGCCGCGCTGGCCGTCGCCGCGGTCGAGCTGGCCAACGCCGCCGCGACGCTGGTCGTTGCCGCGTTGCTTGCCGTGATCGCCGCCGCATAATCTGCGCTCGCAGTGCCGGCTTTGATCACGGCGATCGCAGCGCTGTCGGCGGCATTGTTCGCGCTGGTCTGTGCCGCGGCCGCACTGACCGCTGCCGCCGCCGCGTCCGCTGTCGCCTGTGCGTTACCCAATCCAGCGATGTTCGCCGCGGCGCTCGATGCATTCGACTGCGCCAGCGCATCGAGCGCCGCGCTCGCTGCGGCCGTGTTGGCACTCCTCGCGGTCGTATTGGCCGACGCCGCGGCCGCGCTTGCAGTGCTTGCCGTGGTCATGGCGGTGGTCGCGGCCGTGGCCGCCGTCTGCGCCGCCGTCAACGCAGCCGCCGCGTCGGCCTCCG
>JAPOKK010000175.1 GCA_029977665.1 Pseudomonadota bacterium | reverse complement strand
CGCATGCAGGTGGCGGGCGCCCGGCGATCAGCCGCCGGCGCTGCCCGACTGGCCGAGGATGACCGACACCGTGCAATGGTAGACGCTGCTCTCGTTGCCCATGCACCAGTTGATGTCGTTGTGCACACCCATGCGGTATCCGGGCCGTTCACCTTCGTTCTCGTTGCAGAAGCAACGCCCGCAAGATGCCGCGCCGCAGCAGTCGTTATAGCTGACGAGGTAGTCCTTGCCGTCCTCGGGATTGTGGCAGGTACCGATCCAGGTCACCGAGGACGGCTCGGTACCGGGCGGACAGCTCGTGATCGTGCCGCCGCAGCAGGTGCACAGGTGGCCGTCGAGCGCGCAGTAGCGCCAGTACTCGCAGCGTTGCGGATCGAGTGGGTCGTGCTTGCCGTCATCGACTGCGCCGTGCTGGGCGCGCGGACTGCGATCGAAAGGCAGCACCGGCAGGACGAAGGCGGTGCCGACCAGCACCCGGCCGATGCGCAACAGTGCGCTGCGACGCGAGGTCTGCTGGGCCACGGCACGGGCCTTACGCTCGATGAACTCGTCTAACCATTTCATATGTGACTACTCCCGACTTCGCGCGACGCCGCTGGCTGGGCCGCATCATGCCTTCTGCAGGTATTGCTGGATCGATTCGACGCCGAGCTCCTTGGCCGTGAACAGGCTCTCGAGCTGTTCACGGGAATTGATCAGGCCCTTCGCACGCACCGTGCCGCTCTCGTCGAGCAGCACGGCATAGGGCAGCTTGGCAACCTTGAACGTCATGCCGAGCTCGGTGGACAGGACGTAGGGGAAATCGCCGAGGCCGGCCTTGTCGTAGAAGGCGCGCTGGCGGGCCTCGTCGCCGTCGCTGGCGAGGATGACGCGCAGCCAGTCGCGCTCGGCGTGCGCGATCGAGCGCAGCACGGGGATGAGCTTCTTGCACACCGGGCAGGTCGGCGAAACGAAGAACACGAGCTCGCCGTGCTGCGAGGGCTGGCCGATGCTGACCGTGCTGCCGTCGAGGGCCTCGAGCGTGAAGCTCGGCGCACGCTCGCCCACCTTGGGGCCTTCGTCGAGCATCAGCGCGCCCATCGGCGCGACGCGTTCGTAGAGCACGCCGATCTGGCGCGCCAGGGCGAACACCGCGATGGCAAGCGCGATGACCACGACCCACAAGGCCGCGATGGCGACGGCGATGGCCGTGCTCATGCCGTGCGCACCCGCAGCCGCGCGAGCCGCGGCTGGTTGGCGATGAGCTGGTTGGCGAGCGCCACGACCAGGAACAGGGCCAGCGCGCCCGTGGCGACACTGACGTGATCGAACCAGGTCAGCGTGCGCGCACTGGTCGGCGCGAGCGCGGCCAGCCCGGCGAGGGCGAGCAGGACGTTGCGGGCGACGAGTGCCCACGACAGGGTCTGCTCGTCTTCGATACCACCGCAGCCGCAGCCGACGTCGGTGCGCCCGCGCAGCAGGTTGACGACGACCGCGCCCGTTACCAGCGCGAGCAGCGCCAGTGCGAGCCAGCCGCCTGTGGTCCTCGTCGGCGTCAGTACCAGGGTCACCGCGGCGAGACTCTCGAGCAGCGGCAGGGTCCAGGCGAACGGCCGTACGAGCGGTGCCGGCAGCAGCGCGTAGGCGTCGAGCGCGAGCTCGAACGCGAGCAGGTCGCGCAGCTTGTGCCACGCGGCGCTCGCGAACACGATCGCGAGCAACGCGCAGGCGAGGTGCTGGATGGCCGGGTCGAGCGGCATCGTCTCAGTGCAGCTCGATGAGGCCGGCGAACTCGCCGAACGGGCCGCTGCGGGCGACGGGCTTGAGCGCCGGCAGGGTCTCGTACTTCACGAACTCGGTCGTCATGCCGTCGTAGACGTAGAGGTAGGGTTGTTCCTCGTCACTCAGCGACATGGCGATAGAGTTCGAGCCCTCGATACGCTGCACGCGCTTCTTGGTGTTGATGTCGAACGCCCACAATTCCTTGGCCGGGAACTTGTGGCTGCCGTCGCGCGCGCCGTCGTGCATGCCGACGTACAGGCGTCCGGCCTTGGCGTCGAGCGCGAGCAGCTGGTAGCCGCCGGGCTTCCATTGGCCATCGCGGTCGGCGGCGTCGAGCAGCGACCACGTCGCCTCGGTCACCGCGGTTTCGCCGCCGAGGTTGATCTCGTGAATCATGCCCTCGTAGGACACGAAGTAGTAGGTATCGCCGATGCTTTCGGCCTGCACGAACAGCGGATCCTTCTCGGCATCGAAGAGCTTGCCGCTGCGCTGTTGCGAGGCGGCTTTGCCGGTCTCGTCGAGGGTGATGGTGAGTATCGTGCCGTCGCCGCACAGGGTCGAGAAGCGCCGCGCGTTGCTCGCCGAGGGCAGCATGATCCAGCAGCCGGGCGTATCGATCTCGGCGACGAACTTCTCCGCCGGACGATCGACGACGCTGATCGAACTGGCCGGCGTGGAATTCTGGATCAGCACGAAGCGGCCGTCGCTGGTCGAAGTCAGGGTGCCCTTGTAGGGCAGCGCCTGGGCGTGCTTGGCGGGAATCTCGACTTCGGCCTCGAGTTCGAGCGTGGCGGTATCGTAGACCTCGAAGAGGTCGAAACGGTCACCGCGGTTGCGCTTGGTGTAATACGTGGTGGCGACGTACATCTCGCTGCTGTCGTTGGACAGCGCGGTGAGACCGAACAGGCCGGTCGGGATCAGGCCGAGGTAATCGAAGCTGTCGCCGTCGATCACGTGTATACGGCCGTCGATGACATGGCCGAGCACGAGGTCGGTGAGGTAGATGCGGTGCGGCGTGGCCTGCTTGAGCGGGTTGATGGTCAGCTTCTCGGGGCCCAGTTCGGCGTGCGCGGCGCCGAGTCCGAGTAGCAGCGCGAGTCCGCCTGAGAGGATGGTTGTTGCTCGCATCACGATCGTCGCCTCCTTCGAAATGTCCCGCGGCCGGGAACCGGCGCGGCTCGCTGCCCGCTCCCTGCTCCGATTCTAGGACAGATGTCCGGTTTTGGGCACCCCCGCGCACTGACCTGCGCACCGACCCGCGCGCGGCCCGCGGCGTGCACGTCCCGGAGGTTGATTTGCGCCCCGGCGCTTGGTCCAATCGAGCGCATTCGCAGCACACGAACTCAATCGAAACGGGAGCCTCGCACATGCCACAGCGACAGTTGACCGCCGCCGACGGTTTCACCCTGGGCGCCTACGCGGCGATGCCGGCCGGCAGCGCGCTCGGCGGCGTGGTCGTGATCCAGGAGATTTTCGGCGTCAACCGCCACATCCGTGCCGTCGTCGACGAGTATGCCGCGGCCGGGTATGCCGCCGTCGCGCCGCAGATCTTCGATCGCGTCGAGCGCGACGTCGAACTCGGCTATACCGAGCAGGCGGATTTCGACAAGGGGCTGCGCATCGCCTTCCAGGATCTCGACCTGGCCGATACGCTCAAGGACCTGCAGGCGGCGGTCGACGCCATGGCGGCGCATGGCAAGGTCGGCGTGGTCGGCTACTGCTTCGGTGGCTTGCTGACCTGGCTGTCGGCGTGCGAGCTCGATCGCGTCGCGGCCGGTTCCGCCTACTACGGCGGCGGCATCGCCAAGTACGTCGACCGCAAGGCACGTTGCCCGGTGATGATGCATTTCGGCGAGAAGGACGCGCACATCCCGATGAACGAGGTCGAGGCGATCCGCAAGGCCCAGCCCGACGTGCAGATATTCGTCTACGACGCCGACCACGGTTTCAACTGCAACGACCGCGCGAGCTACGACGCGCCATCCGCGCTGACCGCGAAGGAGCGCACGCTGGCCTTCTTCGAGAAGCACCTGACTTCGCCGGACGATTTCGACAAGACGGTGGTGATGTCGACCTGATTGCGGCCATGCGCGCCGCAGTCTTTCAGCGGGCCGGGGCACCGCTCGTCATCGAGCAGGTTGCCGCGCCGAGCCCGGGTCCGGATGACATCATCCTCGCCGTGCGCCGCTGTGGCATCTGCGGTTCGGACCTGCACATGGCCGAAATCCACGGCGACGGCGGCGGCATGGCACCGCTGCCGGCCGGCGCGGTGATGGGCCACGAATTTGCCGGCGAGGTTGCCGAGGTCGGCAGCGCCGTGCAGGGATTCGCGGTCGGCGAGCGCGTCACGGCGCTGCCCTACCGCGCCTGTGGTCATTGCCTGGCCTGCCAGTCGGGCCGCGGGTATCGCTGTACGCAGGTGCGCTATACTGGGCTCGGCCAGGAGGGCGGTGCGTATGCCGAGTACATGCGCATCGGCTGCCACGAAACGCTGCGCCTGCCGCCTGGCGTCGATTTCACGCGTGGCGCGCTGGTCGAGCCGCTCGCCGTCGGCCTGCACGCGGTCAACGCGGCACGCCTGCTTGCCGGCGAGTCGGTGCTGGTACTCGGCGCCGGACCCATTGGCCTCGCAGTGACGCTGTGGTGCCGTTACTTCGGCGCGCGCCACGTGGTCGTCTCCGATCGCGTGCCCGAGCGTCTTGCGCTCGCCGAGCGCCTCGGTGCGAGTGCGACGGTCGACGCGACGCGCGAGGACGTCATGGGCGTGGCCAAGCGTCATGCCGGCAAGCGCCCGGAGGTGGTGCTCGAATGCATCGGCGTGCCCGGCAGCCAGCAGCTCGCGATGGACTGTGCGCCGATGGGCGGGCGCATCGTGAACGTTGGCGTATGCATGGCACCGGACACGATCCGCCCGGTCAAGGCGCTGACCAAGGAACTGCAGATCAACTATGTCTTCATGTACCGGCGCCAGGACTTCGAGCTGATCCTTGACCTGCTGGACCGCGAGCGCATCGACCCGTCGCCGATGCTGACCCGCGAGATCGGTTTCGACGACTTCCCGACCGCGTTCGAGTCGTTGAAGAGCGACAAGACCGCCTGCAAGGTAATGCTGCGCCTGTAAGCTCGCGCGCCCGGCTTGCCCCGCGCCCCTCGCCATCATCCGCTGCCCTGCCACGAGGAGATGCCCCGTGTTCTTCGATCCCACGCCGTCCCCGGCATTGTTCAGCGCCGAGCACGACCAGTTCCGCGCCACCGTGCGCACCTTCGTCGCCCGCGAAATCACCCCGCACGTCGATGCCTGGGACGAAGCCGGGCGGGTCCCGCGCGAGCTTTATCGCAAGGCTGGAGAGCTCGGCATCCTCGGCGTCGGTTTTCCCGAGGAGTACGGTGGCACGCCGGCCGACGAGTTCATGAAGATCGTCGTCGCCGAGGAGATCGCCGGGGCCGGCGCCGGTGGCGTGCAGGCCGCGCTCGGCTCGCACGGTATCGGCCTGCCGCCGCTGGTCGCGGTCGGCGGCGAAGCGCTCAAGCGCCGCGTGATTCCGCCGGTGCTCGCGGGTGAGAAGATCTCGGCCCTCGCCATCACCGAGCCATCGGGCGGCTCCGACGTGGCAGCGCTGCGCACACGCGCCGTGCGCGACGGCGATCATTACGTCGTCAACGGCGAGAAGACGTTCATCACTTCGGGCATGCGGGCCGATTTCATTACCACCGCGGTGCGCACCGACCCGGCCGCGAAAGGGGCCGCCGGCATTTCGCTGCTGCTCATCGAAGGCGATACGCCGGGGCTCGAACGGACGGAGCTCAAGAAGATGGGCTGGTGGGCCTCGGACACCGCGACGCTGCATTTCAGCGACTGCCGCGTGCCGGTGACGAACCTGGTCGGCGAAGAGAACGCCGGCTTCAAGGCCATCATGCTGAACTTCAACTCCGAGCGCCTGGCGATGGCGGTAATGGCGGTGCGCTACGCGCAGATCTGTCTCAACGAGGCGGCCAACTGGGCGCGCGAGCGGCATACTTTCGGCGCGCCGCTCGCCGAGCGCCAGGTGATCCGCCACAAGCTCGTCGACATGGCCATGCGCATCGATTACGCGCGCACGCTCACCTACGAGCTGGCCGATTGCGTCCAGCAGCAGCGCGGGCCGCTGCCCGAACTCGTCGCGCGATTGTCGATGCTCAAGGTGGTCACCACGCAGACCATGCAGTTCTGCGCCGACCAGGCGGTGCAGATCCTCGGCGGCATGGGCTTCATGCGTGGCACGCGTGCCGAGCGCATCTACCGCGAAGTCAAGGTGATGATGATCGGCGGCGGTTCGGAAGAGATCATGAAGGACCTCGCGGCGCGCCAGCTCGGCATCTGAGCAAGCGCTGCGGCGACGGGGGAAGGCAAGACATGACTGACGACATCTATCCGATTGACCTCGCGAGCGTCGATCACGTCCTCAAGACCACGCGCAGCGTGCGGCAGCGGCTCGATCTCGGGCGCGAGGTGCCACGCGAGGTGTTCGAGGAAGCGCTCGCCATCGCGCTGCAGGCACCGACCGGTGCGAATACGCAGACCTGGCGCTTCATGGTGGTGACCGACGCGACGCTGCGTGCGTCCATCGCCGACTACTACCGCCAGGGCGCCGCACGCTACATCGATGGCGAGACGCCGTTGACGCGCACCGGCGTCAGCGCGATGCGCGAGTTCGCGCCAGGCGACCTTCGCAGCAGTCAGCGCGACGGCATGCTGAAGTCCGCGGGCTTCCTGATGGAGCACCTGCACGAGGTGCCGATGTTCGTCATTCCGTGCATCGAGTCGCGCTTCGAGCACGAGGCCGACGTTTTCACCCAGGCTTCGATGTGGGGTTCTATCCTGCCGGCGACCTGGTCGTTGATGCTGGCCCTGCGCGCGCGGCGCATCGCCTCCTCGTGGACCACCTTGCACCTGCTCTACGAGCGCGAGGTGGCCGGGCTGCTCGGCATACCCGAGGACTACACGCAGGCGGCGCTGCTGCCGGTCGCCTGGCTGACGGGCGGCGATCTGCGGCCCGCGCGCCGGCTGCCGCTGGACACCGTGACCTACTGGGATCGCTGGGGGGCGCGTTGATGGGCGCACACGCCGAGTGGTCGTCGAACCCGTGTCGATGAAGCGGGTTGCGCTCAAGCCGGGCCGCGAGAAATCCCTGCGGCGTCGCCACCCGTGGGTGTTTTCCGGCGCCGTGCAGCGCGTGGACGGCGCGCCGCAGCGCGGCGACAGTGTTGTCGTGGTAAGCAGTACCGGCGAGTTTCTCGGTCATGGTGTCTATTGCCCGAAGTCGCAGATCCGCGTGCGCGTGCTGAGCTTCGACGAGGCGACGCCGATCGACGAAGCGCTCATCGCCGCGCGCGTTGCCGATGCGCTTGCCTTCCGCACGCGCGTGCTTGCCCCCGGAGTGCAGGCCTGCCGCCTGATCCACGGCGAGGCCGACGGCCTGCCGGGGCTGGTCGTCGATCGCTACGACGACGTGCTGGTCGTACAGTGCCAGTCCGCGGCCGCCGAACGCTGGCGCGACGCCGCCGTCGCTGCGCTCGAGCCGGGCGCGTGGCGCGCGGTGATGGAGCGTTCGGACGTCGAGGTGCGCGCGCTCGAGGGCCTCGCGCCGCGCCGCGGGCTGTTGCACGGCGCTTTGCCCGACGCCCCGCTCGTCGTCACGGAAGGCGCAGTCCGCTACCGCGTCGATGTCGTCGCCGGGCAGAAGACCGGCTTCTTCCTCGACCAGCGTGACAACCGCGCGCTGGTCGCGGCCTGCGCCGATGGCCGCGACGTGCTCGACGCGTTCTGTTACAGCGGCGGATTCACGCTGGCCGCACTGGCCGGCGGCGCGGCGCACGTCACGGCAATCGACAGCTCCGCCGACGCGCTCGCGCAGGCGCGAGCGAACGCGGCCGAAAACGGTTTCGACGAGGCGCGCGTGGCGTGGCGGGAAGAGGATGCGTTCGCCGGCCTGCGCGCCCTGCACGCCGCCGGCCGCCGCTTCGACCTGGTCGTCGTCGATCCGCCCAAGTTCGCGCCCACCAGCCGCCACGTCGCGCGCGCGGCGCGTGCTTACAAGGACGTCAACCTGTGGGCGCTCAAGCTGCTGCGCCCGGGGGGGCAGCTGTTCACGTTCTCCTGCTCGGGCGCGATCGACGAGGCGCTGTTCGCGAGCATCGTCGCTGGCGCCGCGGTCGATGCCGCGGTCACGGCGCGCATCGTCGGCCGGCTCACGGCCGCTCCCGATCATCCGGTCGCGCTGCCTTTTCCCGAGGGCGCTTACCTCTGCGGCCTGCGGCTCGACGTCACCTGAAGCCGGCGCCCTGCTAGAATCCCGCGCTTGCCGCCCTGGTCGCGCGCCGCATCGAAACGACGCCGCGCACGACCGGACACCCCGAAGCCGTCTCACCCGCTGGACTCAGCCACCATCATGGGCGCCCCGACCCCGCCCGGACACGCCGCGCGTGCCGGCAAAGTGACTCTCGCCGTGCTCGCGCTGACGCTCGCGCTGGCCTACGGCATCTGGTACGCCTACAGCGTCATCCTGGTCGCCCTGCTCGACGATTTCGGCTGGAGCCGCTCGACGGTCGCGGGTGCGTTCTCGCTCTTCGCCGTGGTCCACGGCGGCTGCAACCCGCTCGTCGGCATGCTCTGCGATCGCGTCGCCCCGGCGACGATTTCGGCCGTCGCGAGCGTGGTCCTGGCCGGCGCCCTGTTCGCGTGCAGCCTGGTCGAGGAACCCTGGCAGCTCTATCTCAGCTTCGGCGGCGTGACCGCCGTGGCGGTCGCGGCCTGCGGCTGGGTGCCCGCCGTGGTCCAGGTACAGCGGCGTTTTCCCCATCGCCTGGGCTTCGCCATCGGCATCGTCAGCTCAGGCGTCGGCGTCGGCATGTTCGTCGTGGTGCCGTTCTGCCAGCTGCTGATCGAGGCGGTCGACTGGCGTTTCGCGTTTCGCGTACTCGGTGCGCTCGCGATCGCGATCATCCTGCCGAGTTCTCTCTACCTGCGGCGCCGGACCGCGATCGTGGTGCGGCGGGACGCAGCCCCACCGGCAGG
>JAPOKK010000326.1 GCA_029977665.1 Pseudomonadota bacterium | reverse complement strand
CTGTGCCTTCAGACGGTAATCATCGGTAACGGCCATCGTGGAGATTCAGCGCATGCAATGCATCGTCGTCGGCGCCGGGCTGCTCGGCCTGACCAGCGCATGGTTCCTGCGCCAACGCGGCATGGAGGTGACGGTCGTCGAACAGGCACCGGGTCCGGGGCTCGGCACCAGTTTCGCCAACGGTGGCATGCTGCATGCCAGCCAGGCCGGGCCATGGAACGAGCCGGGTGTTCTATGGCAGGCCCTGCGCATGCTCGGGCGCGAGGACTCGGCACTACTCATACGTCCGCGCGTGCTGCCATCCATGCTGCCCTGGGCGTGGCAGTTCCTGCGCCATTCGAAACCGGTGCGCTATCACGCCAATGTCGCGCGCAATGCTCGGCTGGCCGCTTACTCATTGCGTGTACTGCACGAGGAAATTGCGCCCCTCGGATTGCCTTTCGAACAGGCTGCTCGCGGCACGATGAAGATCTATCGCACGCCAGCTGAGCTGGATGCGGCTGCTACGGCAGCACAGCGTTGCCGCGAGTGGGGCGTGCGCTACGACGTGCTGGACGCTCCCGGCGTCGCCGCCCTCGAGCCCGCACTCGCTGATATCGTCGCTCAACTCAGTGGCGGCGTGCATTTTCCGGACGATGTCTCGGGCGATGCGCACATGTTCTGTCGGGCACTCGCTGATGCCGGCAGGGAGGCCGGGATACGTTTCGAGTACGAGGCCCGCGCAACGCGCGTCGTGCTCCAGCATGGACGCGTGCACGGTGTGGAGGTCGACGGCGAAATGTTACCCGCCGAGCATTGCGTGCTGGCCGCGGGCGCACATTGCGCTGCGCTGACGCGGCCGCTCGGGTTGCGCGTGCCGTTGCAGCCGGTCAAGGGCTACTCGCTCACGCTGCCCTTGCGTGATTGGCCGCTGGCGCCACGGACGCCCGTCATAGACGAGCACTTCCACGCAGCGGTTTGCCCTCTCGGTGCACGGTTGCGCGTTGCCGGCACCGCTGAGTTCACCGGCTTCGACGAACGTCTGACACCGTCACGGATCGAGAATCTCTACACGCTCGTCAAGCGTGTCTACCCGGCCGGCGCGGAACGTATCGAGCGCCGCGAGGCGGTCGAGTGGGCCGGCTTTCGCCCCATGAGCCCGGACGGTGTCGGTATCATGGGGCCGACGCCGATCCCGGGGCTGCATCTCAATACGGGCCATGGGCATCTTGGTTGGACCATGGCGATGGGCGCCGGTAAATTGGTCGCCGATGCGCTCGCCGGACGAGCCGCGGATCTGGCGCTCGATGATTATGCACTCGCGCGGTTTCGTGCTTGAAACTGCCCCAGCGAACACGGGAGGAACATCTTGGAGTTTTCAGCAATCGTCGAATCGCGGCATAGCGTACGGCAGTTCGAGACGGGGGTAAGCATCGATGATGCCGAACTCGAGGCCATTTTCGCCGACGTCGTTCTCAGTCCGAGCTCGTTTAACATGCAGCACTGGCAGTTCGTCGTCGTGCGCGATGACACGCGCAAGCAGCAGCTGCGCGGACTCTCGTTCGGCCAGGCCCAGGTCGAGCAATGCGCGGCGGCGATCCTCGTCTGTGGCCGCCTCGACGCGCACGTCGACGCGGCGCGCATCTACGGAGGGGAACCGGCAGAGGTCCGCGACAAGTACGTGCCGATGATCGAGGGCGTTTACCGCGACCAGCCCGTGCTGCAGCGGGAGGAGGCGATTCGCAGCGGTGCGCTGGCCGCGATGTCGCTGATGTACGCGGCGAAGAACCGTGGCTGGGATACCGGCCCGATGATCGGCTTCGACGCGGCCAAGGTCGCGGCGATGCTCGAACTCGGCGACAACATCGTGCCGGTGATGCTCGTCGTACTCGGACGGGCTGCCGGCGGCCAGCAACCGGCGCGCGGTTACCGCCGGCCACTGTCCGAAGTGCTGCACTACGAACGCTATCAGGGCCGCGGCTCGGCATGAGGCTGCCGGCCGGACGATGAACGACGCCGAGCTGCACTGCTGGCGATGTGGCGCGGCCCTGGATACGTCCGCGCTGCCGCTCGCACGCGAAGAGGTTTGTCACGACTGTGACGCGGATCTGCACGTCTGCCGCCAGTGCCGGTTCTTCAACCCGGGGGTCTCCGACGCGTGCGACGAACCGCTCGCGGGCGGAGTCGGCAACAAGGAGCGCGCGAACTTCTGCGGCTACTTCACGCTGGCCCCGCCACGCGCCGGGCGCGCCGATGCAGCTGCGAACGCACGGGCGCGCGAGGAACTCGCCGCCCTGTTCGGCACCCCATCGAACGTCCCTGGTGCCGATGCGGATGCGGCGGCCAACCGCAGCGAACTCGATCGCCTGTTCGGTATCGAGGACGGTTCGGACTAGCGCGTAGAATCCGCGCGAGCCTGTCCCGGGGCGCTTCGAGTAGCGGCATCGGCGCCGCCACGCGAACGCGTTCCCCGGCACGGTGCTCGGCGTCCTTGTCGCTTCCGCCCGCTCGTGCAGACCGCGGCCGAGTGCGCGAGAATGCCCGCTCTCGTGGCGTACCACGCGACAGAATACCTGGATCGTCGCCGCGTCAGCGGCGAGCATCGCAACAAAGGGGAGTAACGAACATGAGCGATTTGACACTCGAGAACCTTGCCGAAGGCTTCGTCTTTCTCGAGGGACCGCGTTGGCACGAGGGCCGCCTGTGGTTGTCCGACATGTGGGGGCATACCGTTTACACGCTCGACGAGAGCGGAGCGCGCGAAAGCATCGCGAATGTTCCCAATCGCCCCTCCGGCCTCGCGTTTCTCCCCGATGGCCGCCGCATCGTGGTCTCGATGGCCGACCGGCGCCTGTTGGCGATCGGAGCCGGCGGCGCCCTGAGCGAGTTTGCCGACCTCTCCACGCTCGCGGCGGCAGACATCAACGACTGTGTCGTCGATACGCTGGGGAACATCTATGTCGGCAATTTCGGCTATGACCTGTTCAACGAAGCCGAGCCTGCCCTGGCGAATCTCGTCAAAGTAACGCCCGACGGTAAGAAGGACGTGGTCGCAACCGACCTGAACTTCCCCAACGGCGCCGTGATCACGCCGGATGGTCGAACCTTGATCTGCGCCGAGACCTTCGCCCATTGTCTCACCGCTTTCGACCGCGCCGCGGACGGCAGCCTGTCGGGGCGCCGGGAATGGGCAGCGCTCGGTGAGCGTACGCCGGATGGCATTTGTCTCGACGAGTCGGGTGCGATCTGGGTGGCGAGCTTCATGACCGACGAGTTCATCCGGGTAGAGGAAGGCGGTCGTGTCACCCACGAGATTGCCTGTCCGGGCCGGCGTGCCGTCGCCTGCAATCTCGGCGGGGCGGACGGGCGGACCTTGTTCGCGTTGACCTACGAGGGCGAGCTGGGCGATATCGCTTCCGGCGCCAAGAACGCCCGGGTTGAGACCTGTCGCGTCGAAGTGGCGTCCTCGGGCTCGCCCTGAGCGCGTCGGCGGCGGACGCTCAGCCGGCCCGGGGAGCCGCGCCACCCGGGCCGCCCGCGTCTTCGGCGGCCATGTGGTGCCGCGCGTGCACGGGCCGCATGAACGCGTTGGCGAGGAGCGCGATCAGCAGCAGTCCCGCCATCAGGTACATGGTCTCGTTGTATAGGCCGGCGGTGGGATTCGCAGTGCCCGGCGGCACGATGTCCATCAGCTTGGCGATCGTGACCGTGTTGGCCGCGACGAGCTGGTCGAGCTGATTGATTCCGGCGCCGAAGGTCGCTTCGAAGCGTGCCGGGTCGACATGCGTGACGAGTTCGTCGATGGCGCGCATCACGGCATTCTCGCGCAAGGTCGTGATGGCGAGTGGACCGAGCACGCCGGCGGTGCTCCAGGCGGTCAGCAGGCGTCCGTGGATGCCGCCGACGAAGCGTGTGCCGAAGATGTCGGCTAGGTAGGCTGGTATGGTCGCAAAGCCGCCACCGTACATCGTGAAGATCAACATGGTCGCGGCATAGAAGCCGACCAGCCAGGCCGTTGGCGGGTGTGGGCCCACCCGCGGGGCGAAGAAGGGGATCGAACAGTACAGGGCGGTCCCGAGGCCAAAGAACACGTGATAG
>JAPOKK010000137.1 GCA_029977665.1 Pseudomonadota bacterium | reverse complement strand
GTGGCGGCGACATCGCCGCCGGTCAGGCCATGGGCGTCGAGAATACGCCACAGGGAATCGCCCGGGCGCACCGGTCCGACAGCGCCGGTGGCGGCCGTCGGCGCCGCTGGGAGGATCCCGCGCGGTCCCGGTTCCCGACGTGCCGCGGGCGCGCTTGTCGGCAGGTCGAGTTCGAGGTGCGCAATGCTCGCGCGCTCGCCCAGACGTGCGCGTAGCCGAAACGCGAGGTGGGCGAGTCCGATGGGGACAGCGCTGCGCAAGGCGATGTACGGCTGGCCGGCGGCATCGCGCGCGATGGTGGCCTCGATCGCGTCGATGACGCCGCGGGCCGGATTGCCGTGCGCGAGCCGGATGTCCGGCTTGAGCGTCAGTTCGAGACGCGCGGCGTCGGCCGCGCTCAGGCCGTACAGCTCGATGCGGGCGGCAAGTGGTTGTCCCTGGCTCGAGGTGCTGCGCAGCTGGCCGAGCTGGAAAGCTGCACCGTCGAGACTGTAGAAGAGGGCAGCGGCGAGTGCTGCGGCGAGTCCTGGCTTGTTCATGATCGTCTCTGCCGGGCGCACGGTCGCACCGGCGATGGCGCTGGAAGGTCACTCGAAAGGCGCCCGGGCGCGGCCGGGATGCGGACCTGACAAGCTCCTTATCGGACAATGCGCGAGAAAATTGACTTCGGCCGATGTCCGGCCACTCCGGGAGAGAACCTCTTGAGCAGCGAGCGCTTCGACGCCGACTATTTCAGCCACTATTATTTCGCCCGCGCGACACGCATCGCCGAGCCGGCCTACTTCGAACGGCTGGCGGACTTCCTCACCGCCTACCTCGACCTGCTCGACTGCCGCATCGACGAGGTCCTGGACGCGGGCTGCGGCGCCGGCCTGCTGCATGCGGGGCTGCGCCGCGCGTGGCCGCGGGTGCGTATCGACGCTTTCGACGCGAGTGCCTGGGCCTGCGCTCGCTACGGCTGGCAGCACGCGAGCATCGAGCAGTTCCAGGCCAGCACGGTCTACGACCTCGTGATCTGTTACGACGTCCTGCAGTACCTGGACCGCGAAGCAGCGCGCACGGCCATTGCCAAGCTCGCCGGTCTCACGCGCACGGCCCTGTTCTTCGGCGTGCTGACGCGCGAGGACTGGCGCGAGAACTGTGACCAGGCCCGCACCGACGGTGACGCGCACCTGCGTTCCGCGCGCTGGTACCGGCGCGAGCTCGGGCGTTACTTCCGCAACGCCGGCGGCGGCTTGTACATCCGCCGCGATGCCACCGATGTCGTGCTCTACGCGCTCGAGAGCGTCTAGCGCCGAAGGCGCTCAGCCCGTGCGCGGCAGAAAGCGCAGGGCGACCCCGTTGTTGCACCAGCGCTCACCGGTCGGCGCGGGACCGTCGTCGAAGACGTGGCCCTGGTGGCCCCCGCACTTCACGCAATGGTATTCAGTGCGCGGCCAGATCAGCTTGAGGTCAGTCTTGGTATCGAGGTGGCCAGGGATCGCGGTGAAGAAGCTCGGCCAGCCGGTGCCGCTGTCGAATTTCATCGCCGAGGTGAACAGGGCCAGGCCGCAGGCGCGGCACACGTATACCCCGTCGCGCTTTTCGGCGTTGAGTGCGCTCGAATGGGGGCGTTCGGTGTCCTCCTCGAACAGCACCAGCCAGGCATCGCGCGGCAGCTCGTCGCGCCAGGCTCTGGCGCTGCGCTCGATGGCGGGCGTCGGCGCAAGCGGGGTTTCACCCGCGGGGTAGAGGTCGCGCCAGCCGGCCTCGATCGCGGCAAGCTCCTCGTTCGTGCCGGCCACCGCGCGTGCGCGCCCCGGCAGCAGGCCGCCCAGCGAAAAGGCGGCGGCAATCGTACCGCCGGCGATGAATGCTCTGCGCTGCATGGTCGTCTCCTCGACGTCACGCACGGCCCGGCCGGCCGTGCCGCTGTGCATTGTGAGGTCCACGTGGCGGCAAAGTTCCGGCGATGCGCTCTCAACTGGCGATATAGCGCGCGATGTACTCGCCGAGTGGGACATCGTCCGCCGCTTCCAGGCGCGCCTGCTCGGCGTGCGAATTGGCGGCGAGTTCGACGAAGCGGGCCTCGATCTCGGCTTCCGGTGGATGCTGACGGAATGCCGCGGCGTAGCGCCCCGACAGTTCCATGCCGTAGTTGTGGAACTGCTTCTGGCCATCGGCGAGCACGGCGAGGATGCGTGCCGAGGGCAAGGTGTCCGGGTGGCGGATGGCTTCGATCTGATGTTTCAGAGCCGTGAGATAGGGGTTGCCGTTCTCGTCGCCATCGAGCGCTTCGCAGATCGCGTGCATGCGATCGCAGATCTCGAGGCTCCAGGCGCGGATCGGGCGGCGCGCGCCGTGATCGATCAACTCGAGGCCTGGAGCGCGTCCGCGCAGGGCGACGGTCAGCTCGTTGTACTCGATGCCGCGCAGCTCCTCGTCGGTCAGCATCGGGCTGTCCTCGAGCAGGCAGAAGATCAGGAATGCCTCGATGAAGTAGAGTTGTTCGACCTCGACCCCCACCGCGCTCAACATGTTGACGTCGAGCGCGCGCACTTCGACGTACTCGACGCCGCGCGCCTTCAGTGCGCTGGTGGGACGTTCGCCGGCCTGCGTCGTCCGCTTGGGGCGGATGAAGCTGTAGTACTCGTTCTCGATCTGCAGCACGTTCGTCGAGAGCTGGATCCAGTCGTCGCCGTCGCGTGTGCCGATGGCCTCGTACTCGGGGTAGGGCGTGCGCAGTGCGCGCTGCAGGCTCGCGACGTGATCCTCCAGGTTGTCATAGGAAACCTTCAGCGCGGCCTGATTCTTGTTCTTGTAACCGATGTCGCTCATGCGCAGCGACGTCGCGTGCGGCAGGTAATAGGTGCCGCGGAGCAACTCCTTGAAGCGGGTGGTGCGCCCGGCGAGGAAGGACTTACACACCGCCGGTGAGTTGCCGAACAGGAACGGAACGATCCAGCCGAGGCGTTTGAAGTTGCGGATCAGCGAGAAGTAGCTCGCATTGATGAAATCCTGCAGCGGTACCTGCGAGCGTTCGTCTTCGCGGTAGACGGGCCAGAACGCCGGCGGCAGCGAGTAATTGAAGTGCACGCCGGCGATGGCCTGCATGCGGCGCCCGTAGCGGTAATCGAGCCCGACGCGATAGATGTGCTTCATGCGCCCGATGTTGGAAGAGCCGTACTCCGCGATCGGGATCGCGCTGTCGTCACTGACCGCGCAAGGCATGCTGGCTGCCCACAGCAGCTCGTCGTCGGCCAGGTGGTGATAGAGGAAGCGGTGGATGTCGTCGAGAAAGCGTACCGTCTCGCGCACATTGTTCGACGGCGGCGTGATGAACTCCGGCAAGGCCTCCGAATAGTCCGTCGTGATGTAGGGGTGCGTCAGCGGCGCGCCCCAGGCGCGTGGATGCGCGGTCTGCGCGATCGAGCCTTCCGTGGTGATGCGCAGGCTTTCCTTTTCCAGCCCCTTGAGGCCGCCGCCCAGCATGCGGGCATTGCCGGACGCGAGCAGGCGCCGCAGGCGCTGTTCCAGTTTTCTCGACATGGGGATGATGGGGACGACCGTGGACAGGAGCGAGAAATTACACTGTCAGACGGGCGCAAGTACAGCCGTGGGAAATCCCACTCGCGGGCGCACGCGCATCGGGCGAGGGGCCTGTGCGAAACGTTCGACGTGCAGACGGTAACGGCGAGCGAAGCGCAGCAACGCGCGGCGCACATTGCCGCGCCGTGCACCGGGTTCGTGCACCGAGGCGCGCATCGCGTACCGAGTTGCCGGCAGCGCCGCGCGCGCAGACGCTCAGGCGCTCGGTTCCAGTCCGCCTTCGGCCATGGCGACCGCGCGCACGATGGCACGGCCCTTGTTCAGTGTCTCCTGCCATTCGAGTTCCGGCACCGAGTCGGCGACGACGCCGCAGCCGGCCTGGATGTAGAGCCGCCCGTCCTTGATAACGGCGGTGCGGATGGCGATCGCGGTGTCCATGTTGCCGTTCCAGGACAGGTAGCCGACAGCGCCGCCGTAGATGCCGCGGCGTACCGGTTCGAGTTCGTCGATGATCTCGATGGCGCGGATCTTCGGTGCACCGGACAGCGTGCCTACCGGCAGCGTCGCGCGCAGGGCATCGAGCGCACTCTTGTCGGCGCGCAGTCGGCCTTCGACGGTCGAGGAGATGTGCATCACGTGCGAGTAGCGTTCGATGACCATCTTCTCGGTTACTTCGACGCTGCCAATCTCGGCCACGCGGCCGATGTCGTTGCGTCCGAGGTCGATCAGCATGAGGTGCTCGGCGAGTTCCTTCGGATCGGCCAGCAGTTCGCGCTCCAGGCGCTGGTCCTCTTCTTCGGTGCGGCCGCGCGGCCGGGTGCCGGCGAGTGGACGCGTGGTGACCACGCCGTCCTCGACGCGGACCAGGATCTCGGGCGATGAACCGACCACGTGAAAGTCGCCGAGATCGAAGAAATACAGGTAGGGCGAAGGATTGAGATGGCGCAGCGCGCGGTAGACGTTGATCGGCGCGATGTCTACCTCGGCGGACATGCGCTGCGACGGTACGACCTGCATCACGTCGCCATCGACGATGTAGCGCTTGATGCGCTCGACCGCGGCGAGGAAGGCCTCGTGACCGAATTCGGAGACGAAGTCGCGCTCGCTGCTGATGCGCGCGGCGTGGTCGACGGGCAGGGCCGGCAGGGGCTCGCGCAGACGTTCGGCAAGGCGCGCGAGCTCGGCTTCGCCGGCGCGGCGCGCGTCGGCGTCGTCGGCATCGACGTACTTGACCAGCATCAACTCGCCGCGGAGGTTGTCGAAGACCACGAAGTCGTCGACCTGCAGCAGGTAGATGTCGGGTGTACCAAGTGCGTCCGGCGGGCTCGTTGCGGCGACGCGCGGCTCGACGTAGCGCACCGTGTCGTAGCCGAAATAGCCGACCAGCCCGCCGCAGAAACGCGGCAGCTCGGGCAGCTCCGGGGCGTCGTAGCGTGCGAGGTACGCGGCGACGAATGCCAGCGGGTCGGCGACGGTGTGCTGCTCGACGACGCGGTCGGCGTCGCTCACCGTGATTTCGTCGCCGCGGACCACCAGCGTACGTCTCGCCGGCAGTCCGATGATCGAATAGCGGCCCCATTTCTCGCCACCTTCGACCGACTCGAGCAGGAACGAGTGGCGGCCCAGGCCGAGCTTGGCGTAAACGCTGAGCGGCGTGTCGAGATCGGCGAGCACGCGGCGGGTCAGGGCGACTCGCCGGATGGTGGCGGGAGCGGAGTGTTCGGTCACGGTGACGGGCTTCGCATGTGGCTCGGGCGCGGCACGCCGGCACCGTTGGCGGCGCGGACACGCCGCGGGGCGCAAGAGGTTAATCGATTGGCGAAACGGCAACAAGCAAGAGCCGCGGAGCGGGCGTTGCCCGTGTCAATCGCCGTGCTCGAGCAGCGTCCAGGTCTGGCGCCCGTTCTTGAGGAACGGGCTGGTCGACGTTTCCTCGCGTTCGAGGCGGACCAGGCCGACGCCAGGCGCGAACCACTCGCGTGTCGTCACCGTGACGCTGGCCGACGCGTTGCCGCGATCGGTGCGCACCGAGGTGCGGCCCTCCCCGGTGACCAGCAGGCAGTCGTGGAACAACCCCGCGGGGATCTCGATCGTCGCGTCGTCGGCGCTGACGGTCTTCTCCAGCGTGACCGGGTAGCGGCGTACGATGACGCGGTCGGCACGCGCGAACGTGCGGCTCTCGATCAGCGCGAGCGTGCTTGGCACCGACCAGCGCTTCCCCGGCACGGGATCGGCCGGCAGCAGCACGCGCGGCGGCTGGTCGAAACTCAGCGTCCCGGTCGGACCGCGTCGGTAGGCGCGCCGCGTGACGCCGTCCTTGCCGCGGTGCAGGTAGTCGACCGACGACGCCTGCGCGCGGCGCGCCACCACGGTGAGACGGTCGAGTTCGCCGTTGGCAGCGTTGCGCGCGACGTAGCGGCTGTGGCGGGCTTCGTCGAGGACGCGCGCGTCGATCGCGTAGATCCACCAATGGCCGGGCGCGAGTGGTTCGAAGCTGCGGTCGTCACTGCAGCCGCTCAGCGCGGTCGCGAGCAGGACCAGCGCGAACGCCGCAGGCGGCGCCGCGGAGCGGCGGGTCGGTGAGCGGGGACGAGGCAACGCGGACTCCGTGGTTCGTCGCACCCCGCGCGGGCTCTGCGACGGTGAACGGCGTGGTCGCGCAGATTGCCTCGCGGGGCGCGAGGCTGCCACTGTTGCAGAACTTCGTCTGCTTGGCAAAGCCGCGTCATCGGGGGCCGTCCCTGGCCCGGGCACCGGGTCTTGGCCCGTTTTTGTAGCGTAGCGTCGGCGTGGGTCGCGATGAGCGCGGTGCGGAACGCGGTGGTCGTGACGCGTAAGGTCCGCGCTGCGGGGAACGGGTTCGAGAGCCCCCTAGTTGCTGAGGCTCTGGTCGTTGGTATAGAAGATGCCCTTCAGTTCGTGGCCGTCCTCGAGCTGCAGGCGCAGCAGGACGCGGGCGCCGATGGCGCGGGCCCGGCTGAAGACCTCGTCCGCCGTCTCGAACGGGATGTATTCACCGTTGAGGTCGCGGTAGCCGGCAAACCTTGCCGCCTCGGGCAGCTTCTCGATCGCATTCATGGGACAGTTCTCCGTGGGTCGTGCTTTGCCCGGAAGCATTGCAGCAACCGTGCCAGCAGGACCGCGAACGCGCGAGGTGGGTCGCAAGTGAGAACCCGTTCCCGTTCTGGCGTCGCGATTGTCACGTCGTGTCACGGCACGGCGCGTGCGCCCCCCGCGTGCGGGGGCCGCGATGCGGGCGGGTCACGTCCGCCGCTCTGAAAGTGTCACCGAGAGGCGACGCTTGCAGCCGCGCGCGAGACCGGCACGCGCAGCGAACCCGCCACCGCGATGGCCAGGTTCGGTACGAGCGCGACGAGGCCGGGATGGACGCCCATCACCTTGCCGCCGGCCGTGAAGGGCAGGTCTAGAAAAGCCAGCAGGAGGGCCAGCGCGACGCCGACCACGAGTCCGAGCGCCACCGGACCGGCCCGCAGCCCGGCCCAGCGCAGGCCCAGGATGAAGGCGGGCGTGAGCTGGATCAGCAGGTCGAGTTTGCGATCCATGATGCGCACCAGCGAAGTCTGCTCGCGCAATACCACGGCAAGCACGATGAGCACGCCGATGAGCGTCCAGGAGGCGATCTTGCCGATGCGCGTCAGCGTCGCTTCGCTGGCCCCGCGCATCAGGTGCCCGGCGCACACGTCCTTGGTCAGCATGGAGGATATCGAGAGCAGCGCGGAGTCGGCCGTCGACATCATCGCCGCGAGTACCGCGGCGAGCGTCACCACGACCAGCCCGTAACCAAGCGTCGAGTGGCTCTGGATCTCGCGCAGGACACGGCCGAAGATCTGGTCGGCCGAGGCGCCCTCGAGCCCCGGCAGGTAGGCGAGTGCCATGATGCCGGCGACGAGCGAGATGAGCATCGTCGGCAGCGGCATGAAGGCCATCACGGCGAGGCTGCGCCGTAATGCGCGGGCCGAGCGCGCGGCGTAGATGCGCTGGATCGCCTGTGGGTAGAGACAGATGCCGAAGCCGACGGTGAGGATGTAGCTCAGCCATTCGCGACAGCGTGCGGCGTCCGGTACGAGCGCCTTGCGCGTATCCTCGTCGAGATCCTTGGCCATGATGCGTGCGGTCGCTTCGCTGAGCGGGCCGAAATGATCGATCAGCAGCACCAGCAGCACGGCGAAGCCGGCGGCGAGAATGGCGCCCTGGATGGCGTCGGTCCAGGCCACCGCGCGCAGGCCGCCGAGGGTGCCGTAGATGACCATGATGAGCGCGAGGACGACGACGCCGCCGGTGTAGGCCATGCCGCCGGCATCGTGGGCCAGTCCCTGCATCGCGCGCCCCATGGCCATGAGCTGGGCGAGCAGGAAATTGCACAGCACGACGATCATGATGGCCGTCACCAGCAGCGTCAGTAGCGGGCTGCCGTAGCGATCGGCGATGTAGTCGGCGGGCGTGAGGTAATGCCGCTCGCGCGCGAGCCGGTGCAGGCGCGGGGCGAACGTGAGGTAGGCGACGACGACCGCGGTCATGAAATGCAGGCTCAGGATCCAGGCGTAGCCGATGCGATAGGTCGCGCCGGTGAAGGCGAAGAAGGTGTTGCCGCTGTACTGCGTCGCGAACAGCGTCAGGAACAGGACCATGAAGCCGAAGCCGTTACCGGCAAGGTAGAAATCCTGCAGCGTGTCGGCCTGGCGCGCGCGCCGCGCGATCCAGCCGATCAGCAGCAGCGAGAGCAGGTAGAGAGCGATGAAGGCCCAGGCGCCGGCGCCGAGCGGCAGCAGGTCATTCATCGTCGTCGCGCTCGCCTGGCCAGGGCCGCGCCATGAGCGCCGCGGTCAGCACCGAGGCAGCGGCGGAAACCACCACCGCCACGCACACCCAGGCCGGCACGCCGAGCCATACCGCGCGCGAGTCGAGTGGCCAGTACCACGGCACGGCAAGGATCAGCAGCAGGGCATAGAGCAGGGGGGCGAGGCGCGCGATCATCGACTCCTCCGGGGCGCTAGCGGGCCGCTAGCAGGCTGGTCGTTGCGGCCAGCGCATTGTAGCGGCTCCACGTTGCGCGTGGCTCAGCGCGGCACGCTTGCGTCGCGCGCGCGGAACGGGCGTGCCAGCGGTTCGCCGACGAAGACACCCTGGCCGGGCCACTGCACGCTCTTCCAGTAGGCTTCGAGCAGCGTGTCGCCATTGATGTAGCGGCCCATTACGATCGCTGGATCGGGAAACTTCTGCGGGTAGTTGCACGGCTCGATCACCGTGCCATAGCTGCCGGTGGCGCCGGCCTCGATCCAGGCCAGGATGCTCATCTGCCTGGTGCCGTCGAGCACGCCGCCGGTCGACGTCAGGTGATCGGCAATCGCGCCCGGGCGGAAGCTCACCGTGTCGAGCGCGGGTACCCGGCGCGCGCCGATGAAATAGAACAGGATGTCGTGACGGTCGCGCACGGCGTCATCGTGCAGTAGAACCGTGTTCTGCCAGCGCCCGAACAGGCGCTGCGCAAGTTCGAAGCGCGGTGCTCGCGTATTGCGATGCCGATCCGGGGTGATGATCAGGTAGGCCGTTCCCGGTGGGTTGGTCCCGTCCGCGGCGACACCGCGGTCGACCAGTTCGCGCGCGCCGGGACGCGAGCGCGCCGCCAGCAGCATTGCCGGGCGTATGCCGTGATCGCGCCAGGGCGTCGCCGAGCTCGAGCCGAAATACGGGCTCGGCGCGGTCGCCTTGCAGCCGACGGCGCAGTAACGCTCGTCGAAACCGAGCGCGAACGCGCTGGTGACCGACATGCACCCGACACGGTAGGGCCGCGTCCAGGCGAGTGCCAGCGCCTGGATGTCGTCGCCGAGACGCGCCTCGAGTTCGCGCTGCACGCGGCGGAAACGATCGACGGGCATGGTGGCCTGGCCGGTATCGACGTCGATCGCCACGACGTTGTCGCGCGGAATGCCGCGGCGGGTCGCGTAGTAGCCGGCGAGCACGCGGCTGTCGTTGTCGCCTGCCGCGTACAGCACGGCGAGATTGCTCGTATCCACGGCCGCGCCGGGTCGCGCCAGCATGGCCAGCAGCAAGCCGCAGAAGAGTCGGGCCCGGCGCCACGTCACCTGCAATCCCTCGTTGCGGCCAGGGGGAAGGTTGGCGGCGCGCTCAGTGCGCCTTCTTCAGGGCCTTCATCGCGCGCTCGAGGCCGTCCATGGTGAGCGGGAACATGCGGTCCGACATCAACTCCTTGACCATGCCGATGGACGGGATGTGACCCCAGTACTCCTCGGGCTGCGGGTTGAGCCAGACAGCATAGGGAAACACCGCCATCAGCCGTGCCATCCAGGTCGCGCCCGCTTCCTCGTTCCAGTGTTCGACGCTGCCACCGACCGCCATGATCTCGTAGGGGCTCATGGTCGCATCGCCGACGAAGACCATCTTGTGATCGGCGCCGTAGGTGTGCATGACCTGGCTGGTCGGTACCCGCACGTTGGCACGCAGGTTGTTGTCGCGCCACACGGATTCGTAGAGGAAGTTGTGGAAATAGTAGTGTTCGAGGTGCTTGAACTCGGCGCGTGCGGCGGAGAAGAGTTCCTCGCACACCTTGACGTAGGGATCCATCGAACCGCCGACGTCGAGGAACAGCAGCACCTTCACGGCGTTGTGACGTTCCGGCACCATCTTGATGTCGAGCAGCCCGGCGTTGCGCGCCGTCGAGCGGATGGTGTCGTCGAGGTCGAGCTCTTCGGCGGCGCCGTCACGCGCGAAGCGGCGCAGCTGGCGCAGGGCGATCTTGATGTTGCGCGTGCCAAGCTGGACGGAATCGTCGAGATTGCGGAAATCGCGGCGGTCCCACACCTTCACGGCGCGTCCCTGGCGGCCTTCCTCCTGGCCGATGCGCACGCCCTCGGGGTTGTAGCCGTGGGCGCCGAACGGCGAGGTGCCGCCGGTGCCGATCATCTTGTTGCCGCCGTGGTGTTCCTTCTTCTGCTCGGCGAGACGCTCGCGCAGCGTCTCCATGAGCTTTTCCCAGCCGCCGAGGGACTCGATCTGCGCCTTCTCCTCCTCGGTGAGGTTGAGCTCCTTCTGCGCGCGCAGCCACTCGAGCGGGATCTCGCCGAAGATCTCGTCGAACAGCATCTCCTGGCCACGGAAGTGCTCACCGAAGACCTGGTCGAAACGATCGAAGTAACGTTCGTCCTTGACCAGCGCGGCGCGCGCCAGGTAGTAGAAGCTGTCGATACTGAAACCGGCAACGCGCGCTTCGAGCGCGCCGAGCAGGCTCAGGTACTCGGTGATCGAGACCGGGATGTCGACCTTGCGCAGCTTG
>JAPOKK010000422.1 GCA_029977665.1 Pseudomonadota bacterium | reverse complement strand
CGAACGCCCTGTGCGATGCCGAGGGCAACACGGTGGCGCAGGGCAACCAGGATCTCGCCGCCCACGTCGGCACGCTGCACTACACCTGCAAGGCCGTCATCGCCGAGTTCGGTGACGACATCCACGACGGCGACGTGTTCCTGATCAACGACCCCTACAGCGGCGGCACGCATTTCAGCGACACCCGCGTGCTGCTGCCGATCTTCTACGATGGCGAGCTGATCGCCTGGAGCCAGGCAAACGGCCACTGGGCCGACATGGGCGGCAGCGTGCCGGGCTCGTTCGACGTCACCGCGCGCGACATGTTCAAGGAAGGCATCCGCATCCCGCCGGTGCGCATCTGGCGGCGCGGCGAGTATTGCGGTGACGTCGCCCGCCTGATCGCGAAGAACACGCGCGATCCCGACGCCATCATCGGCGACCTGGACGCGCAGACCCAGGCCACGCGCATTGCCGGCCGCGAACTGCTGCGGCTGTGCGAGAAGTACGGCGTCGACACCATCAAGACGGCATTCTCCGACATCCAGGACTACGTCGAGCGCGCCGTGCGCCTGCGTCTCGCCGAGCTGCCCGACGGCAGCTGGGAGACCGTCGATTTCGTCGACCAGGACCCGGCGGGGGAGGAGGGACTGATCCCCATTCGCGTGCGCCTGACCATTCGCGGCGACCAGGCCGAGTTCGACTTGAGCGGCTCGCATGGCACCATCGGCTCGATGTACAACTGCGCTTTCGGCGGCACTTTCGCCGGCATCGTCTCGGGCATGAAGACGTTCTTCCCCGACGTGCCGCTGAACGCGGGCCTGTACCGCGCACTGACCGTGACGGTGCCCGAGGACAGCATCGTCAGCGCGCGCTGGCCGGTCGCCGTGTCCGGCTTCGTGATGTGCTTCGAGAAGATCATGAACGCGATCTTCGAGCTCTTCTCGCGCATCATGCCGGAACGTGCCATGGCCTGCGCATTCAACATCGAGTACCTGCAGACCGGCGGCTACGACAAGCGCAGCGCGGCGCGCCCCTACTTCATGCTCTACGACTGGCTGGCCGGCGGCTGGGGTGGGCGCAACGGTCGCGACGGCCTCGGCGTCACGGCGTCCTGCTTCGGCGTCGGACTCATGATCCAGCCCGTCGAGGGACAGGAACGGCTGTGCCCGGTACGCACCGACAAGCTCGAGATCGTCACCGACTCGGCCGGCCCCGGCGAGTGGCGCGGCGGCGTCGGCCTCGACAAGGCGGGCACGATTCTCGACGTCGACAACTGCGTGTTCTCCTATTTCTGCGACCGCGAACGCGCCATCGTGTGGGGCATCGAGGGTGGCCTGCCGGCGCGCCCGCACGGCCTGTGGCTGGAGCCGCCCGGCGCGGCGCCGCAGTTTCTCGGCGCGGTCTTCTCCGACGTGCCCGTTGCCGAGGGCGCACGCTTCTGGCGCGGCACCTCGGGTGGCGGCGGTTATGGCGACCCGCTCAAGCGTGACCCGCAGCGCGTGCTCGAGGATGTCGTCGACGACTATGTCTCGCTCGAGCGCGCGCGCCGCGATTACGGCGTGGTGCTCGAAGTGGTCGATGCCGACCTCGCGGAGTACCGCGTGGACGAGGCCGCGACACGGGCCGAACGCGCCCACATCGCGGCCGCGCGGCTGGGCTGGCTGGACGAGGATGCGGCCGCGGTCGCAGCGCGCTACCGCGCCGGCGAGCTGGACATGTACGATGTCATCAGGCGTCATGGCGTCATCTGCGACTGGGGCAGCGGGGAACTGCTGCCGAACTCGACGCGTGATTTCCGTGCACAGATGCGCGAACGCTGCGTTCCGCACTGGCAATGAGTGGCCCTGAAGGGAGGTTCGAAACGATGAGCACAATCAGCCCCACCGGCGCGCGCGATCTCGCCGCCGTGT
>JAPOKK010000295.1 GCA_029977665.1 Pseudomonadota bacterium | reverse complement strand
GGATGCCAATCGGCGATGGAGCAGAAGTCGGCAACCATCGACCAGACCTTTGCGGCCGGTGCGTTGATGGAAATGGTCTCGGTGACCTTCTGACGGCTCGGACCGTGTGCATGGACCGTGCCGCAGACGAGCAGGGCGCCGACAAGGGCGATGATTTGACGTGACATTCGCGATGATCCTCCGTGCAACTGACGTCGTAACCGGGTTGGTGCCGGGCGCGGCCAGGACGCCTGGACGACGGCCCGCCCGGTTCATGTTCAGGCCGTGTCGGGCGCGATGCCCGGCGCGGTCAGCGTTCCATCAAACCGCTGGCGTCGGAAGTCGACGTTCCGGCTCGAGCGCCGCGCGCGGCGACGCGCATGGTATACGCTCGTCGTTGGTCGGCCAACACGGCCTGCCCACTACGTCTCGCCGCCCGCGCCGGAGTCCCTTCACCTTGACCTCACCGACTGATACGACGCCGCTGACAATCGTTTGGTTCCGCCGTGACCTGCGCGTGGCCGACAACCCGGCCCTGTATGCCGCCGCCGAGCGCGGTCGCGTGCTGCCGCTGTTCATCGACGAGCCTCCGGCCGCCTGGGCGCCGGGCGCGGCGTCACGATACTGGCTGCACCAATCGCTTACCGCGCATGCGCGGGAACTGGCCGAGCGCGGCGCGGCACTCCTGATCAGGCGCGGCGACCCCGTCGAGGTGCTGGCCGAACTCGTGCAAGCATGCGGCGCCGACGCGGTCTACTGGAACCGGCGTTACGAACCCGCCGCCATCGACCGCGACACCCGTGTCAAGGAGTGCCTCGGTGCGCTGTGCGAGGTGCGCAGTTTCCAGGGTCACGTCCTGTTCGAGCCGACCCGCATCGCGACCGCGGGTGGCACGCCTTACCGGGTGTTCACACCGTTCCACAAGGCCTGTCTCGCGCACGGGGAACCTGCCCCGCCGTTGCCCGCCCCGCAACGCCTGCGGGCGGTGTTGCCGCGGCCCGACGGGCTCGCGCTCGATGCCCTCGGACTCGAACCTCGCATCGACTGGGCCGACGGGATCCGCGAGACGTGGCAATTCGGCGAACGCGCCGCGCACGAACGCCTGGAGGCGTTCATCGACGGCGCGCTGGTCGACTATCCCGGGCAACGCGACTTTCCCGGCATCGCCGGCGTGTCAGGGCTGTCGCCCCACCTGTGCTTCGGCGAAATCAGTGCGCGCAGCGTATGGCACGAGGTGCGCGCTGCGCAGGCCGCCGTCGACCGCGGCCTGTTCGACCGCGCCGCGCACGCCTGGTTGCGCCAGCTGACTTGGCGCGAGTTCGCCTACCACCTGATGTATCACTACCCGCGCACGGTCGACGAACCGCTGCGCGAGGAATTCGATGCGATGGCCTGGCTGGATGACGAAGAGGGGCTGGCCGCGTGGACGCGCGGGGCCACCGGGTTCCCGCTGGTCGATGCCGGCATGCGCGAGCTCTGGCGGACCGGTTCGATGCACAACCGCGTGCGCATGGTCGTCGCTTCCTTCCTCACCAAGCATCTCGGCGTGCACTGGCTTGCCGGCGCGCGCTGGTTCTGGGACACGCTGGTCGACGCCGACCTGGCCAACAATACGCTCGGCTGGCAATGGGTGGCGGGTTGCGGTGCCGACGCGGCGCCATACTTCCGCATCTTCAATCCCTACAGTCAGAGCCGCAAGTTCGATGCCGACGGCGATTACCTGCGCCGCTGGCTGCCGGAGCTCGAAGGGCTCGATGGCGCCGCCATCCACGAGCCGCCGCCGACGCCCGGTTACCCCGCGCCGATTGTCGATCTCAAGGCGGCGCGTGAAGCGGCCCTGGCGCGCTATGCTGAGATGCGCCGATGAGGGACGGCGATCGCATGCGCGGCGTACTCGTGGCCGGCCTGCTCGCGCTGGTCTGTGCAGCCGGCGCCC
Organism: Pseudomonadota bacterium; assembly: GCA_029977665.1. Lineage (GTDB taxonomy): Bacteria > Pseudomonadota > Gammaproteobacteria > JACKNG01. Next base: position 2,877 of record JAPOKK010000295.1, on the reverse strand, counting down.
TGTTGCCGCCATGGGTGGCGGCTCACGACGGCGAGGCGCGTGTGCTCATCGAGCGCGCCGATGGCGTACAACTGTGGTTCGACGTCGAACTCGCATTGACCGCGCCAGCGCGGCGCCAGGGCTTGATGGGCCGGGAGCACCTTGCGCCATGGCGCGGCATGTGGTTCGACTTCGGCCGGGCGAGCCTGGTCACGATGTGGATGAAGAACACGCCCCTGCCGCTCGACATGTTGTTCGTGCGTGCCGATGGGCGCATCGCCGCCGTGCATGCGCGGGCTGAACCCTATTCGCTGGAGACGATCGCCGCGCCAGAACCGGTGCCCTACGTACTGGAGCTGGCGGGCGGCAGCGCGGCGCGTCTAGGCATCACGCGTGGCGATCGCGCGCTACTCGCCGCCGCCGTCGGCACTCGCGCGCAGCGCGTCGATGGCGGCGCCAAAGCCGTCGAGTGACAGCGGCATGCTCAACGGCGCCCTGGCGCCGTCGTGAAAACCGATCTCGAGGCGGCTACCCGCGCGCAGTTGCGCGATGGTCGCATCGCGCAGCTTCATCACGGCCTGGCAGCCGTCGGGGTCGCAGCGCTCGACCGGGAACGTGGCGGGCTTGCCGTCGTCGATGCGAAAACTGACTCCGGGTGGCAGGTAGATGCCGAGAGGCAGCTTGAGCAGCACCGTCGGAATCGCATCGTCGGGCGCGAGGCCGATGGCGAACTGCAGAACCGGCTGGCCGCCGGCCCTGAGCACCAGGTTCTGATCCATGATGCACTCGGGCGCGGCGTCGGCGTCGGCCTGTTCACAGCGCAGTGTCCAGTCGCCAAAGACGCGCTCCACGGGCGGATCGGCCGCATCGGCGGCGCGCATCGCCGATGCCAGCACACAGGCGAGCAGGGCGACGACGTGGATCGGTTTCATGATGCGAGGTTCAGCTCCGGGGCGGACGGCGACGCCGCGCGGGAGCAGAGTCGGCACGGGAGTCGTGACCTGCACTCTACCGTACAACTCAGCGGTCCGACAGCGCGCGCTTGCGGAACCATTCGGGCACGCGCGGATCGCTCACCAGGTCGTAGTGGTCGTACGGCTTGATGTCGATCACCGGCGTGCCGTCGAAAGCATCGAGCTTGCACACGTCGAGACAGTTGTCACGCCGTGCGAGGAGTTCGACCACGGCGAGACCGACCGGGTTGGGGTGATTGCGCCCGCGCGCAGCGAATACCCCGACCTGTTCCAGCGCCGGGTCGCCGCGCGGGTGGCAGTGCAGGTCGCGCGGCGGCGTGGCGCGATGCATCCAGAACAACACGAACAGGTGCGAGTAGGCCTCGATGCCATCGAGGCCGGGCGCGTATCGTGGCAGGACCTCGACCGTGGCACGCAGTGAACGGCGCTGGCGTGCGATGGCGTCGTCAGGCACCTCGCAACGCACATAGCCGATGGGGTCGAATGCGATGGTCGGGGGCGCGGACACGGTTTCTCCGTTGGAGCAGGGTGGAAGATGCGCGGCAGGCAATCGGGCAGCGTCGAGGGAAGCCCGCTCAAGCCGTCGCGAACATGCGCCGCTAAGGCTCCGGGAAGCTGCGCGCGAGCACAGGCCTCGCCGGGACGGTGCGTGGTGCCCGTGAAGCGCAGTGTATCGCGAACGGGTCGCCAGCGCCGGACGGTGGGTGACACGGTCGGGCGGAGCATCCGGCATGCCGTGCCTGCGCGGTTTGCCTATGTCGACGGCGCAGCCGCCGGATCCGAACGAGGAGATCGCATGGACACGACGAGCCAGCCCGCGGGCGTGCCACCGGAGGTATTGCAGCGCTTCGAACCCTTCAATCGTCTTGCGCCCGTACTCACCGCGCTTGCCGGGCGCCGCGCGCTGCGCGCCGGGTTCGCCGATGGCGAGACCATCATCGAAGCGCCGGCCACGCCGTACGCGTACTTTCTGCTCGATGGGCAGGTAGAGCTCTGCGATGCCGACGGCAACATCGAACTCGTCGCATGCGATTCTTCCCGCAACGCCGTCGCGCTCGGTGAGGGACTAGACGCCGACGTCGTGGTGCGCGCCCGTGGTGCGGTGACGTGCGCGCGCCTGGCGCGACAGGATCTCGCGCTGCTGGCCCGCCAGGAACGTCCCGAAGCGCGCGCGACACTGTCGCCGGAACAGATCATGACGGCCATGCAGGCCGAACTCGCCGCGGGGCGCCTGCGCGTGCCGAGTCTGCCCGATCTCGCCGTCAGGGTGCGCGAAGCCCTGCAGCGCGCAGACTGCGACAATCGGCGCATCGCCGCGCTGCTCAGTCTCGACCCGGCCATCGCGGCGAAGGTGCTCAAACTCGCCAACTCGCCCGTCTACCGTGGGCTGTCCCCGGTACGCAGCCTGCCGCAGGCCATCGGGCGGATCGGGACGCGCGCGGTGAGTGAGCTGGTGGTCTGCCTGTCGCTGGGCGAGCTGTTTGCCTGCCGCGAAACCGAGTTCGCCGGCGTATTCGAGAGCATCATCGGGCAGTCCGTGCACCTCGGCGTCTACGCCGCGCTGATCGCCGAGCGGGTATCGCCGGCGCTGCGCGAGCGCGCGCTGGTCGCCGGGTTGCTCGCCCAGATCGGCGCGTTACCCCTGCTCGAGCGTCTTGCCGCGGCCGAACCACGCCCGACACGCGCACAACTCGCCGGGCACGTGCGGACGCTGGTACCGCGACTCACCGAGCTGGTGTGCCGACACTGGCAACTGGGCGACGACATCGTCCTCGCGCACCGCGACGCGCGCGACTGGCACCGCCTGCCGTCCCGCGACGCGCCCCTCGCCGGCATCCTCGTCGCGGCGCGCTACCACGCGCGTCTCGAACTCGGCGCCGACGCGCGCCTGCCCGATCCGCACGGCGTGCCGGCACTGGCGCTG
>JAPOKK010000248.1 GCA_029977665.1 Pseudomonadota bacterium | reverse complement strand
ACTCCTACAAGGTTTCCGGTGGCCTGCACGGCGTCGGCGTGTCGGTGGTCAACGCCCTGTCGGAGCAGTTGCTGCTCACGATTCACCGCGACGGCAAGATCTACCAGCAGAAATCCGCCCCCGGGGAGCCGCTGGCGCCGCTGGCCGAGGTCGGCGACACGGATCGCACGGGCACGACCCTGAGGTTCAAGCCGAGCGCCAGGACCTTCACCAACATCGAGTTCCACTACGAGGCCTCGGGCGAGAAGCTCGAGTGGCAGTACGAGCAAGGCCTGAAAAGCTACCTGGTCGAGGCCATGGACGGCGCCGAGCTGATCCCGGCCGAGCCGTTCATGGGCGACATGGAAGGCGGTTCCGAGGCGGTGACCTGGGCGCTGCACTGGGTTGCCGACGAGGCCGAGCTCATCACCGAGAGCTACGTCAACCTGGTGCCGACGGCGCAGGGCGGCACCCATGTCGGCGGTCTGCGCCAGGGACTGCTGGAGGCGATGCGCGAGTTCTGCGACAACCGCAACCTGCTGCCGCGCGGCGTCAAGCTCGCCGCCGAAGACGTCTTCGAGCGCTGCGCCTATGTCTTGTCCGTCAAGCTCGAGGAGCCGCAGTTCTCGGGACAGACCAAGGAACGGCTGTCGTCGCGCAGCTGCGCGGCATTCGTCTCGGGCGTGGTGCGCGACGCGTTCAGCCTGTGGCTGCACCAGCACGTCGAATCGGGCGAGCGCATCGCCGAGATCGCGATCAACCGCGCCCAGCGCCGCCTCAAGGCGGCCAAGGTCGTGCGCAAGCGCGTTACCGGCAGCGGCCCGGCGCTGCCCGGCAAACTCGCCGACTGCAGCGCGCAGGATCTCGAACGCACCGAGCTGTTCCTGGTCGAGGGCGACTCGGCCGGTGGTTCGGCCAAGCAGGCGCGCGACCGCGAGTACCAGGCCATCCTGCCGCTGCGCGGCAAGATCCTCAACACCTGGGAGGTCGACTCGGCCCAGGTACTGGCCTCGAACGAAGTCCACGACATCTCCGTCGCGCTCGGCATCGATCCGGGCGTCAACGATCTGAGCAAGCTGCGCTACGGCAAGGTCTGCATCCTGGCCGACGCCGATTCCGACGGCCTGCACATCGCAACCCTGCTGTGCGCGCTGTTCGTGCGCCATTTCCGCGCGTTGGTCGAGGCGGGGCGCGTCTATGTCGCGATGCCGCCGCTGTACCGCATCGATGTCGGCAAGGAGGTGTTCTATGCCCAGGACGACGACGAACGCGTCGGCGTGCTCGACCGCATCGCGGCCGAGAAGATCCGCGGCAAGGTCAACGTGCAGCGTTTCAAGGGCCTCGGCGAGATGAATCCGCTGCAACTGCGCGAGACGACCATGGCACCCGACACGCGACGCCTGGTGCGCCTGGCCATCGACGACGACGGCAGCGAGACCGAGGCGCTGATGGACATGCTGCTGGCCAAGCGGCGCGCGAGCGACCGCCGTGCGTGGCTTGAGCGCAAGGGCAACCTGGCGACGGTGAGCCTGGAGAACCGTACCGATGGCTGACGACGACGATACCTTCGACCTCGACCAGGTCCCGCTCGCCGAGTTCACCGAGCGCGCCTACCTCGACTACTCGATGTACGTCATCCTCGATCGCGCCTTGCCGGCGCTGGGTGACGGCCTCAAACCCGTGCAGCGGCGCATCATCTATGCCATGAGCGAGCTCGGCCTCGACGCCGCGGCCAAGTTCAAGAAGTCCGCGCGCACCGTCGGCGACGTCATCGGCAAGTTTCACCCGCACGGCGATTCGGCCTGCTACGAGGCGATGGTGCTGATGGCGCAGCCGTTCAGCTACCGCTACCCGCTGGTCGACGGGCAGGGCAACTGGGGTTCGAGCGACGACCCGAAATCCTTCGCCGCGATGCGCTACACCGAGGCCAAGCTGACGCCGTATGCCGACGTCCTGCTGGCCGAACTCGGCCAGGGCACGGTCGACTGGGTGCCGAATTTCGACGGCACGCTGGACGAACCGGCGATGTTGCCGGCGCGCCTGCCCAACGTGCTGTTGAACGGCACCACCGGCATCGCGGTCGGCATGGCGACCGATATTCCGCCGCACAACCTGCGCGAAGTCGCCGAGGCCTGCATCCACCTGCTCGACAATCCGCGCGCCACGGTCGCCGAGCTCACCGAGATCGTGCGCGCGCCGGACTTCCCCGGCGGCGGCGAGATCATCACGCCCGCCGCCGAGCTGCGCCAGATGTACGAGACGGGCAACGGCAGCGTGCGCCTGCGCGCCATCTACGAACGCGAGGACGGCAACATCATCGTCACCGCGCTGCCGTTCCAGAGCTCGGGCTCGAAAATCCTCGAACAGATCGCGCAGCAGATGCAGGCCAAGAAGCTGCCCCTGATCGAAGACCTGCGCGATGAGTCCGATCACGAAACGCCGGTGCGCCTGGTCATCGTGCCGCGCTCGAACCGCGTCGACGTCGAGCAGGTCATGCAGCACCTGTTCGCGACGACCGATCTCGAACGCAACTACCGCATCAACCTCAACGTGATCGGCACCGACGGCCTGCCGGCGGTGAAGAACCTGCGCACGCTGCTCGGCGAATGGCTGGATTTCCGCACAGACACCGTGCGCCGGCGTCTCGAGTTCCGGCTCGAGAAGGTGCTCGCCAGGCTGCACGTGCTCGAAGGCTATCTCGTCGCGTTTCTCAACATCGACGAAGTCATCCACATCATCCGCACCGAGGACAAGCCGCGACCCGTGCTGATGGCGCGCTTCGGTATCACCGAGGTACAGGCCGACGCCATCCTCGATCTGCGCTTGCGTCACCTCGCGCGCCTCGAGGAGATGCGCATCCGCGGCGAACAGGACGAGCTCGAGGCCGAGCGCAAGAAGATCGAACAGACGCTCGGTTCGCGGCGCCGCCTGCGCACCCTGGTGCGCGACGAAATCCGTGCCGACATGGAACGGTTCGGTGACGAGCGGCGCTGCGCGCTGGTCGAGCGCGCCTCCGCGCAGGCGCTCTCCGAGACCGAGTTGGTGCCGTCCGAACCGGTCACCGTGGTGCTGTCGTCGAAGGGGTGGGTGCGCGCTGCCAAGGGGCATGAGGTCAATCCGCGCGAACTCAGTTTCAGGAGTGGCGACGCCTACCAGGCCGCGGCGCGTGGCCGCAGCAACCAGAACGCGCTGTTCTTCGATTCGACCGGGCGCGCCTACACCGTGCCGGCCCACACCCTGCCGTCGGCGCGCGGCCTCGGTGAGCCGCTCGCCGGACGCCTGTCACCGCCCGACGGTGCGACGTTTGCCGGCGTGGTGATGCAGGGAGCGAGTTCGCACGTACTGCTCGCCAGCGATCACGGCTACGGTTTCGTTGCCCCGATCGCTGAGCTGACGACCAAGAACCGCTCGGGCAAGGTCGTGCTGTCGCTGCCGGCCGGCGCCCGTATCCTGCCGCCGCTGCCGGTCAACGATCCGGAGGAAGACTGGGTCGCCTGCGTCTCCAGCACCGGCCACCTGCTGATCTTCCCGGTCGCCGAGCTGCCGATACTCGCGCGCGGCAAGGGCCAGAAGATGCTGCAGATCCCGTCGGCCAGGCTCAAGGCGCGCGACGAGATCATGCAGGCCTTCACCGTGCTCGGTCCGACCGACGACCTGCGCGTGTATGCCGGCAATCGCCACATCACGCTCAAGGAGAGCGACCAGGAACACTACATCGGCGAGCGCGCGCGACGCGGTCTCAAGCTGCCGCGCGGTTTCCAGCGTGCCGAGCGCATGGAGCCGGCCGGGAACGGCGCCGCGAAGTAGCCGCCTGCGCCGTGGCAAAAAAAACGGGCCGGCGCTAGCACGCCGGCCCGTCGACAAGGAACGGACCAGGGAGGGTAAGACAGTACCGTTCAGGGAGGGTTAGCGTCCGCCTGCGCGGTTCCTTTAGGGAATCGCCGCACGATCCCTCGGGCGGCCCGTCGTCCTGCGTCGCTCACGCCGTCGGCGCTGCCTCCTGGCCGCCGTCGGGCCCGGTGTCGCGAGGGCGCTTCGGCGCCTGTTCGTCCGCGCCGGCGTGCCGCGTGTCGGCCACTTCGCCGAGCACTTCCGGCAGCTCGATGCCGGCCTGGCGGGCGAGTTCGTGCACCGGCGGCAGCGAGCCGATCAGGCCCTTGAGGAAGCCGGCGGTGCTGGCGCCGCCGCTCGCGGGGTTGCCCGAATCCCATACCGTGATCTTGTCGATCTTGAGGTTCTGGATGGCCTTGACCTGTTCGGCGACCAGTCCGGGGAGCTGTTCGATGAGCAGCAGCGCGGGCACCAGGTCGGTACGCTCACCGCAGACCTTCATGAGGTGCTCGTAACCGCTCGCCTTCGCTTCGAGGACCTTGCGGATGCCGTCGGCTTCGGCCTGGTAGCGCGCGAGCGTGGCATCGGCTTCACCAGCGGCGATGCGGCGCAGGCGCTCGGCCTCGGCATCGGCCTCGATTTCGATCTTCTGCCGCTCGACGGTCTGCTGCGCGATCTGGATCTTCTCCAGCCGGGCGATCTCCTCTTCCTTCTGCGCGCGCAGGACGTCACGCGCGGCCTCGGCCAGCGCGACTTCGCCGCGGCGCTTCGCCTCGGCCTCGCGCTGCGAGAGGCCGGCATTGTAGTCGGCGATCTTCGCCCGCGATTCGTTCTCGCCCTTGACCGCCGCGGCTTCGTACTCGGCGCTCTCCACGCGCTGGTGGGCCTCGGCCTTGGTCCGCCCGACCGCGGTCAGCGCGCTCTGCTCGGCGACGGCGACTTCCTGCTTGCGCAGCGATTCGGCTTCGCCGGCCACGCCCGCCGCCTCGAGTTCGGCGACGCTGATGCGCTGGTCACGCTCGGCGGTCTTGATGCCGGTGACCGACTGCGCTTCCTGCTCGGCCCCCTCGACGTCCATTTCGCGCTTGGCCGTGGCCGAGCCGATCGCGCCCTGGCGGTCGGCATGGGCGACTTCGACGCGTGCGGTGTTGACCGCTTCGCTCGCGGCGCGCTGGCCGAGCGCCTCGATGTAGCCGGACTCGTCGGTGATGTCGCGGATGTTCACGTTGATCATCTCGAGCCCGATCTTGTTGAGCTCGAAATTGACGTTCTTGTTGACGAGATCGAGGAACTTCTCGCGGTCCTGGTTGATCTCCTCGATCGAGAGGGTGGCGATCACCAGGCGCATCTGGCCGAGGATGATGTCGCGCGCCTGGCCCGAGACCTGGTGCTCGTCGAGGCCGAGCAGGCGCTCGGCGGCGTTGTTCATGATCTCGGGTACGGTCGAGATGCCGATGGTGAACGTGGAGGGCACGTTGACGCGGATGTTCTTTTTCGACAGCGCCTTGCTCAGCTCGATGTCGATGGTCATCGGCTCGAGCGACATGTAGGCATAGCTCTGCAGCAGCGGGATGACGAACGTGCCGCCGCCGTGGATGCAGCGCGCCGCGCGCTGGCCGGCGATCTTGCCGTAGACCACCAGCACGCGGTTCGACGGGCAGCGTTTGTACTGCAGCACCAGGATGGCGAGAAAGAAGCTGAAGATGAGGACGACGGAGACGACCAGCATCAGGGGACCGGGTGAGACATCCATGACGGCTTCCTCGTGGTGGGAACGGCGGGATCAGGGCGCGACGCCGGTGCGCCGGGCAGGTGCGCGGGGCGAGGCGCTTAGCGGCGGGTGACGCGACGGCTGCCAGGCAGGTGCGCGCGTCATGCCGCGATGCTCAGGCGTCGAGCGCGCTGACGACCAGCGTGCCGTCGTCGCGCACCGATTCCACGCGCACGCTGGTGAACTGCGCCAGCCTGCCGTCGCTGCTGACGGCATCGAGCACCTT
>JAPOKK010000173.1 GCA_029977665.1 Pseudomonadota bacterium | reverse complement strand
TCACCCGCGGCTCGCGCGAGATCGCCGGCGGCGACTGCCGCGGTGACATCCGCGCGGGCCGCATCGACGGCCTGTGCGAACTCGGTGCCGAGGCTGGCCGCGCGCGCGTTCAGCTCATGCAGACCGAGGCCGCGCAGGAGCCCCTTGTACTGCCCCTGGATGAGGCCGCTTGCTCCCCAGTCGCGGCGCGCTTCGAGCGCGGACAGCTCCTTGCGGATAAGCGGGGTGAGATTGTCGCGCAACTTCTCCAGTTTCGGGTTGCCCGGATCGGCCGCGGCCAGGTCGGCGACGGCGTCGCCAACACCAGCATAGTCGGCCAGGCTGCCGCCAGCGTCCTCGGCGCGCTGGATAGCGGCGATGGCGGCGAGAATGCGCGCGCGCGTTTCGGCGCGGTCGCGGGCACCCGCGATCTTGTCGGTCAGGTTGCTGAGGTTCGCGCTGTCGGGGATCAGCGCAAGGCCGACCTGGCTGAGCTCGTCGGCGTACTCGTAGTCCTCGTTCTCGAGAGCCTTGCCGATGGCCTCGGCGTAGGCGCCCGGCAGACGCCGGTCGGTGAGCATGGCATGGCCCGGGTCGACCTGGCGCATCACGGCCATGGCGTCGAAGATGTCCTCCTCGCCGTCAACCGCGAGCAGGTTGCCGCTGGCGAGCGCGCGGTTGAACTTGTCGAACTGTTCGGCGAAAAGGAGGTTCTCCGATTCCTCGATGTCCTGGCGCAGCTCGTCGAGTTTGCTCGAATCGGCGAACACCGGGCTCAACGCACGCGCCTTGGCGAGCACCGTGCGCGCGCCGTCGAAGTCGTAATGCTGACTGGCAACGTCGAAGCGCTCGCGTGCGCGCGTATCGAAATAGGCGAGGACCTCGTCCTTGGCCACGGTGAAAATGCGATCGCGCTGCGCCTCGCCGACGCCATCAGTGTCGAGCCCAGCGAGCATCGCTTCGATGAGTGCAGGGTCGCCGGTCTGTGCCATGGCGATGCGCTGCTCGATGTCGCGCGCCTGGAGATAGCTACGCGCTGGAAAGAAACCGGCGATGACAATCAGTGCCGCGATCGCCGGGCCGATCACGAAGGGATTCTTCCACGGCGTGGTTGCGCCCTCGAAGTCCTCGAGGAACTCGGCCGTGCTCTGGCTGCGCTGCTCGCGCGCGAACGCGAGACCGCGCTGCAGTCCGCGCCATTGTTTGCGCGTCAGGCCCTTGACAGGTTCGGGTGCGAGGCCGGCGTCGCGCGCTTTGTTGGCCGGGATCTTGTTGAACGGATGCTTGCCGGTCAGCAACTCGTACGTGACGCAGGCGAGGGCATAGATGTCGTCGCGCGGGTCGGGCTCCTTGCCCTCGAGCATCTCGAGGCTTGCATAGGCCGGTGTCAGAGCGCCGAGCTTGCTCGCATCGAAGATCGTCGTCTCGCCTTCGGCGGAGCCCGGCGCCTTGACCGCTCGCGCAATACCGAAATCGAGCACCTTCATCGCCCCGTCACTGGTAATGAAACAGTTTCCGGGCTTGAAGTCGGAATGCACGATGTTGCGTTCGTGCGCATAGATCAGGGCGTTGCCCAGTCCCTGGACCATGGGCAGGGCTTCGGCGAAGGGCAGGCCGCCGCGTGGCTTCACGGTGCGCTTGATGAAGTCGTTGAGCGGCTGACCCTCGAGCAATTCCATGACCAGGAATGCCGTGCCGTCCTCGGTCTGGTCGAAGTCGTAGACCGTGGCGATGTTGGGGTGAGCGAGCCGTTGCTGGCGGCTCGCCTCGCGCTGCAGGGCAATGAACGAATCGGGGTGCTGTTTGAAGTCCTCGTTGAGGACCTTGAGCGCGACGCGCGGTTGCTTGTCCTTGGCGCGCACCTTGATGAGGTCACGGCCCAGGTAGACCGAGCCCATGCCGCCCTGGCCAAGGACCTCGTCGAGCTGGAAGCGGTCTCGCAGGACCATCCCCGGGCGCAGCTGGGGACCCGCGCGTGGCGTCGCCGGGCGATCCCAGTTCGTTCCGGTATCGTTCTCGACTTCATCGGACCACGAGGACGAGGTCCCCGAGCCGGTGTCGACGCTGGGATCGAAGTCGACGTCGGAGACGTCGTCGCGGCCGAGCATTTCGGTCGCTTCGTCGGCATCGCTACGCGCCACGACTTCGGTGCGATCGCCGCCGCTGCCGTCGTCGGCTGGCGCATGGCCGAACAGGGTGCGGGCATCGTCCTTGGACTCGGTGCCGGGCGGCGCCTGCAGGTTACGCGTGACGACGGTGCGCAGTCTCGCATAGGTCTCCGCGTCGATAACTTCGGCACCGACCGCGTCCTTGAGCTGGTCCATCAGCGCGACCGCGGCCTGAGGCTTCTTGCGCAACAGCGTCTCGATGTTGCGCGCTACCGCTTCGAAGCTGGTCTCGCGGCGCGAGAGGCGTTCCAGGGTCGTCTTGAAGTCAGCCATGATGTCCTTGGTCAGCGGTCGAAGCGCGTCACGATGCCGGGCATGTGCGGTGAGACCCGGTGGCGCAGCCTCGCGTGTCGGCCGAGCGGGCGGATCACGTTGCGCGCACCTCGACCACGCACACGGTGACATTGTCCACTGCGCCGCGCGCGAGTGTCAGGTCGACGAGCTCGCGGGCGACCGCGGAGGCGTCACCGGTGCCCAGGATTCGCTCGATCTCGGCATCCTTGACATGCTTGTCGAGGCCGTCCGAGCAGAGCAGGAAACGATCGCGGTCAGCCAGCTCGAACATGTCGAGTTCGAGATTGAGTTCGTCACTCACGCCCACCGCACGCGTCACCATGTTGCCCGACGGGTGGCCTTCGGCATCGGCACGATCGAGCAGGCCGCGTTCGATATATAACTCGACCTGCGTGTGGTCGGTGGTCAGGCGGTCGAGCCTGCCATCGCGCCAGCGATACAGGCGGCTGTCGCCCGCCCACAGGGCGACGGCGTGGTGACCGCGCGCGACCAGCACGATGACCGTGCTGCCGCTGGTCTGGTTGTGCGCGTTGGCGACCTGGAACAAGCGCTGGTTGACCGCCATGACGGCGTCCTCGACGCGCTCGACGAACTCGGCGAGCGCCGCGCACGGCTCGACCTTGCCCAGCGCGTTGACGATGAGCTGGCTGGCGAGGTCGCCGGCCGAGTGTCCGCCCATGCCGTCGGCGACCACCCACAGTCCCGCGTCAGCGCGGTCCAGCGCCGAGTCCTCGTTCAGCTTGCGGACCTTGCCGACGTCCGTGATCACGGCAGAATTCCACGAATAAGGGTTCTCGCTCATGGTCTGTGATCTGTCGGCTCGTCGCGTTTCGCCCGCCTCCGTGCGGGATTAGCGCTTGCTGCTGCCACGACAAGAATAGGGGAGGCTCAGCCTTCCGTCCGGAAGTGAACGACTTCCTGCGGGTTCTCCGAGAAGGAGCGCCCGAGGCTGATCTTGCCGCTGCCGCTGAGCGGCATTTCCTCGCGGCGCAGGAAAGCCTCGTTGCCATCGCTGAGGACGTAGGTGCCGTTGGTGCTCTGGTCGATGATGAAGAACTTGCCACGGCGATGCTCGACGCGCACGTGCTGGCGCGAAGCCAGCGCCTCGGCGATGGCGATGTCGGCGCTCTTGCTGCGACCCATCACGACCTGCGTGCGATCGGCGTCGAGGGTGAGATTGACATCGTGGTAGCGCAGCTGCAGCTCGGCGCGGTCGGCCGGCTCGGGGATGACGCCGGTGGACATGCGCGTGATGTCTTCCTGCTGCCACAGCACCTCGAAGATGTCCATGGTCTCCTTCTTGCCCTTCACCGGAGCCCGATCGATGAAGCGCGAGCTCGCTTTGAGAATCGGCGGCAGCGCTTCGATGGTCGACTGGGTCGTGATGATTTGCCCTGCCTTGGCCATCGACGCCATGCGCGCGGCGACGTTGACCGCATCGCCGAATACGTCACCCGCGTCGAGAATGGCTGGCCCATGGTGCAGGCCGACGCGAATGGTCAGGGAGATGGGACCGGCCGCGGTCTGCTCGGTGATATCGTCCTCGAGCATCTCGTGCATGTCGCAGGCAGCTGCAACGGCCACGGCGGCGGTCGGAAAGGTACACATGATCTCGTCGCCGATGGTCTTGATGACCGTGCCGCCATGGCGGCCGGTGACTTCGGTCAGCATCTGCAGGCAGCTCGCCACTTTGGCGCGTGCCGGCGCGTCGCCGAGTACTTCGTAGAGTCGGGTGCTGCCGCTGATGTCGGCGAACAGGATCGTCAGCTGCGTCTTTTTGGGCGCCATTCAGAAACCCTGGGGCGTATTCGACTGGAGAAGACGTCGTTCTCGGGGCTCAACGGGCACCGACGGCCACCGCTGCACGTATTGCGTGTTCAGGGTCAGCGATGGCCGAAGTTTATGGAACAAGTCACTATCCATCAATCAGTTTCCCGGGGCGCACGGTAGCGGCGTGATGACCCGGCGACGCAGCGCGCGCAGCCTGAGAGGGGTTATCGGCGCGTCGCGGCGAACGGTTAAACTACGCGGCCTCGCGGGCGCCGGCGCGGCGGCGCGCGGCTGCGATACCGCCCGGCAGGCACGCGATACAGCGTCCTGCGCTACACCAACATCCCGTATAGTCTGCGGGCTGGAAGCGGGACGCGGATGCGCTCCGCGTGCTCGCGTGTCGGTTACGACGCTTCCCCAGGAGGAGACCCCCCAATGCGGCTATTGGCGATCGTCGGCGCCGTTCTGCTCGGCGCCCTGCTCATCATCCTCGGCGCCCTTGGCGCGCGCTGGCTGGCGCCACCGCCCGACACCGTGCCGTCGCGCGCGGTCGAACTGCGCGAGCCGGAAACCGCGACCGGCGCGGCGCGATTCGAAGCCGGTATCGATCAGCGCACGCTGGGCGAGCTGCTCGCGGTCCTCGGCGCGCAGCAGCGCGCGCAGATTCTCGATTCGCCCGAGTTGTTCGAACGTTTCGTGCGCCAGGAGACGATCAACCAGTCGGTCCTCGCCGCGGCCTATGCCAACGGTGCGGAAGACAACGAGGCGATCCGGGTGTTGATGCAGCGGGCCGGCCAACGCGTGCTCGCGGAGGCTTATCTCAATCAGGTCGTGCGTCGTAATCTCGATCCCGACTTTCCCAGCGACGAGCAGGTCCGCGAGGCCTACGATCGCAACCCGGAGGCCTTCCGCGTACCGCGCCGGATGCACCTGTGGCAGATCTACCTGCCTTTGGCCGCGGACGCAGACGAGGCCACACGTAAGAGCACCTGGGCGCTCGCCGAGCGGCTATCGAAGGAACTCCGCGCCGGCAAGGCGAGCTTCGAGGCGCTGGCGAAGGAGCACTCGGCACACCAGGCGAGCCGCGTGAATGACGGTTACATGGGCCTGATCCGGATGGACGAGCTGCTGCCGCCCATCGCCGAGGCGGCCGAGAAGCTCGAGCGCGACGGGGTGAGCGCACCGATCGCGAGCGAGACCGGCCTGCACATCATCCGCCGGGGCGCGCTCATAGACGCCGAAATGCTGCCCTTCGAAGATGTCCGTGAGCAGGTCCGCGAACGTCTGCGTCGCGAGGCCGCGCTCAAGCTGCGCCAGGCGGCGGTCGAGAAGATCACCGACGAGTATCCGGTCGCCATGCCCGAGAGCGATCTGGAGAGCTGGCGCGCGGCGTTGCGCGAGGAGGCCGGAGGCCTTACCGCGAGCCCCACCGAGACTCCCTGAACCCTGCCCGGGGACCCGGCTGTCCGGGGCCCGGCCACGTTTGCTCCGCTGCGCTGCGGAAGGCTATACTCGGGCCTCCGTAGCATGAATTTCCGGCCTCAAGTAGGCCTGTAGATTCAGCCGGTTAGGGGGCGAACGCAGAATCGGTATGAGAATTCGCTGTGACAGCCGGCGCAGGGCTTTGTCGCGCGGGCGCGATCTCGTGTCGCTGCTTGTCACGGCATGCTGTGGGCTCGCCGTCCATGCCGAAGCGTTCGATGCACCCGTGCCGGTCAAGCCCGGCATGGTGCGACCCGGTCCGTGGGCGGGTGACGCGGCGCGCCCCGTGGACGACCCGTTCGCGGTCGGCCCGTACTCGCTGGCCGGCGCGGTCGACCTGCCGGACGCGGCGCGGCCGGGCGCCATCCGCCCCGGCGAGGATCGCAAGCAGATCCCGCGCGAGCCGCCGCCCGAACCGGTCTTCGACGTGCCGCCGGTGGCCGACCGGCCGCTCGAGATCGATGAAGGTGAGAAGATCGTCGTCGCGCGTTTCGTGCTCGACGGGGTCGAGGACCGGCCCGAACACAACATCGCCGTGAGCGCCATCGAGGCACTCGTCGAGGCGCGTCGCGAGGCGCGTCCCGAGGGTTTCACTGTCGGGCGGCTGCAGGAACTGGCCGACGAGATCACTGCGTACTACCGCGAGCGTGGCTTGATCCTGGCGCAGGCATTCGTACCGGTGCAGACGGTCGAGGCTGGCGAGATCACGATCCAGGTGATGGAAGGCAAGCTCGGTCGGGTGGTTACCGAAGGTAACGAACTCTACCGCGCGGAGATCCTCGAGCAGCCGTTCCGCGACCTCGTCGGCGAGCCGGTGACGAAGGAGAGCATCGAGTCGGCCCTGCTGCGCGTGTCCGACTATCCCGGGCAGTCCTCGTTCGGCGTGTTCCAGCCGGGTGTCGCCGTCGGCACTGCCGACATGGTCGTCAAGGTCCAGGACGAGCAGCGCTTCGAACTCGCGCTGCGCGCCGACAACCACGGTATCACCGAAACCGGACGCAACCGTTACCTGGGCCAGCTCACCTGGAACAACCCGCTGGGCCAGGGCGACAAGCTCATCACGACCGTCCAGCACACGGCAGTACCGGACAACACGTTCTTCTATGCACTGGACTACGAAGTCCCGGTGACGACGCTTTACGACAGCCGATTCACGATAGGCACCAGCCGTAACCAGTTTGATGTCGGCGGGCAGTTCCGCGACGCCAACATCTACAGCGACATCCGCAACTACCACCTGGCGCTCAGCAACGACCTCGTGCGCAGCCGGCTGATGAACCTCAACGTCGGCCTGCGCCTGGCGAAGAAGCGCAGCGGTACCAAGGCCGATGGCCGTAGGGTCAGTCTCGACAGCCTCACCGTGGCGTCGTTCGAGCTGAACTTCGACAACGTCGATGCGCGCTTCGGTGGTCTGAATGCGGCCTATCTCGAGGTGTCTCACGGATTCAACGACATCCTTGGCGCGATGGGCGAGCGCACGGCCTTCGTACCGCCCTCGCGCCAGGGCGGCAACGGCGAGTTCGCGAGCGGAGAATTCGACAAGGTGCTGCTGAGCCTGTCGCGGTTTCAGGCGCTCTCGCCGCTGTGGGACAAGCTCGCCAACCACAACCTGCTGTTCACCTTCGAGCTGATGTGGTCGCCCGACCTGCTCGTGCCGATCGAGCAATACACCGTCGGCGGACCCACCAACGTGCGTGGCTATCGCCCGACGGAACAGCTCTACGATCGGGCCGTGTTCGGATCGGTCGAGTGGATCATCAATGCGCCGTTCATCGCCGACCAGCCCGCGTTCGGCAATCGTACCTGGGGTGAGCTGCTGCAGTTGTCGTTTTTCTACGACATGGCAGCAGGTAAACTGAACAGCGCCTTGCCGACCGAGAAGCAATCGGACAACTTCAAGTCGGTGGGCTTCGCGCTGTCTTTCAACAATCCCCAGGTGTTCTCCGGCAAAATCACGATAGCGGCGCCGATTGGCGAGCCGCAGCCGGAGAACGGCAAAGACCCGCAGTACTGGGTCGATCTCAATTTTTTCTTCTGAGCCGCCGCGTTCGCGCTCAGGCAACGGTTCAGGGACGATGCGAAGTGCCGACAGCAACAAAGCACGGCGCAGGAACCGGTGGCGCGACGCACTCACCGGGTTTCGCATGAGGGGGCTGGCACGATGAGCAGGCAGGTAGAGCGAGCCGGGCGGAAGCGCGCCGCTGCCTTGTTGCGGCCGACACCGCTCGCGCTCGCGGTGCGCGCGGCTCTCGCGCCCGGCCTCGCGGTTTCCCTCGTCACGCCGTCGGCGCTAGCCGCACCGACCGGCGGGCAGGTGCGGGCCGGCAGCGCGGCCATCACGCAGAACACGTCGAAGTCGGTGACCACCGTGCGCCAGCACAGCCAGCGCGCCGCGATTGACTGGCAGTCGTTCAATCTCGCGCCGCACGAGCAGGTGCGTTTCGAACAGCCGAACGCTCGGGCTTCCGCCCTCAATCGCATCTTCGATCAGCGCCCGAGCGAGATCTTCGGCCAGGTCAGGGCCAACGGCCAGGTCGTGTTGATGAACCCGAACGGCGTGTTCTTCAGGCCCGGCGCACAGGTCAATGTCGGCAGTCTCGTCGCCGGTGCGATGCAGATTGGTATCGACGATTTCATGCGCGGGAACTACCGCCTCGAAGCGTTGGGCGAGAGTGCCGGGCGCGTCGTCAACGAGGGCCATATCGAAGCGGACGCCGGCGACGTCGCGCTGGTCGGCCGCAGCGTCAGCAACGCCGGCGTGATCGTCGCCACGGCGGGCCGCGTGCAGCTCGCTGCCGGTGAACAGGTCACGGTCGATTTCGACGGCGACGGCCTGCTGCGTTTCAGCGTCGACGAAGCCGTGCTCGAAAATGCGCAGGCCATAGACGACCAGGTTGCCAACACCGGCAGCATCGTCGCCGACGGTGGCGAGGTACTGATCACGGCGCGCGCGGCCGAAGGCGTGTTCCGCAACGCGATCAACAACGGTGGCATGATTCGCGCCGGGCGCATCGAGAACGCCGGCGGCAAGGTGCGCCTGGTTGGTCTCGGCCCCGGTGCCTCGGTGCTCAACACGGGGCATATCGACGCGTCGGCCGTGACCGCGCGTGGCGACGGCGGCGCGATCGCGATCG
>JAPOKK010000193.1 GCA_029977665.1 Pseudomonadota bacterium | reverse complement strand
CGCCGCGATGGACAAGACCATCGGCAAGAAAGTCGTGACCTACGACTTCGCGCGCATGATGGACGGCGCCACCGAGGTCAAGTGCAGCGCCTTCGGCGACGCCCTGATCGGCAATCTCTGAGCGCCCGCGCCGTCACGCCGCCGCCGTGAGCACGCCCTCCAGGCAGGATCTGGTGCGGCTCGCGGCGGCCCGCCTTCACGACGGCTTCATCAACTACAACAACAACTACCGCCGCATCACCCAGCGCGCGCGCAGTCGCTTCGAGCTGCGCGATTGGGGCGGCGCGCGCAAGGATCTCGCCGAGCGCATCGAACTGTACGACAAGTCGGTCTCGCGCACGCTGGCGCAGCTGCGCAGCCTGCTCGGCGAGCACATCGACGATCTCGACACCTGGCGCGCCATCCGCAAGGTCTACTGGAGCCGCATCGACGACGTCCCCGACGGCGAGTTCGCCAAGACCTTCTGCAACTCCGTCCATCGCGACTGCCTGCGCAGCCTGGACATCGACCCGACACAGGTCTCGGACACCGCCGACGTCGTTTCGCCCGACCCACCGCTGCGCCACCCGGCGCGCCAGCACAATTACATCAACTGGCACAAGGTGCGTGACATCGTCACGCGCCTGCTCGAGGACTACCGCTTCGCCACGCCCTATGTCGACCTCGACGCCGACGTCGATTTCGTCTGCAACGAGATCGTCAGCATCATCGGCGCCGCCGACGCTGCCGCCGCCGACGAGGCGGTGCGCCGTATCGAGGTGATGCACGACGTCTTCTACCAGACCAGCCGCGCTTTCGTCGTCGGCAAATTGTTCTGGAACCACGCCAGCTGCCCGCTCGTGCTCGCGTTCGAGAACACCGACAACGGCGTGCGCATCGAAGCCGCGCTGTCCAGCGCCGACGACGTCAGCGTGCTGTTCGGCTTCACGCGCTCCTACTTCATGGTCGACGTCGAACCGGTCGAGGGCGCGGTCTATTTCATCAAGTCGATGCTGCCGCGCAAGCCGCTCGACGAGCTGTTCACGATTCTCGGCCGCGCGCGCCAGGGCAAGACCGAGCGCGCGCGGTCGTTCTACCGCCACCTGGCGGAAGCCGACGACAGCTTCGTGCACGCGGCCGGCGATCGCGGACTGGTCATGCTGGTCTTCACGCTGCCGTCCTACGACATCGTGTTCAAGATCATCCGCGACAATTTCGGCCACCCCAAGAACGTCAGCCACGACGAGGTCAAGCGCAAGTACAAGTTCGTCTTCAACCACGACCGCGCCGGACGCCTGATCGACACCCAGGAATTCCGCAACATCGAGTTTCCGCTCGACAAGTTCGCCCCGGAGTTGCTCGAGGAACTGCTCGATTCGACCTCGCAGACGGTACGCATCGACGGCGACCAGCTGGTCATCGATCATCTCTATTCCGAGCGTCGCGTGACGCCCCTCAACATCTACCTGCGGGAACAGCCCTTCGAGCTGGCGCGCGATGCCCTGCTCGATTACGGCCAGGCGATCAAGGACCTGGCCATGACCAATATCTTTCCCGGCGACCTGCTGCTGAAGAATTTCGGCGTCTCGCGCCACGGCCGCGTGATCTTCTACGATTACGACGAACTGTGCCTGGTCACCGACTGCGAATTCCGCGACGTGCCGCCGCCGCGCGATTTCGACGACGAGATGCGCGCCGAATCCTGGTTCCACGTCAGCGAGCACGACATCTTCCCCGAGGAATTCATGCGCTTCCTCGCCATCGACGCGCCGCTGAAGGCCGCCTTCCTGGCCACCCACGGCGACCTGCTCGAGGCGGCCTACTGGCGCCGCGTGAAACAACTGCACCTCGAGAACCGGGCGCCCGAGATCGCGCCCTACTACCGCCTGGGCGCGCGCCGCACCAGCGCTTGACCCGCGTCAAGCCGGAGCGATTCCGAACAGCGTGCACTGTTGTTCAGGCAACTAATAATCATTACCATTAACCTTCATTTCCCGGCCGCGCCCATGCCTCCCGAGCAATCCACACATCCGACGCCCACCAGCCTCTCGCAGCGGACCCTGGTCGAGCTCAAGCACGGCGATCGCGCCGTCATCACGCACATCGACGGCGGCGACGCCAGCGCCACGGCCAAGCTCGCCGCGCGGGGCATCGTGCCGGGCACCCTGGTCGGCATCCTGCGTGCCGGTGACCCGTTTCTGATCGGCATCGACAACGACCGCTGGGCGCTCAATCGTACCGAGGCCTCCTACATTCACGTCGACGTGCTGGAGCAGCCGCGACGCGGCCTGCGCCGGCTGCTCGGCTGGTCATGAGCAGCACGCTCACCGACCTGCGGCCGGGCCAGCGCGCGGTGGTCAGCGGTTTCGTCGCCGATGATGCCGAGGCGCAGCGCCTCATGACGATGGGCCTGGTCGAAGGCGCCGAGATCGAATTCCTGCGCGCCGCGCCGACCGGCGACCCGATCGAGATCCGCGTCATGGGCTACGCCCTGTCACTGCGCCTGAGCGATGCTGCCGGCGTACTCGTCGACGCCGCGCACACCCCATGAGCGCACGCCCCGACGCGGCCGCGGATGCCGCCGCCGACGCGCCCATCGTCGTCACCATCGGCAATCCCAATACCGGCAAGAGCACCCTGTTCAACGCGCTGACCGGCCTGCGCCAGAAGGTCAGCAACTATCCCGGGGTGACGGTCGAGCAGGTGTCCGGCCGGGCTGAACTCGGTGGACAGCGCGTACGCCTGGTCGACGTACCCGGCACCTACTCGCTGGCGGCGAGTTCCCCCGACGAGATGATCGCCGTCGACGTGTTGTGTGGTGCGGTGCCTGGGCTCGGCCATCCGCAGGCCGTGATCATCGTCGTCGATGCAACCAACCTGCGGCGTAACCTGTTCCTGGTCACCCAGGTGCTGGAAGCCGGCGTGCCCGCGGTGATCGCGCTGAACATGACCGACCTGCTCGAATCGAGCG
This sequence comes from Pseudomonadota bacterium, assembly GCA_029977665.1. GTDB lineage: Bacteria > Pseudomonadota > Gammaproteobacteria > JACKNG01. The sequence continues at coordinate 4,713 of JAPOKK010000193.1, read as the reverse complement.
CGATCAGCGTCGACCACGAAGCCCTTGCGCTGCGCCTGGGCGTGCCGGTAGTACCGATATCGGCCGCCGCCGGGGAAGGTCTCGAACGCCTCGGCGCGGCGGTCGCCGACGTCATGGCGGTACCACCGCAGGAGGCGGTCACGATCAATCCCGCGCTCGACGAGGCGGTTGGCGAGCTGGCTGCCGAACTCGCCGCACGTGGCGAGGACGCGCACCTGCTGGAACTGCGCCGCGCGCTGATCGACGCCGGGGGCTATGCCGAGCAGCGCCTGCTCGAACGCGAGGGCGAGGCACTCAGGCCGCGACTCGATGCCCTGCGCGAGCGGGTCGGCAGCGGGCGCAACCTCGCGACGCTCGAGGCACGCGACCGCTACAGCTTCATCCAGGGCCTGCTCGACGGCGTCGAGCAGCGCGGCGAACCGGGCCGTCAGCGCGCGCGCGATCTCGCCGATCGCGTACTCAACCACCCGCTGTGGGGCATGCTCATCTTCGCCGCCGTGATGGCGACCGTATTCCAGGCCGTGTTCGCCTGGGCAGCACCGCTCGTCGACGGTATCGATTACCTGACCGGCGCCACCGGCGAGACGGTACGCAGCCTGCTCGGACCCGGCCTGGTGGGCAGTTTCTTCGCCGACGGTGTGATCGCCGGCGTCGGCGCCGTCGTCGTATTCCTGCCACAGATTCTCATCCTGTTCGCTTTCATCATCGTGCTCGAGGACTCCGGCTACATGGCGCGCGCCGCGTTCCTGATGGACCGCGCGATGCGTGGCATCGGCCTCTCGGGGCAGTCCTTCATTCCGATGCTGTCGAGCTTCGCCTGCGCGGTACCCGGCATCATGGGCACGCGCATCATCGCCAACCGCCACGATCGCCTGGCGACGATCATGGCGGCACCGTTCATGACCTGCTCGGCACGGCTGCCGGTCTACTCCCTGCTCATCGCCGCCTTCGTGCCCGACACCCGCTACCTCGGCGGTATCGTCAACCTGCAGGGACTCGTCCTGTTCGGGCTCTACGTGCTCGGCATCCTCGGTGCCGCGCTGACCGCCTGGTTGATCAGCCGCCTGTACTGGTCGCGCGTCAAGTCGCGCTTCCTGCTCGAAATGCCGCCCTACCGCGCGCCCAGCCCGCGGGCCGTCGCGGCCAAACTGCTCAGCCGCGCACTGATCTTCCTGCGCCGCGCGGGCACCATCATCTTCGCCGTAACGCTCGTCGTGTGGGCGCTGGCCTCGTTCCCACGCGCGCCGCAGGCGCCCGATGCGGCCGCCACGCAGAGCGCCTCCAGCGCGCTCGAGAACAGCTACCTCGGACGCATGAGTCACCTCGTCGCGCCGCTGTTCGCCCCGCTCGGCTGGGACTGGAAAGTCACCGCGGCGGTGCTTGCGTCGTTCCCGGCGCGCGAGGTCGTGATCGCGGCCCTCGGCACCATCTATGCGGTCGACACCGAGGCCGAGGACGGCAGCAACACGCTGACCAGCCGCATTCGTAACGCGCGGCACGCCGACGGGTCGCTCGTCTACACGCTGCCGATGGTGCTCGGCCTGCTGGTGTTCTACGCGTTCTGCCTGCAATGCGCCTCGACCATTGCGGTCATGCGGCGCGAGACGGGCACCTGGCGCTGGCCGCTCGCCGCGTGGTGCTACATGACCGGGCTCGGTTACCTTTCGGCCTGCGCCATCTACCAGTTCGGCACCCTCCTGCGCGCGACCTGAGGCGGACGCGGGCACGCCTCGCCGGGTGGCACTGCAACCGTCCTGCCTTTATCATCGCGCCCCTCTTGCCCGGAGCCCGAGCTCACCACAGATGTTCCAGACAACCGACGACGAACGCATCGCAGCCTATCGCCCGCTGATCCCGCCGGTGATCCTGATGGAGGAATTGCCGCTCACCGAGCAGGCTTCCAACACCGTCGCCAACGCACGCCGCGAGGCCGAGGCCATCGTGCGCGGCGAGGACGACCGCCTGCTGGTCGTCACCGGTCCCTGCTCCATCCACGATCCCAAGGCTGCCCTCGAATACGCCGACCACCTGCAGGGCCTGATGCACGAACTGTCGGCCGACCTGCGACTCGTGATGCGCGTGTATTTCGAGAAGCCGCGTACGACGATCGGCTGGAAGGGCTTGATCAACGATCCTCACCTCGATGGCACGTTCGACATCAACAACGGCCTGCGCGCCGCGCGCGGCCTGCTGCTCGACCTGGCCAATCGCGGCATCCCGGCCGGCTCCGAGTTCCTCGACGTGATCACGCCGCAGTTCATCGCCGATCTCATCTGCTGGGGCGCGATCGGCGCGCGTACCACCGAGTCGCAGATCCACCGCGAGCTGGCGTCGGGCTCTTCGATGCCGATCGGCTTCAAGAACGGCACCGACGGCAGCGTACAGGTCGCGGTCGACGCCATCGGCGCCGCGCGCCACCCGCATCATTTCCTTTCCGTAACCAAGCAGAGCATCGCCGCCATCGTCACGACCCGCGGCAACGACGCCTGTCATCTCATTCTGCGCGGTTCCAACCACGGGCCCAACTACGACGCCGAGGCCGTGGCGCAGGCGGCCGAGCTGCTGCGTAAGGCCGGTCTGCGCGATCGCCTGATGATCGATTGCAGCCACGGCAACAGCCGCAAGGATCATCGCCGGCAACCCGAGGTCGTTGCCGACCTGTGCACCCAGATCGCGGGCGGCTCGCACCTCATCTGCGGCGTCATGCTCGAAAGCCACCTGCGTGAGGGCAAGCAGAGCCACGGCGATTCGACCCCCCTGGTCTACGGCCAGAGCATTACGGATGCGTGCATGTCATGGGAGACGACCGCGCCGCTGCTGTACGATCTCGCCGCCGCCGTCCGCCAGCGCCGCGCGTCCGCCTGATCACGGCGGCACTGCTGGCGCTGGTCGCCGCGGCAGTCGGTGCGTCGCCGCCGGCACGTGTCGCCTCGCTCAACCTGTGCACCGATTCGTTGCTGCTGGAACTGGTCGAGGATCGGCGCATCGCCTCGCTGACGGCGCTGTCGCGCGATCCGGCGCTGAGCCCCTTCCACGCACGTGCGGCGCGGCTTCCGGTCAACCGGGGCAATGTCGAGACAATCGTCGTCGCACGGCCCGACCTCGTGATCACCGCGGGCCGCGCCACGCCGCTCGCCACGCGCATGCTCGAACGGCTCGGCGTACCCCTGCTCGAATTCGAGCACGCCGAGACGTTTGCCGCCTACGGCCGCAACCTGGTCCGCCTCGCCAACGTCCTGGGCGCCGAACAGCGTGCCGCGGCACTGCTGCAGACGCTGTGGCACGCGATCGGTGCGGACGAGCCGCCCACGCCATCTGCCCACGCCCCACGCGCCATCGTCTACCAGCCGAACGGCTACACGCCGGGTACGCGCACGCTCGTTCACCGTATCCTGCAGTACGCCGGCCTGCGTGACGTCGCCGGCGAGCTCGGCCTGGACGGCGGCGGCTTCGTCTCCCTGGAACGCCTGCTGCTTGCGCGGCCGGACGTGATCGTGTTTGCCGGGCGTCGCGACGCGGAGGCCTCGCTGGCCGAGGCGATGCTGCACCACCCTGCCCTGCGTTCGCTGCTCGACGCCCCGCACGCACCGCGGACCGTTACGGTGGCGGCCCACTTGTGGACCTGCGCCGGCAGCTATGCAACCACCGCGCTACGCCAGCTCGGCGCACCCGCTCGATGAGGCGCTCCCACGCCGGCCCGAACCCATCCGCCGCGGACCGCCCGGCGCCGCGGTTCGGGATCCGCCTGGCGCTCGCTGCCTGCCTGCTCGTGCTCTTCGTCGCCGCCCTGTGTGTCGGCGCCGTCACGCTGAACCCGCTCGATCTGCCGGCGCTGCTGTTGGCGCACGACGAGGCGCCCCTCGCAATCGTGGTCGAACAAATCCGCCTGCCACGCGCGCTCCTTGCGGTCATCGTCGGCGCGAGTCTCGGCCTCGCCGGCGCTGCCCTGCAGGGGTTGTTACGCAACCCGTTGGCAGAACCCGGCATCATCGGCGTCTCCGGCATGGCGGCACTCGCCGCCGTCCTCACGTTCTATACCGGCCTCGCAGCCGCTTCGGTGTGGATCCTGCCACTTGGCGGCATGCTCGGCGCGCTTGCAGCGGTCGCCGCCCTCGCCCTGCTGTCCGGGCGGGAGACCAGCATCCTCACCCTGATCCTCGCCGGGGTCGCCATCAACAGCCTGGCTGGCGCGCTGACCTCGCTCGTACTCAACCTCACCAGCAACCCGTTCGCAGCCTACGAGATCTTCTTCTGGTTGCTCGGTTCGCTCGCCAATCGCAGCTTCGAACACGTGTTGATGATCGTGCCCTTTACGGCGATCGGCTGGCTGTTACTGCTGCGTACCGGGCGCGGCCTCGATGCCCTGAGCCTCGGCGAGGACACCGCGGTCAGCCTCGGCATCGACACCCGGCAGCTCAGGCGGCACGTGATCCTGGGCTCCGCGCTGACCGTGGGCAGCGCGGTTGCGGTGAGCGGCGTCGTGGGCTTCGTCGGGCTCGTCGTGCCGCACCTGCTGCGGCCCCTGGTCGGCCATCGCCCCGGTGCCCTGCTCACGGCCAGCATGCTAGGCGGCGCGACGCTGACGCTCGCCGCCGATCTCGGCACGCGGGTACCGCTGCCGCAGGGCGAACTCAAGCTCGGCGTCGTCACCGCCCTGATTGGCGCGCCGTTCTTCCTCCACCTGGTCCTGCGGGGTCGCGCCCGATGACCGGG
>JAPOKK010000409.1 GCA_029977665.1 Pseudomonadota bacterium | reverse complement strand
GGGAGGCGCGGGGGGTGGGGGTCTCGGCGGGGGATGCCCGTCCCCGCGGGGCCGCGGGGGACGACCCGCCAGTAACCGGCACCGCCACCGCCGTCGAGTTCGAGGCGTGCGATCAGGCTTTCGAGGGCGGCACTGTCGAGGGCCTCGGCCGCGGGTGCGACGGTAGCAAGCGCGACGGCGAGCAGGCAGGCGCAGGCGTGGTGCACGTAGGACGGCATGAGGTGGCTCCTGGATGTTGACCGGACATTATGCGCCTGATGGCGCAGCGCTCCCGCGTCGCATCCGTCGTGCGCTGCTACACTCGCGCCCTCGACCCATTCGCGGGAGTGAACATGCCCAAGCAGCACACGGTCGCCGGCGGCGACGGCGTCGCACTCAAGGTGCTCGAATGGGGGCGTGCCGATGGGCCGCCCGTCCTGTTCGTGCACGGCTGGTCGCAGACCTACCTTTCCTGGCTCAAGCAGCTCGAGAGCCCGCTGGCCGAAGAATTCCGCCTGGTCGCGTTCGACCTGCGTGGACACGGCCTGTCCGCGGCGCCGACGGCCCAGGCGGCCTACACGGACAGCGCCTTGTGGGCGGCCGACGTGCAGGCCGTCATCGAGACCCTCGACCTGGTGCAGCCGGTGCTGGTCGGCTGGTCCTACGGCGGGCTCGTGATCACCGACTACCTGCGCGCCCACGGCGAGGGCGCGATCGCCGGCGTCAATCTCGTCGGCGCCTCGGTGCGTCTCGACGAGGCGGCGGTCGGCCCGCTGATCGGACCGGGCTTCTACGAGATCTTCGAACGTGCCTGCAGCGCCGATCTCGCGGCTGGCATCGATGCCATGCGCGAGTTCGTCGAGCGTTGTTTCGCGCAGAAGCTCTCACGCGCCGACTACGAGCGCGCGCTGTGCTGGAACATGACCGTGCGGCCCGATGTGCGTGCCGCGCTGGGAGCCCGGGAAGTCGACAATCGAGACGTGCTGGCCGCGCTCACGCGGCCGCTGTTGCTCTCCCACGGGCGGCGCGACGTGGTCGTGCTGCCGGCGATGTGCGAGGCGGCCCTGGCAGCCTGTCCGCGCGCGCAGGTGTCGTGGTACGACGAGGTCGGCCACGGTCCGTTCATCGAGGACGCCGCGCGTTTCAACGCCGAGCTGGCCGACTTCGTACGTGCGGCACAGCGCCGCGACGGCTGACCCCCCGGTTCGCGTGTGACGTAAGCGGTGCCAAGGACGGCGCGTCCACACCCGCGTCTTCCCCAGTTCCCTCGCGGAACGCGGCGCCCGGCCCGTCCGGGCGCCGTACTCCCCTGGGCTCCGCTCACACTTGGCACGTCTCGTCGCGCCATGCGCTCGTGTACGATTGGCTGCACGTGATTTGCCAGTTACCCAGGGGAGACAAACATGGCACTACCGACACCGCTCGTGACGACGGACTGGCTTGCCGACCATCTCGGCGATACGGACCTGCGAGTCTACGACACCACCATCTACCTGCGGCACAAGAGCGACGGTTTCGGTTACGTGCCGGAATCGGGCCGCGCCGAATGGCAGCAGGCGCACATTCCGGGTGCGGGTTTCCTCGACGTCATCGCCGAACTATCTGACGCCGACGCGGGCCTGCCGTTCATGATGCCCGCCCCGGAGCGCTTCGCCGCAACCATGGCCGCGCACGGGGTCGCCGACGGTACCGCCGTGGTGCTCTACAACAAGGGCTTCCCGATGTGGTCGACGCGCGTGTGGTGGATGCTGCGTTCGATTGGCTTCGACAACGTCGCCGTGCTCGACGGCGGTTGGGAGAAGTGGCAGCGCGAAGGGCGTCCGAGCGATGCCGCGGCGCCCGCGTGGCCGACCGGCACGCTGAGTGTCAAGCCGCGCCCGGAGATGTGGGTCGACAAGGCGAGGATGCTCGACGTCGTCGCCAGCGGCAGCCCGGTCACGGTCAACGCGCTGTCACCCGAGGTCTACAGTGGCGAGAAGAACCAGTACGGCCGTCCGGGGCATCTGCCCGGCACCCACAACGTGTTCTACGGTTCGCTGATCGATGCGCAGACCGGTGAGTTCCTGCCGCCAGAGCAGCTGCGCGAGCTGTTCGCCGCCAGCGGGGCACTCGCGGCCGACGAGGTCATCACCTACTGCGGCGGCGGTATCTCGGCCACGATGGATTGCCTCGCGCTCGAGCTCTGCGGCCAGCGCAAGGTCGCCGTCTACGACGGTTCGATGTCTGAGTGGGTGCGCGACGAGTCGCTGCCGCTGAAGCTCGGCAGCGAACCCTGAGTCACGGCGCTAG
>JAPOKK010000349.1 GCA_029977665.1 Pseudomonadota bacterium | reverse complement strand
GCCAGGCGCGAGTCCGGCGAACCCAACCGCGAAACGGCCTCCGCCGGCTCCCGGGTAGAGCGTCGCTTCGAGCGCCTCGCCGTCGCTGACCGCGCGCGCCGGCAGAACCTCGGGATAGCGCAGATCGCCGATGAACGGGCCCTGTTTCCAGGCGGCCGGCAGGCCGCGGTTAACCAGATCGCTCATGCCCTGGGTGCGGCCCACGCGGGACTTGAGCATGAAGGCGTGCGACCACGTCGAGCAACCCGGGTAGCTCAACACGCCGTCGTCGCGGTTGACCTCGAGTTCGCCGAGGGCCGCCGTGACTGCGGCATGGGCCTCGCTGTCGCCGAGCTCGCGCGCCGCCATTCCCAGGGCGCCGAGCGCATAGGCCGTGTTGAGCCGGTAGTTACCGGGATCGAGCCACGGCTTGAGCGGCTTGAGTTCGAGCCCGGTGCCGCTCGGCACGAACAGCTCGTCGCGCGCGATCTCCCAGGCACGCGCCGCGAGATCGGGGAACACCGGGTTCATCCAGAAAGCGAAGATGGCGTCCTCCTTGGATGACGACAGGCCGGGGATGGTCAGCCCCGTGCGGGTCGAGCGGATCAGAACGAAGTGGCCATCGACGTCGATGAATTCTTCCTCGAGACGTCGCCGGTAGCCGTCGCGCAGTGCTTCCCAATGGTGTGTCCCGTGCAGCTGGTCGAACGCGCGGATGGCGATCGTCGCCTGGTTGTTGCACAGCGGATAGATCCAGTTCGGTTCGCAGGGAAACAGGCAGAACGCCGAGCGTTCGGCGTTCGCGATCAGGGTCTGCACAAGCGACGGGTAATCGTGCACGTACTCGGCGCCGTTGGCCGCGCGCAGGGTCAGCGCGCCGGGCGCGTCGTAACGCAGGTCGCCGCTCACGGCGGCATAGATCCCGATCTGCGCGCCGTACCAGCCGGAGTACATGACGTTGTCGCGCGCGATAGGGTCGGGCTCGTGGCGGAAGTTGCCCCACAGGCTCTCGATCGCCCAGTACTTCCAGACCTGGTGCTGTTTCTTCTTTTCGATCAGGTTTTCCTGCGCCTGCTTGAGGTAAGCACGCATCGCCGGCAGGTGGGTGTAGTTGGCAAGGCTCAGCACGTAGCCGAGATTGTTGATCTGGTAGCGCAGTGCGCTCGGCTGAAACTGTTCGATGAAATCGAAGCCAGCGAATTCGTCGACCGGCTGCAGCGCGCGATCGAGCGCGTAACGCAGCGCGGCAAGATCGTCGGCAGTCAATTCGTCGACCCGTGGCGTCGCACCGTCACGCACCAGGTCCGTGACACCCGGCTGCCAGCGGTCGAGTATCGCGTTGCGCCGCTGACGGCGCGCTTCTTTGCGGCGCAGGGCACGCCGGTGCAGGAACAACGCGCTACCGCCCGACGCCACCGCCAGCAGAGCGACCAGCACCCACGATCCGCTCAGCGTGTGCGGGTGATTCATGGCAGCGGCGGCGAGCGCGGCGCCGAACCAGACGACGACCGGTGCCGCCTGGTTGCCGGTACCGAACCACAGCGCGAACGCGACCACGAACAGGACGAGCGTGGCAAGGAAGCAGGCGAGGTGCAGCGCGACCGAGGCTGCGCCACCGGCGAGGTAGTGCAGAAAGCCGCCGCCCGGAAAGGCGATGCCGAGACCCAGCGCCTGCACGCCCGGAGTCGCCGCGATCCAGGCCAGCGCCAGGCCGCAGACGAACAGCGCGAGGTAGACAAGAGCGGCGCGACGCAGGCGCGCCGCGGTGAGCGGACCAACGCCACGCTCGCGCGCGGGCAAGGCGGGTCGCGCTCGCGAGACCACGGCACTCACGACGACGTGCTCCCGTCGAGGGCGCGCAAGCGCCAGTTCGATGGATCCGGCGTACGGCGACGGCGCGCCTCGAGCAGGGGCCCGATCCAAGGCAAACGCCGCAACCGGGCCAGCAGGGCGGCGACGACGAAGCCACCGATGACGCAACACAACATACTCCAGCCTCGACCGAATGGGTTGCGCTAAAGGTACCATCTGCCACGCCCCTGGGTGCCATGGGCGTAGCAGGCAAGTCGCTGCGGTGCCGACAAGCGCACGACTCGCGTCCCCCCGGTCCACCGTGTCGCAAGACCTGCGACAATGGCGCGACGATGTGCCAGCGCCCCCGCCTCCAGCGGCGCAGATGAGCGACGATAGAGAGGACGTCATGAAATCATCGAGATTGACCGGCTCGCTGCGTCAGCAGGCGTCGCGCATCGAGGTCGGCGCAGCCCCCGGCGCGATACGCACCGACGACGCCGCACGTCCGACGCGCTCGCGGCTGACGAGCGTCTCGGCCGACCGGTGCGTCACGGTGGACCAGCCATCGATCGGCGCGATCCGCGAGGCCCATCGCAGTGCCGGACTCGTATGGGTACACGTGACCGGTTTTGCCGATACCTACTGGATTCGAGAGCTGGGCGAGCTGTTCGATGTGCATGAACTCGCACTGGCCGATATCGTGAACCTGCACCAACGACCGAAACTCGAGGAATACACCGATCACTTGTTCGTCGTGATCCGCCAACCCATCGTCGACGAGACCCTGCACACCCAGCAACTGGCTCTCTACATCGGCGATCGCTTTCTGCTGAGCTTCGCCGAGCAGTCACCGTTGGTGATCGCCGCACTCGACAAGAGACTCGGCGATCCGCGTTCCCTCTTGCGTCATCACGGCAGCGACTTCCTTGCCTACGCCATCATCGATTACGTCATCGACAGCTTCTTCCCCGTGCTCGAAGAATACGGGGAACGCCTCGAGGCACTCGAAACGCGCACAATCGAACAGCCCGATCCGAGCACCAACCGCGAGATCCACCATATGCGTTCCGATCTCCTGCTGCTGCGCCGGGCCGTATGGCCGTTACGGGAGGTCATCAACGAACTCATCCGCGGTACCTCGCCGCTCGTTCGGCGTATGTCGACCTCGGCCCCGCCGGCGCGGATTTAAACCCTCGCGTTACTCCCCCGCCGGCGTTGGCCGCGCCCTCGAGGCGGCTGAGCGTGACGCCCGCGCCGCGCACCTCCAGGGCTGGGACGTCGAGGTCGGCGAGCATCCGCGTCGCTTCCCTCGCGATCGTCGCCTCGTCGTTCGCCGCGCGCGACAGCGTGACGGACCGCGTGAGGTGGTCGCACACGCCATGCCCGATGCCGCCCTTCGCCGACCCCGCGGGCTGGTCCGCCACGGCGCGGAGGAGTTTCAGCGTCACCGTCCGCCCCTTCGCCCCGACCGCGCTCGCCCGCGTCGCCACCTCACCCGCGAGTTTCTCCACAAACGCCACCGCCTCCGCCGGCGCCTCGAATCGAACCCCCCACGTCACCTGCGCGCCCACGGACTTGCGCGGCGGCCGGGCCTCCCACGCGCGACGGTCGATCCCGCGCGCGGCATCTCTCAGCGCGGCACCCGCGCGAGGGCCGAGTGCGCGTCGAAGCGCCTCCGGCGACGCGTCCGCGACGTCCGCGCACGTCCACGGGCG
>JAPOKK010000364.1 GCA_029977665.1 Pseudomonadota bacterium | reverse complement strand
TGGCGAAAGAACTCGCCGAGGTTCTCGAACACGTAGCGCAAGCGGCCGATCACCGGGTAGTTGCGGCGCACCGCGTGGCGCGTCTGGCGCACGTCGATGACGTAGAGCACGGCGACCGCAACCACGGCGGCGATCAGCGCGAGAACGAACAGCGCGGCGATGCCGTTGGCGACGAGCATGAACGTCGACGTCGTCATGAGCGGTTCCCCTTGTGCGTGCGGACGCGCCGGGCGGCTCCCCCCGCCCCGGACGCCGGGTGCGATGATCTTACGCGCTCGCTTTCACCAGCCGCCAGTGGCGCGAAGGCGTCAGGCGCGGCGCGTGCCCAGGATGATATCGCGCTCGAGAAAGCTCGCGAGGATCTCGAGACCGCCGGCGACGACGACCTCGGGTTGCGGATGCGCGAGTTCCGCGGCGATGTCCTCGAGCAGCGCGCGCGCCGGGCGCCGGGCGTCGTTCTCGATGATGAGTTGCAGCAAGCGCGCCGCCACCGCGTTCAATTCCATGAAGCCGACGCGATCGTCGCGGTGCCGGAACACGACCAGGTAGACCGGAGCCGCCGCGGGGGCGTCGGGCTGGCAGGAAGGTCCGATGCGATGTACCGGGTAGGTGTAGACGTGGGGCCTCAGCACCGGGTTGGCTACGATGCAGCCGTGCTCGAGGTCCGGTTCGGGGTCGACCTCGGTATCGCCGAGCTCGTGGGCATCGAAAGCGACTTCCGCTTCCAGCCATTCGTAGTGAGCGAGTTCTGCGGCGAACCCGGGCACGTCGGCGCCCGGCTCGTGCCGCTCAAGGAACTGCAGGAACTCCTGCGGCATCTTCGGGAAGAGCGGCGTCGCGGCGCGGTGGCGAACGAGGAACTCACGCACCAGCGCGTGCCATGGCGCGTCGGCGACGAGCGAGCGCAGGACCGGGAAGGCGTTGCTCATGAAGCCTTCGACGTTGCGGTAGATCAAGCCACGGTAGACGTCGAGACGACGCTGCTCGATACCTTGCGGTACGGCGGCGTTCTCGGGGTCACGCAGGTAGCCCGCGAAGCCGGCCTGCAGCGCGCGCAGCTCGCCCTCAGCCATGACCCTGCCGGGCCTCGGGCGCCACCGTCGACACGGCGGCCGCCAGCGCATCGATTCTCGCCAACTCGCCGAGCAGCGCCGGTAGCGGCGGGAGATTGAAGTCGCGCTCCAGCAGGGTCGGAAACACCCCGAAGTGCTCGTAAGCGCCGGCGAGCAGGTCCCACACCGGGTCGATGACGTCGGCGCCGTGGGTATCGACGATGAGGTCCTCGTCCTCGACGTAATGGCCGGCGACGTGCGCATAGGCGATGCGCTCGCCCGGCAGCGCGCGCAGGAACTCGCCGGCATCGTAGCCGTGGTTGACGCTGTTGACGTAGATGTTGTTGACGTCGAGGAGCAGTTGGCAGTCGGCGCGTTCGAGGACGGCGTTGATGAACTCGATCTCGCGCATGCGTGCACCGGGAGCGCAGTAGTAGGACACGTTCTCGATGGCGATGCGGCGCCCGAGGATGTCCTGCACGCGCCGGATCCGCGCGGCGACGTGCTCGACAGCCTCCTCGATGAAGGGGATCGGCATCAGGTCGTAGAGGTGCCCGTCGTCGGCGCAGTAACTCAGGTGTTCGCTGTAGCAGCGAACCTGGTGTTGATCGAGGAACTGGCCGACGCGCCGCACGAAAGCTTCGTCGAGCGGCGCCGCGCCACCGAGGTTCAGCGACAGGCCGTGGCAGACGAAGGGATAGCGCTCCGTGAACGCGCGAAAGCGGCGGCCCAGCGGGCCGCCGATGTCGATCCAGTTCTCGGGCGCCACCTCCATGAAGCCGATGGCGGACGGCTGGTCCTCCAGCGGCCCCATGAGGGCGCGCCGGAGCCCCAGCCCGCTACCCTGAACGGGATGGACGCGGGTCATGACGTTAGGTCAGTGCCGGCGCTTACTGGCCGCCGCACTTACCCTCGCCACACTTGCCTTCACCGCCTTTGTCTTCGCCACCCTTGTCTTCACCGCACTTGCCTTCGCCGCCCTTCTCGCCGCCGCACTTACCTTCGCCGTGCGAGTCGGCGACCATGTAGCCGCTGGCGAACTCTTCGGCCGCGAACGGGTTGTCGGCCGCATTGGCGACGGATGCCGCGCCGAGGGTCACCGCGAAAGTCGTACCGAGCACCGCGGCGATCGGCTTGAGCTGGATCTTCTTGTCCATGGTTGTCGTCTCCTGCATGAATCAGATGGTTTTGATCTTGGTTCAGTGGCTTCGGCGCGCAGCGCCGTTCCGGCCTCCCCCCGTGGCCACTGCGCCCGCAGCAGACAGGGGATCGGCTCCCAAAGCCCTCGAGCTGAGACCGAGACGGTCCGCCGAGGTTCCCCGGGTGCCGGCCCGATTATTCCCCAGTGCCCGGCGGGCGTCGACCGCGGGCGTCCCGGACCGCCTCAGGCCGAGGCGTCGTCCTCGCGGCGCGGACGCATGTGCGGGAACAGCAGGACGTCGCGGATCGAGGCGCTGTCGGTCAGCAGCATGACCAGGCGATCGATGCCGATGCCCTCGCCGGCCGCCGGCGGCATGCCGTGCTCGAGCGCGCGGATGTAGTCCTCGTCGAAGTGCATCGCCTCGTCGTCGCCGCTGTCCTTGGCCAGCACCTGTGCACGGAAGCGCTCGGCCTGGTCCTCCGGATCGTTCAGCTCGGAGAAGCCGTTGGCGATCTCGCGCCCGGCAACGAAGAACTCGAAGCGATCGGTGACGAACGGGTCGGTGTCGCAGCGCCGCGCGAGCGGCGACACCTCGGCCGGGTAACGGGTGATGAACACGGGCCCCTCGAGACGCGGCTCGGCGACTTTCTCGAAGATTTCGATCTGGACCTTGCCCAGCCCCCAGCCGTCCTCGAGCGGGATCTCGAGGCTCTCGGCAACGGCCCGCGCGCGCGCGAGGTCGGCGAGATCGTGTGCGCTGATACCCGCGTGGTGCGCGAGGATTGCCTCGACCACGGTCATGCGTGCGAAGGGCTCGCCGAAGTCGTAGCGCCGCCCCTGGTACTCGACCACGCTCGTGCCGAGCACGGTCTCGGCGAGCGCGCGCAGCATCTGCTCGGTGAGGTTCATGAGGTCCTCGTAGTCCGCGTAGGCCTCGTAGATCTCTAGCATCGTGAACTCGGGATTGTGGCGCGTCGACAAACCCTCGTTACGGAAGTTCCGGTTGATCTCGAAGACCCGCTCGAAGCCGCCGACG
>JAPOKK010000400.1 GCA_029977665.1 Pseudomonadota bacterium | reverse complement strand
GCCGGGCGTGCGGGGAACCCGCAGGCGGCCCTGCCCCCGCCGCGGGCCGAGTCCGGACGCCGCGGGCGGGTACTTGCTTGTTGCAAACAAGTAACATGAGACCCATAATGCGCGGCATGCAGCCCGATACCGCCAGCGAGCAGGAACGACGCACCCAGGCCGAACGCACGGCCTTGTCGGACGCGCGCATGCTCGACGCCGCCGTGGCGCTCATCTGCGAACGTGGCAGCGCCGGCACCACGCTCAAGGACGTCGGCGAGCGTGCCGGCTACAGTCGCGGCCTGGCCAGCTACCGCTTCGGCAACAAGGGTGGGCTGTTCGCGTTCCTGATCCGCTCGATCGGCGAATCGTGGCTGCGCGAGCTTCGCCGGGCGGTACAGGACAAGGTCGGCCTCGACGCGATCGAGGCGGCGACCGACGCGCATTACCGTTTCATCGTCGAAGCGGCCGAGCCGATCCGCGCGTTCTACATTCTGTGGTTCGACTCGATCGGCCCCGATGCCGCGCTGAAACAGGTCGTGGCCAACATCCACGAGCGCCGCCGTCGCGACGTCGTCGCCTGGATCGAAAAAGGCATCGCCGCTGGCGCGATCGCACCGAGTGTCGACGCGCGCAGTGTCGCCGAGCAGTTCTGCGCCGCGATTATCGGCATCGTCTACCAGTGGCTGGTGACGCCCGCGGCGAGCGAGCACCTGCGCTTCCTGCACGAGTCACTGAAACGCCAGACCGCCTTCGCACTGGTTCCGACCGCCGCGCCATCCGCACCTGCAACCGTCGCTCCGTCCGGCGCCGTGACCGGCAGCGCCGCGGCCGGGTTGGAGCAGACACAATGAATCGTCCATACCAGCGAGAACGACTGGCCGCGCATTCGTGCGACCAGCGGCGTGCCCCGCCATCGGCGCGCCTGACCACCTACGAGAGGGAGAAGCACCCATGAGCACCCGAGCCAGAGACCTGGGCGAGAGCCCGCAAGCATCGACCGAGACGACGCCGCTGCGCTTCGTCACCGCCGCCTCGCTGTTCGACGGTCACGACGCCGCCATCAACGTCATGCGGCGCCTGATCCAGGGCGAGGGTGCCGAGGTCGTCCATCTCGGCCACAACCGCGCGGTCGCCGACGTCGTGCGCGCGGCCATCCAGGAGGACGCCGACGGCATCGCCATCAGCTCCTACCAGGGCGGCCACAACGAGTATTTCCGCTACATGGTGGACATGCTCAACGAGGCCGGCGCCGGCCACGTGCGCGTGTTCGGCGGTGGTGGCGGCACCATCACGCCCGAGGAGATCGCCGACCTCGAGGCCTACGGCGTGGAGCGCATCTACCACCCCAACGATGGCATGAAGATGGGCCTCAAGGGGATGATCGAAGATCTCGTGCAGCGCACGGTGCGCGCGCGCCGCGCGAGCACGCTGCCCGAGAGCGCCAGCGCCAGCGAGCCGCTCGGCATCGCGCAGACGCTGTCCGCGCTCGAAGACGGCGCGCTGTCCGAGTCGCGCCTCGAGACGCTGCGCAAGGAATGGCGCATCGCCGCACGCAAGGTGCCCGTGATCGGCATCACCGGCACCGGCGGCGCCGGCAAGAGTTCGGTCACCGACGAGATCCTGTCGCGCTTCTGCCAGTACTTCCCGGACCGCCGCATCGCGGTGCTGGCCGTCGACCCGACCCGGCGCCGCACCGGCGGCGCACTGCTCGGCGACCGCATCCGCATGAACAGCCTGCGCCATGAGAACCTCTTCATGCGCTCGATGGCGACCCGCCGGCAGCACCTCGCGACCAGCGCCATGCTCGCCGACGCGATCGCCTTCCTCAAGGCCTCCGGCTTCGACCTCGTCATCGTCGAGACCGCGGGCATCGGCCAGAGCGATTCGGAGATCGTCGACCTCGTCGACGTGCCGCTCTACGTCATGACCAGCGAGTACGGCGCGCCGACCCAGCTCGAGAAGATCGACATGCTCGACTTCGCCGACCTGATCGTGCTGAACAAGTTCGACAAGCGCGGCGCCGATGACGCCCTGCGCGACGTGCGCAAGCAGTGGAAGCGTAACCACCAGCAGTTCGAGATCGCCGACGCCGACATTCCGGTGTTCCCGACCATCGCGAGCCAGTTCAACGACCCGGGCCTGACCTGGATGTTCGCCAACCTGTGCCGCGTGCTGGCCGCCAAGCTCGAACTCGACAGCGGCCACTGGACACCCGATGTCGACACCTCGCGCAAGGAACCGCGCGGCACCGAGATCATCCCGCCGAGCCGGGTTCGTTACCTGGCCGAGATCGCCGAGGAAGGACGCGGCATCAATGCGCGCATCGAGACCCTGGCGGATGCCGCCAACCGCGCCCAGCACACCTGGGAGACGCTCGGTGAACTCGAGGATGCCGAGCGCCCGGCGCGACTCGAGCCCTATGCGCAGGCGGCCCTCACCGACGGCAGCGATAAGACCCTGGTGACCCTGCGTCAGAGCTACAACACGGCACTCGACGATCTCGGAGCCGAGG
>JAPOKK010000342.1 GCA_029977665.1 Pseudomonadota bacterium | reverse complement strand
CGTGCTCGTGCTCGTGCTCGTGCTCGTGCTCGTGCTCGTGCTCGTGGTCGTGGTCGTGGTCGTGGTCGTGGTCGTGGTCGTGGTCGTGCTCGTGCTCGTGCTCGTGCTCGTGCTCGTGGTCGTGGTCGTGGTCGTGGTCGACAGGGGCATCTGCCGGCGGCGCGTCGAAATGCCAACCGCGCGCGTCACGCGTGACGCCGTATGCCGTTCCGCCGCGCTCGATGGCCACCGCCGCAATCGCATCCAGCCCGACCGGCAGCAACGGCGTCGCCGCGGGCGCAGCGCTGTCGATGTGCTGCTCGCCCCGGCCCATCAGCAGACCCGCCGCGATCGCGATGCCCAGCACCAGGAGCCAGAAGGCATCGGCCCGCCTCATCGCCGCCGCCATCCTGTCCAGGCCGCGAACGACAGTATCAGGAGCGGGCCCAGCACGGTGGTGAGCAAGAAGGTCAGGCGCAGCTCCGCATTGGTCAGGCGCAGCTCGGCGACGACGTACTCGCGCGGCGCGATGTCGATGAGGCGCTGGTTGTCGGCCAGCGCCGAGATGACGTTGAGAAACAGCTGACCGTTGCCGAGCGCGCCGAAAAACGAGTTCGTGGCGAAATCGCCGTCGCCGACGACCACGAAGCGCACGGGACGCGTCGTGCTGGACGCGCTGAGTACGAGCGTGCGCGCCCGCGCCGTCGTGTCATCGCCGGAAATCGCCGCGGCGCTGCTCTCGGCGAGCGGCACGATCACCATGTCGGCGGGCACGCCGGTTACGGCCGGCCGCAGCTCCGTCGCACCCGGGAAGAAACTCAGGGCGAGCCGGCGCGTGATGCGGTGGCGCGCATAATCACTCACCGCCGGGGTCGCCGGATCGGTCCAGTAGTGGCGCTCGGGGTCGCGTACGAGAGCGCCGTTCACCTCGACGCCGTAAGCGGCGAGAAGCGGCTCGAGGCCGCTCTCGATACCGGGCTCGAGCAGGAAGAGTACCGGCATACCTGCGTCCAGTGCGCGCGCCAGCTCGGCGACTTCGCGCGGCGCGAACGCCTGCTGAGGCGAAGCCACCACGACGACCGTGCATCCGGCGAGGGCCTGCGGCCCCGCAAGCAGTCGCCGTTGTTCGACCGTGTAACCCAGCGTCTCGAGGGCATTGCGCGCCATGCCCATGCCGTGCCGCTCGTGCAGCGTGAGCGGACGCCCGCCACTGGCGTGCGAGTGCCCGTGCCCCTCTCCGCCGCCCTCGAAGTGGTCGTGACTCTGCAGGCTGAGGGGATTGCTCTCGATGTGCCCGTCGCTGAAGCAGATCCGTCCGGTCGCGTCGCTGCTGACACGAATCAATGCATTGGTGAACGCCGTCTCGTCCGGCTTGTCGACGACGACGCGGCGCCCGCCCGAGGTGAACACCGCGGTCCCGGCGAAACGCACCGCGTGGCGAGCGGCCGCCGCCGGCTCGAGCTGCGGATCATGGCTGCTCAGCGCGACCAGCGGCGAAGCCGCCGCGTATTGCTCGAGCAGGTGGCGTGCATCGAGCATCGCGCGGCTGCGCACGTCGTAGAAGTACGCGATGTCGACAGGATGCTCGAGGCGCGCCAGCACCGCCTGCGTTTCGTCGCTGATCGAATAGACCTGACCGGTCGTGATATCGAAGCGCGCCGGATGCTCCAGCGCCCAGCGGTTGATCACCGCCGACGCGACCACCACCGCGACAACCGGCAGCAGGAGCCGCAAGGCACGCACGCGGCTCACAGGCGCCGCCAGCGCAACAACTGTACCGCGCACACCAGCATGACGACGATGACGCAGCCGAACCAGGTCAACGCTTCGCGCGAGATCAGCCCCCGGATCAGATCGACGTACTGCACCGAGAACGACACGTGTTGCAGCCAGCGCGCCGCGCCGCTCAACGGATCGAGGGCCGCCGCATAGTCGATGAACCAGGCCAGCAGCAGCGCCGCCCAGGTGGCGACCGCGGCCACGACCTGGTTCCTCGCGATGCTCGATGCACACATACCCATTGCGGCGAACGCCGCACCGAGGACGAAAACACCCAGGTAGCCACCGACGATCGGGCCGTAGTCAGGCGTGCTGTACAGCGCAAGCGGAACGATGACGATGGTGCTGCCGGCAAGCATCGCGACGAGCACGACGAGCAGCGCACAGTACTTCGCCGCGACAATCGTGCCCTCTCCCAGCGGTAGCGTCAGCAACAGCTCGAGCGTATCCGCCTGGCGCTCCTCGGCCAGCGTGCGCATGCTCAGCAACGGCATCATCAGCATCAACAGCAGGCTCATGTTGTGGAACGCGGTGACCATGTCGACCGCGGAGACGAACAGCGCGTTGAAGCTGAAGAAGAAGCCGCTGGCCGCCCAGAACACCGCGATCGACACCGGCGCGATCGGCGTGACGAAATAGTGGTACAGCTCGCGCCGCAGCAACCAGCCGAAGGCCCTCATGCCGGCGCTGCGTCCGCGAGTCCGGCGAGCGCCTGTTCGAGCGCGGCCTCGAGTTCGAACGCATCGGCAGCGAAGGACTCGAGCTCCGCCGTCGTCGCGAGCACACGGGCCACCGCGGCGCGGCTGGCGCCACCACCGGCCGCGAGCTCGATGTCGAGCTGCCAGCGCCGCGTGCCGAGCGCATGCGGTACGCGCACTCCGATGCCGGCATCGAGGTCACGAAGGGCATCGACCACCGGAGCCGGATCGGTGCAGACGATGACGGCGCGCAGACGTCGCGCAGCAGAAGCAGCCGGGTTGAGCGTGACCAGCCGGCCGCCGTGCAGGTAGACCACCCGGGTACACAGGGCGGCCACTTCCTGCAGGATGTGCGTGGAGAAGATCACGCCACGGCCCTCGCTGGCGCGCACGATCATCGCGCGTGCCTCGATGATCTGGAACGGGTCGAGACCGTTGGTCGGTTCGTCGAGCAGCAGGACGTCGGGTGCCGCGATGAGCGCCTGGGCGAGGCCGATACGCTGGCGGAAGCCCTTGGAGAGATACCCGATGACGCGTCCGGCAACCGCCTCGAGGTCGAACGCGGTCAATGCATCGGCGACCGCCGCGCGGCGCCGCGTGGAGGCCAGGCCGCGCGCCCCGGCAACGAAATCGAGGTAGCCGCGCACCGTCATCGGATCGTAGAGCGGCACGCGCTCCGGCAGGTAACCGATGCGCGTGCGCAGGGCCGGCCTTTCGGGTGTCAGCGGCTCGCCGGCCACCTCGACCGCACCGCGATCCGGCCACAGCAGGCCGGCCGCGATGCGCAGCGTCGTCGTCTTGCCGCTGCCGTTGGGGCCGAGCAGGCCGACGATCTCGCCGCGGCCCAGCGCCAGGTCGAGGCCGTCGAGAACGACGCGGCGCCGGTAGCGCTTGGCAACATCGCGCAGTTTCAGGACCGGGATGGCGCGGGAATCGATCAATCGGGCGGCGCCGCGTGCCTCGTGCACGCGGCGATGCTGGCTCAGTCGTAGTAGGTGTCGTGCTTGTGCGAGTTGTACTGCTCGATGCCGTGTGAGTACCACAGCTGGCCCTGGTGGGCGTCACGCAGCATCTTGAGGCGGTCGATGGACTTCATCGACTCGTAGGTGTTCCAGGTGATGCCCGGAATCACGCCCGCTTCGTTCTCCGGCGTGTAGACCGCGTCGCCGGCGAGGAACAGGGTCCCGGTGTTCTCGAGCTGGACCATCAGCGACTGG
>JAPOKK010000278.1 GCA_029977665.1 Pseudomonadota bacterium | reverse complement strand
GATGGCGAGCACGTGGCCGTCCTCGTTGCACACCATCGAGACGTAGTCGAGCCGGTCCATGTAACCGATCGACTGGTTGAACGGCTTGTTTTCGGCCAGCTTCTCGGTGCCCCGGTGCAGCAGCCCGATGTGCGGATCGGCGCGCTCGATGACCTCGCCATCCATCTCCAGCACGAGGCGCAGAACGCCGTGCGCGGCCGGATGCTGGGGGCCGAAGTTCAGAGTCAGGTTACGAATCTCAGGCATCGGACGCCTCGTTCACGGGCTTCGAGGAGTGCAGCCAGTCCTCTTCGCGGATGACGCGCGGCACCAGGGTGCGCGGTTCGATGCTCACCGGCTGGTTGACCACGCGGCCCCGCTCCGGGTCGTAACGCACTTCGACGTGACCTTCGAGCGGGAAATCCTTGCGGAAGGGATGGCCGATGAAACCGTAGTCGGTGAGGATGCGGCGCAGATCCGGGTGGCCATCGAAGAGAATGCCGAACAGGTCGAAGGCTTCGCGCTCGTACCAGTTTGCCGATGGCCACAGGTCGACGACCGAGGCGACGCGCGGCGGCTCGCCCTCGGGCCAGACCTTCACGCGCAGGCGCGTGTTGTGCTCGATGGACAGGAGCTGGTAGACGACCGCGAAACGGCGTTCCTCGCCGGTCGCGGCCTTGACCGCACCGCGCGCTACACCGCGGCTGAAGCCCGCCGAGCTCGCGCTGCGCGTCTGCCAGTCGGCCTGGCCGTAAGTCAGGTAATCGATACCGGAAAGATCGCTCAGCTGGGTGAAGGCGAACGCGGCATCGGTCTTCAATGTATGCATCGCGTCGAGCAGCTGCGCGGGCGCGATTTCCACGGTGAGCTCGCCGCGATCGACATGACGTGCGACCACGGCCGCACCGAGTGCACCGTCCAGCGCGGACGCGAGTGCTTCGAGTTTGGGAGACGACATGGACTAGGAGGCTTGCCGGCTGATGGTATTGGTACGCTTGATCTTGTTCTGCAGCTGGATGATGCCGAACAGCAGCGCTTCCGCCGTGGGCGGGCACCCCGGCACGTAGACGTCGACGGGTACGATGCGGTCGCAGCCGCGTGTCACCGCGTACGAGTAGTGGTAATAGCCACCGCCGTTGGCGCACGAGCCCATCGAGATGACCCACTTGGGCTCGGTCATCTGGTCGTAGACCTTGCGCAGCGCCGGCGCCATCTTGTTGACCAGCGTACCGGCAACGATCATGACGTCGGACTGGCGCGGGCTGGGGCGGAACACCACGCCGAAGCGGTCGAGGTCGTAGCGCGAGGCGCCGGCATGCATCATCTCGACCGCGCAGCAGGCGAGGCCGAACGTCATCGGCCACATCGAGCCCGTGCGGGCCCAGTTCACTACCGTGTCGACCGTGGTCGTGACGAAACCACGATCCTGTACTTCGCTCATTCCCATTCCAGCGCTCCCTTGCGCCATTCGTAGATGAAACCGACGACGAGAATGCCGAGGAAGATCATCATGGCCCAGAAGCCGTATGCGCCGATCTCGTCGAGCACCAGCGCCCAGGGGAAGAAGAACGCGATTTCGAGATCGAAGATGATGAACAGGATGGCGACGAGGTAGTAGCGGACGTCGAACTTCATGCGCGCGTCCTCGAAAGCCTCGAAGCCGCACTCGTAGGGTGAGGCTTTCTCGCTGTCGGGGCGGTGGACGCCGAGGATCTGACCGATTCCGTAGCTGGCACCCAGGGAGACGACGCCGATCGCGACACCGATTGCGACGAAAATCAAAATCGGCAGGTAGAGTTCCAGCACTGCGCGAGCTTCCCAGTGTCCACGGTGGTCGCGGCGCGACCGTTACCGCTCGATTGTAACCGATCCTGCATGCCGCCCGCGCCGCGCGGGGCGACGTCGCCAGCGTGTCACGCAGCCGCAATCACCGGGTCCGGACGGCGGCTCGCGGCGCGAGCCGCCGGACCGATGATTTGGTGCCGTTGGCCGGAGTCGAACCGGCACGCCTCTCGGCACTGCCCCCTCAAGACAGCGTGTCTACCAATTCCACCACAACGGCATGGGGTTTCTTCGGACGGGGCGCGCGCACTGTCTGGCGCGTCCCGAAGCGTGGCGCGCAATGATACGAAATGCGCACCCGAGGTTCCACAGAAAAAAACGAATTCACGTTCGAAATTTCGTGCGCGCCGCGAATGGGTCGCGCGCGCACCGACGCAGCGACGCTATTCCGCCGGCGCGGCCGGTACGTCGTCGCTCGTCGAGGGCATTGCCGGCACGTCGACGGGCACGTCACTCGGCGTCGCGGGTACGTCGGCCGGCGCGGCGGGGATCTCCTCGGGTGTCGTCGTGGGCGCACCCTGCACCGCCGGCGTATCGACGTTGTCGAGCAGGCTCGGCGCCTCCAGGGTCTGCCCGTAGAGATAGGCCAGCAGCAGGCTGTTGGTCAGGAACAGTGCGGCAAGCACCGCCGTGGTGCGCGACAGGAACGAGGCCGAACCACGTGCGCCGAAGACCGTCGACGACGCGCCGCTGCCGAACGCCGCGCCGGCTGTCGCGCCCTTGCCCTGCTGCAGCAGGATGATACCGATGAGCAGCACCGCGAGCACGAGATGCACGGCGAGCAGGATGGAGAAAGTCAGTGACATGCGATGATCTCTGTTGAACTCGGACGCGATCGCCGCTCAGGGCGCCGCGTTGCAGATGGCGAGAAACGGCTCGGCTTCGAGCGAAGCGCCGCCGATCAGGCCGCCGTCGATGTCGGGCATCGCGAACAGTTCGGCCGCGTTGGCCGGCTTGACGCTGCCGCCGTAGAGCAGGCGCATATCGGCAGCGCGCGCAGCGTCGACCCGCGCGACGCGCTCGCGGATGAACGCGTGCACGGCCTGCGCCTGCGCGGGTGTGGCGGTCTCGCCGGTGCCGATCGCCCACACGGGTTCGTAGGCAATGACGAGGTCGGCGAGGATCGCCGCGATGCCGTCCAGCCCCAACACCGCGTCGAGCTGGCGGGCGACGGCGGCCTCGGTAGCGTCGGCACGGCGCTCGTCGAGTGTCTCGCCCACGCACAGCACGGGCTTGAGCCCACAGCCATGAGCGCGAGCGACCTTGGCGGCGACGCGGGTGTCATCGTCACCGAACAGCTGCCGCCGCTCGGAATGCCCGAGGATGACGTGGCTGCAGCCCGAGTCGACCAGCATCGACGCGGCGACTTCGCCGGTGTAGGCGCCGCTGGCGTGCTCCGAGCAGTCCTGCGCACCGAGCATCACCGCACTGCCGGCGAGGCCGGCGGCGACCGTGCCCAGGTAGGGCGTGGGCGGGCACAGCAGCACGTCGGCCTTGTCGGGTCGCGCCGCGACGATGGCGGCGGTGAGATCGTGCGCCATCGCGCGCGAGCCGTTCATCTTCCAGTTACCGGCAACCAGGGCGCGTCGCATCGAAATATCGGACCTCGGCGGGCTTTGGGGGGTTGGTGAGGGCGGCCAAGCTTAGCGGCGACGCCCGGTGAGATCAACGCGGCGCGCGGGCGTGTGCGCAGTCACCGGCGAGCACGCAGCCGTCGCAGCGAGGACGCACGCCGCAACGCGCCTTGCCGTGCGCGACGATCAGCGCATGGAACTCGTTGTAACAGTCGCTGCCCGCGTCCAGCGTGGCTTCGAGCGCCACGCGCAGCGTCTCGTAGGGTTCGTCGCCGCGCACCAGGCCGAGACGCGCGAGCAGGCGGCGCGCATACGCGTCGACGACGAAGACCGGCCTGCCATAGGCATACAGGGCAATGGCATCGGCGGTTTCCGGCCCGATGCCGGGCTGCGCGAGCCAGGCGGCGCGCAGCGCGGCGTCGTCGAGTTCGTCGAGGGCGTCGCAACCGCCCTGCATCACCAGCCAGCCGCTGATCGCGCCGAGCCGCGCCGCCTTCTGCCGATAGAATCCGGCCGGCCGCACGAGCCCGGCCAGCACCTCGCGGTCGAGCGCCGCCATCGGCGCGAGCGCCAGCGCCCCCGCCGCACGCAGCCGCGCCAATGCCTGCTCGGCGTTGCGCCAGCTCGTGCGCTGAATCAGCACCGCGCCGACGATGATCTCGAAGCGCGACTCGGCCGGCCACCAGTGCTGGGGACCGTAGGCCGCGAGCAGTCGTGTGTACACCGCACCAGCCGCCGGCAGGCCGCCGCTGCGGCAAGGCCCCCCGGCGGCAGCGCTCTCAGCGCGATCGGCCGTCATCGCCGGCACCGCGACGCGGGCGACGCGCTGCACGGCCACCGGTTTCCCGCTGCTCCTGCGGGGCGATGCCGACCAGTTCACGCAGCTCGTCGAGCAGCTTGCCGCCGAGTTCGACGGTGCGGCCCGCGCGCAGGTCGGTCGGCAGCATCACGTTGGCGAAGCGCACCCGCATCAGGCGGCTCACCTTGACACCCTGCGACTCCCACAGGCGCCGCACTTCGCGATGACGGCCGCGCTGGACCACGCAGTAGTACCAGCGGTTGGCGCCCTCACCCTCGCCGACGACGATATCGTCGAAGTGCGCCTCCTCGCCGTCGACCTCCACCCCTTCGCGCAAGCGCCTGAGCATCGCGGCGTCGACTTCGCCGAACACGCGCACCGCGTATTCGCGGTCGACGTGGTAGCTCGGGTGCATCAGTCGATGCGCCAGCTCGCCGTGGTTGGTGAACAGCAGCAGACCACTCGTATTGATGTCCAGCCGACCGATGTTGATCCAGCGGCCGTGGCGCAGGCGCGGCAGGCCGGCGAAGACCGTCGGCCGACCTTCCGGATCGCTGCGCGTGCATACCTCGCCGACCGGCTTGTTGTAGGCGAGCACGCGCAGCGCGTCGGCGGGCGGCTCGAGGCGGCGCATCGGGCCGTTGTCGAGCTGGATCCGATCGCCCGGGCGCACCTGGCAGCCGGGCTCGGCCTTGCGCCCGTTGATGCGGATACGCCCTGCCGCGACGAGACGTTCGATCTCGCGACGCGAGCCCCAGCCGGCACGGGCAAGTGCCTTGTGGATGCGTTCGCCATCGTTGCCCGAACCGGAATCCGCGGAAGTCATGGGTCTGCGTGTCCTCAGACGTGCGCGGACGGTGGCGCGTCGTCTTCGTCGTCTTCGTCGTCTTC
>JAPOKK010000040.1 GCA_029977665.1 Pseudomonadota bacterium | reverse complement strand
GGCCCGAGCGGCGCGGCTGAGGCCGTCGCCGAGGCCCGCTCCCATCGGCCGGATCCGGCGGCGTCGCCCCGGGCACTTGCAATCGGGCGCTGCGCGGGCCTAGAATCGCGCCCCTTTTCGAGCGCCAGGCCAGCCGCGGTCATGAAAACCGACATCCATCCGAATTACCGAGAAATCACCGTCACCTGCAGCTGTGGCAACTCGTTCCAGACGCGCTCGGCGCTGAGTGACGACCAGCTGCACCTCGACGTCTGCTCCGCCTGCCACCCGTTCTACACCGGCCAGCAGAAGATCGTCGACACTGCCGGCCGCGTCGACAAGTTCCGCCGCAAGTACGGCATGTCCTGAACACGATCCCGCCGGTGCGCATCAGCGCCCGGCACGCCCCGCCCGCGTACGCGCGCGGGCCGGGAACTCCCGGCAGCGGCCGCGGTCTCAGTCACTACGTTCGTCAGAACGTGCCCGTCATCCCTCCCTGGACGGGCAACCCGCTCCCCCAAGCGGGTCTGAAGTGGCCCCGGACCAGTAAATCCCCCCCGATTCTAGCCGGGGCCCTTTTTAATTCTTCCTGCGCTCGGCATCGCCACGGGTGCCCGTCAAGCTCCCTGAACGTCTCCGCTGTCGGCCGGCACGACGTCCAGCCAGCCGCCGATCACGGCCCACGCGGTCTCCGTACCCTGGTGCTTGAGCGCCGAGAACAACTGCACGTCGGCCTGCGCGCCGCCATGCTCGGCGAGGTAACGCGAGACCTTGCGCAGCGCATCCGCCTGCGCGCCGCGGCCGAGCTTGTCGGCCTTGCTCAGCAGCACGTGCAGCGGCACGCCGGCGGCGGCCGCCCAGGCGATCAGCGTACATTCCTGCTCGCGCAGCGGATGACGGATGTCCATCATCAGGACCAGCCCGGCCAGCGCGCGGCGACGCTCGAGATAGGCCGGCAGCTCGCGTTCCCAGTGCGCGCGCAGGCTCTTCGAGACCTTCGCGTAGCCGAAACCCGGCAGGTCGACGAGCCGGCGCCCCGCATCGAGTTCGAACACGACGAGGTGCTGGGTGCGCCCGGGTGTGCGGCTCGTACGTGCCAACGCGCGCTGGCCGCACAGCTCGTTGATGGCGCTCGACTTGCCGGTGTTGGAACGGCCGGCGAACGCGACCTCGCGGCCGCGGTCGGGCGGCATGCGGCGCAATTCCGGCACGCTGAGTGCGAATCGCGCGCCCTGGAGCAGGCTGCGCGTGGCCTTGGCGACATCGGTGGTCATCGCAACGGATTCCTCTTGGTAGCGCATGCCGGCAGCGGGGCCGTGCCGGCAGCTGGCGCGGTCAACCTCGCGCCGCGATGACAGCGCGCGCAGACCTCCGCGGCGCCCCGCCGTCGCGTGCAGATAACGATCGGGCAGCCGTTATATAATCCGCGCCGACTTCGACAACCGAGAGCGAGAAGATGCCCCAGAGGAACCTGTTCCTGTTCACGGCCCTGCTGTGCCTGACCTTCACGAGTGTTGGCGCCCACGCCGACGGCCAGGCCAAGACCGCGGCCTGCGCCGCCTGCCACGGCCCCGACGGCAACAGCGTCAACCCGATCTGGCCGAAACTGGCCGGTCAGCACGCGTCGTACATCGTAACGCAGTTGCAGGCTTTCAAGTCGGGCGCTCGCAACAACCCGAGCATGTCGCCGATGGCCGCCAACCTGAGCGAGGAAGACATGGCCGAGATTGGCGCCTGGTACGCGGCCCAGGCCGTCCAGGTCGGTACCGTGGGCGACGGCGTCGACGTCGAAGCAGCCGCGAAACTGTATCGTGGCGGCGATGCCGCTCGCGGCATTCCCGCCTGCATGGCCTGCCACGGGCCGAGCGGCGCGGGCAACGCCCCCGCCGGCTTCCCGGCGCTGCGTGGCCAGCATGCCGAGTACACGGCGCTGCAGCTCAAGGCCTATCGCGACGGCAGCCGCGACACCGACCCCGCCGGCATGATGCGCAATATCGCCAAGCGCCTGAGCGACGCCGACATCGAACTGCTCTCGCAATACGTCTCGGCCCTGCACTGAGGCCGGCCGTCGCGATCGCGGCGCCACGGCCGCGCGCGGGGAACCCCCGGGCGTGGCGGGCGCCTAAGGCTCACTGCCATCACGGATCCCTCACCATGCTGAAAGCCCTCCTCGCCTGCGCCCTGCTGCTCGCCACCCACGCGGCCACCGCCGAAGACTACGTCGCCGGCCGCCACTACGAGGTCATCGAGCCGGCCCTGGAAACGCAGACCGCGGACGGCAAGGTCTCGGTGATGGAACTGTTCTGGTACGGCTGCCCCCACTGCTACGAGTTCGAACCGACCATCGAGGCGTGGCTTGAGAACAAGCCCGAGAACATCGAGTTCGCGCGCGTCCCGGCGGTGTTCGCGCGCAACTGGGAGATCCATGCGCGGGCCTTTTACGCCGCCGAGCAGCTCGGTGTGCTCGACAAGACCCACGAAGCGCTGTTCACGGCGCTGCATCGCGAGCGCCGCCGCCTGTTCACCCCCGACGACCTCGCGACGTTCTACGCCGAGCACGGCGTCGCCGAGAAGGACTTCCGCGAGGCCTACGATTCGTTCGACGTCGACAACAAGACCCGCCGCGCGATGGCGATCACGCGCAAGTCCGGCATCGGCGGCGTGCCCGCGCTCATCGTCGCCGGCCGCTACCGCCTGAGCACGCAGCAAGCCGGCTCCTACGAAGCGATGTTAAAGATCGCCGAGCACCTCGCCGCTAAGGAGAGCAATCGGTAGCTGCGCGCGGCAGCCCGGTGGCGGTCTTAACGGCCGCGACCCACCTTGAAGCCGCGCCCCGGCTCCCGGCAGGCACCGTGACTTCGCCGTCTTTCGTCTCGAGGACGCGCGCATCATCACGGCAGGCGATGCAGGAAGTTCAGGAAGGGCGGCCAGGCAGTTGGATAATGTCGCGCAAAATTCACGCTCCTCCGCCCCGCGGCGCGAAAGCCCCGGCGAGCGCGCCACGGGCGAATCGGTCGCACGGATGCAACGCGCGATTCTGCGCCTCTCGCTCGCCTACCATGGCAAGAACGCGGGGCTCGATCGCAAGCTGAAGGAATTCGGCCTGCTCATCCGCAGCGGCCGCCGCCAGGCGGACCGTCAGCAACTTATCGACGAGATCGTCGACACCATCGTCTCACTCGACCTCGATCCGGGCCCCGAGTCGCAAGCGACACCCGAGGCCGACTCGTCCGCCGAGGCGCTGTTTCACTTCCTGCGAAGCCTGCGCGTGCCGGACACGCTGCAACCGGAAATCGAGCGTGCGCAGCGGGCGCTGCGTGACGGCCGCGACAAGGCGCTCCTGCTGGCCCAGCTCGGCCAGACCGCCGATGCGCTGTCGCAGAACCTGATGCGTTCGCCCGAGAGCTGCGTCGACGCGCCGGCCATTCGCATGCTGCTGCTCGAACTGCTCGAACGCATCCCGGTGTCGCAGGCCCTGCACGAACGCGTCAGTCCGTTGCGCCGGAGCATCGAGGCGGCCGAGCGCGTCGAGGCCTTCGTCGGCGGCGTCAACGGCATCACCACGCTGGTCTCCGATCTGCAGAATGAACTGCGCGAAGAGCTTGATAATGCGCGGCGTTTCCTGCACGAGACCGATCTGAGGCTGCGCGAGTTCGAGCGCTTCGTGCAACGCTCGCGCGAAATGCACATCGAGACCAATGACGACGCGCTGCAGCTGAGCGACGCCGTCAGCGGCGAGCTCGACGCGCTGCGCGCCGACGCCGCGGCGAGCGAAACACTCGAAGAGCTGCAGAACTCCATCGAGACGCGCATGGACAACATCGGCAGCGGCCTCAATACCTTCGTCGCGTCGCAGAAGCTGCGCACGTTCGAAGCGAACGAATCGATCGACCGCATGAAGCGCCGCCTGCACGAGCTCGAAGCACAGGCCGAGACGCTGCGCGAGGATCTCGAACAGCAGCACGCCCGCGTGCTCGTCGACCCGCTCACCGGCGTGCTCAACCGCACCGGTTACATGGAGACCGCGGCCAAGCAGGTCGCACGCTGGAAACGTCACGGTGGCGCGTTGAGCCTCGCCGTGATCGATCTCGACAACTTCAAGCAGATCAACGATCGCTACGGCCACGCCGCCGGCGATCGCGTGCTCTCGACCGTCGCCACCAAGCTCACCGAGATGGTCCGCGAGAGCGACACCTTGAGTCGCTACGGTGGCGAGGAGTTCGTGCTCCTGCTGCCGGAAACGGCGCTCGAGTCGGCCTACCTCCTGCTCGAGAAGGTACGTAACCACATCGAGCGCTGTCCGTTCCGTCACAAGGACACGCCGGTACAGGTCTCGATCTCCTGCGGCATTGCCGAGTTCCACGACGACGACAGCCTGGACACCGTGTTCGAGCGCGCCGACAAGGCGATGTACCTGGCCAAGCAGGGCGGCCGCAACCGCGTGTGCAAGGAAGGCGACCTGGTTGCCGCGGCGCTGCCGCGCACCGCCTGAGCGAGCGTGCCCGCCGCGCTCAGGATTCGGGCGGCAGGAAGTTGACGATGACGTCGCCGGCGACCGGCTGGTAGCGCGTCACGTCGAGCACCAGCCCACCGCCCGCCTTCACCACGAGGGTGGCGAACAACTCCGCATCGACCCGCGCGCAGTACTTGTCGAAATCGTACTCTTCGCTCAGGCGCGTTTTCTGGAAGCGCCAGCCTTCGAAGTAGCGCTGCAGCAGGGTTTCGTAGAGCGCCTCGCCCGAGAACACCCGTTGCCCACGCAGCGTTGGTGTCAGGCCGGTGCGGTCGTCGGCATCCGCACCCGGCATCGGCAGCTGGAACACCGAGCTGCGGTTGAACTCGTTGGAGAAGCGCGTGCATACCAGCGCGTTGTAAGCGTCGTTGTCGGTCGCCGCCATGACGTAGCCGATCGAGGAGAGGTCGAGGTTGCGATCGGCTGACTCGGAGATCACCTGGCCGAAGTGGATCGGCAGGCTGGCGAGCCGCGCGGGGCGCAGGCGGTGCCAGGATGCGTCGACCATGAGCACGGGGATATCGAGCTCCTTGAGGCGCACGGCGAGGTCGATCGACCACGGCGAGGCGCCGACCAGCACGAGGCCGTCGGCGCGCTTCGAGGCCAGGCCGAGGTGACGCGCCACCCACGGCAGCGAGAACCCGTGCAGCACGACCGTGGTGACGATGAGCAGGAAGACCAGCGGCAGCAGCCGGTCGGCGTCCGCGTAGCCGGCCTCGAGCATGCGCGCGGAGAAGGCGCCGGCGACGGCCGCGGCGACGATGCCGCGCGGCGCGATCCAGCCGACCAGCACGCGCTCCTGCCAGCTGAGATCCGTGCCGAGCGTGGCTACCGCGACGGCCACCGGCCGCAGCACGAAGATGACCAGGAGGATCAGCAACGCGCCGTGCCAGTCGAGCGCGCGCAGCAGGGCCGGGTCGAGATCGGCCGTCAGCACGATGAACAGTACCGAGACCAGGGCCACGGTGATGTTCTCCTTGAAGCGTCGGAGTTCCTCGATGCTCGGCAGGTTGGCGTTGCCGAGCGCGACGCCGAACACGGTCACCGTGAGCAGGCCTGCCTCGGCCAGCAGCAGGTTGCCCAGCGCGTAGGTGCCGAGCACCGCGGCGAGCATGCCCGGCCCCTTGAGGTACTCGGGGACCCACCCGCGCCGGTAGCATTGGCCGAGCGCGACGCCCGCGAACCAGCCGAGCGCGGCGGCGGCGATGAGCACCACGACCACGGTCGCACCCAGCTCGAGGTTGCCGCGCACGCCGCCGCGCAGGAGGAAATACTGGAACACGACCACTGCGAGCAGCGCGCCGAGCGGGTCGTTGACGATGCCTTCCCACTTCAGCAGCGAGGCCGGGCGCGCGCGCAGGCGCGCCTGGCGCAGCAGGGGCAGGATGACGGTCGGCCCGGTGACGACGATGATGGCACCGAACTCGACCGCGACCGGCCACGACAGCCCACCGACGTAATGCGCGGCGCAGGCGCCGAGCACGAAGTTGAACACGAGTCCGAGCGAGACCAGCCGCCGCACGCCGCTGCCGGCATGGCTGAGTTCGTGGAAATGCAGGTTGAGGCCGCCCTCGAACAGGATCACGGCGACGGCGAGCTGCACGATGGGTTCGAGCAGGCTGCCGAAGTCCTGCGCGGGAACGACCAGCCCCGTGGCGGGTCCTAGCACGAAGCCGGCCGCGGTCAGCAGGACGATGGCCGGGATGCGGAAGCGCCACGCCACCCACTGCACGGCGATACCGGCAACGATGACGATGGCGACGACGTTGGCGAGATGAGCGTGCATGGGGAACTCCGCGGACGTGGACCGGTAAGCTTCAGCGCACGGCGGCGCGGCCCGGGCTCAGGCCGGGAACGGTGGGCGGGCCCTGCCGGGCTGTCACATAATCGTCACAAATTCGCAACATAATGCCCGCGGCTCGTCGCCGGACCCCATTTTCACCGTCATTCCCCAGGAGACAGCATTGATCCAGCAAACCCTCATCGCCATCCCGCTCGCGCTCGCGCTGACCGCCACCGGCGCCCAGGCCGTCGAGGTCGACGCCGCGATCCCGCACTACGAGAAGACCAGCGGCGTCTCCGGCAACCTCTCGAGCGTCGGCTCCGACACGCTCGCCAACCTGATGACGTTGTGGGCCGAGTCCTTCAAGCGCTTCTACCCGAGCGTCAACGTGCAGATCCAGGCTGCCGGTTCGTCCACCGCGCCGCCGGCGCTGACCGAGGGTACCTCGAATCTCGGCCCGATGAGCCGCATGATGAAGTCGAACGAGATCGAGGCCTTCGAAGCCAAGCATGGCTACAAGCCGACGCCCGTGCCGGTCGCGATCGACGCACTGGCCGTCTACGTGCACAAGGACAACCCCATCAGCGGCCTCTCCATCCCCCAGGTCGACGCCATTTTCTCCGCTACGCGAAAATGTGGCTACCGCGCCGACGTCACCACCTGGGGCGACCTCGGCCTCGAGGGCGAATGGGCGAGCCGCGCGGTGCAGCTCTACGGCCGCAACTCGGTCTCGGGTACCTACGGCTTCTTCAAGGAGAAGGCGTAGTGCAAGGGCGACTTCAAGAACAGCGTCAACGAGCAGCCCGGCTCGGCCTCGGTCGTGCAGGGCGTGACGAAGTCGCTGAACGGCATCGGTTATTCCGGCATCGGCTACCGCACCTCGGGCGTGCGCGCGGTGCCGATCGCGCTCAAGGAGGGTGGCGAGTTCGTCGAGGCGACCCCGGCCAATGCGGTCAGCGGCGACTACGCGCTCGGCCGCTTCCTGTTCGTCTACGTCAACAAGCACCCCAACAAGCCGATCGCGCCGCTCGAGCGCGAGTTCCTCAAGATGGTGCTTTCGCAGGAAGGCCAGGAAGTGGTGATCAAGGACGGCTACATCCCGGTGCCGGCCAAGGTCGTCGAGAAGCAGCTCGCCAAGGTCCTCGCCGAGTAAGCATCGTTCCCGGCGGTGCCGCGCTGCGCGGCACCGCCGCTCCCTCCTCCGCAGGCCTCATCCGCCTGGCGCCGCCCGCGGCGCCGCACGCACGACGTAACGCCACGGCGTACCCGGCGAGAGCGCGCGGAACGGCCAGCAGGTCACCAGCACGAGTTCATCGGCGCCGGCGACGATCGCGGCCGCGTCGCGATGCACCACCGCGGTATCGACAACCTCGTAGCGGTATTCGCGCCCGTGCCGCTCGAGCGTCACCGGGTCGCCGCGCGCGACGTGCTCGAGCGCGCCGAAATGGGTATCGCGGTGTCCCGCGATGATGCTCGCCCGCCCCTCGCCAGGCCACGCCGACGCGTCCACGTGCGCCGGTCCGAACGCGAGGTTGCGCGGCGACGCGCCGGCCAGCACGATGGCCATCACGCCCTGGCGCGGCAGGCCAAGGCGCGCCGCGGGCCAGGTGTCCGCCCCGGGCCACGGGCGGATTGGCTGCGCGCCGCCTTCGCTGCGTGCCCAGGCATGAGCGAGCAGCGCCTGGGCGAGCCACGCCTTGAGAGCGATGCGCGCCGCGTCGCCGCCCTGCCAGGCCGCGGCGAGCAGGAGCGTCACGAGCACGAATCGACGCCCGTGGCGCGCGGTCGTCGCCCAGAACCTCGACCCGGTCGTCGCCCAGAACCTCGACCCGGTCATCGTCCAGGTCATTGCCCGGGTCATCGACCCGCCTCCGCATACCGGCGGCTGCGCCAGGCACAGACCAGCGCCGCGCAGAGCGCTGCCAGCGCGCCGAGCAGGCGCACGGCCAGCGGCGTCGCCGTCTGCGGCAGGCCGCCCGGAATGCGCATCGTCCAGCCGGCCGGCACTTTGCCCGGCACCGCGGCATCGTGCGCCGCCGCCGTGCGCGGGCGCGTCGGCGTGACATCCACCGCGACGAGGCTGGTATAGGCGGTGACCAGGTGGTGGGTCAGCGCGAGGGCGGTGACCTCGGACTCGATGTCGGCGGCGTCGCGACCGCGCACGCGTGCCTGCTCCAGGCCCGCGATCTTCTCGCGTGCCCAGGCCACGCCGAGCCCGCGCGCCGTCGCGCCGCCACGCAGCGGCACCCGCGTCGCCCACGACCGGCCCGCCAGCCGCCCGCTCAGGTCGAGGGACTGTGGCCGCGTCGTGAAACGCAGCGCGAGCATCAACGGTTCGCCGACGTAGAGGTCGGGCAGAGCGCGCGGCCAGACCTCGACGCCGGCCGGCAGGCCGTCGAGGCGGAGATCGGCGAGCACCGGGAACTCGAGCTTGTCGACCAGCGCGCGCATGCGCTCGGCGACCTCGCCGGCGCTGCCGATGTAGGTGAAGCTGCCGTGCCCCACGCTCGCCGCTTCGCGCATGAAATAGCTGTTCGGCGCACTGCCGATGCCTACCGTGAACAAGCGCGTCGCGCCCCGGCGCCGTTCGATTGCGGCCAGCAAGGCTGACTCGTTGCCGACACTGCCGTCGGTGAGGAAGACGACCTGGCGCACGCGTTCGCCATGCTCGCGCCCGTCGAGCACGGCCTCGATGGCCGCCGCCATCTCGGTGCCGCCGTCCGCCTGCAGACCATCGACCCAGCGGCGAGCCCGGGCCAGGTTGGCTGGGTCGGCCGGCACGGCTTGCGGTTGGAAGCGGCGCACACGCGAGTTGAACTCGAGCAGGTTGAAGGTATCGCCGGGACGCAGGCGATCGATGGCGTAGGCGAGCGCAGCGCGGGCCTGCGCAATCGAGGTGCCGAGCATCGAACCCGAGGTGTCGATGACGTAGACGACCTCGCGCGGCAGCGCCTGCTCACGCGCCCGCGGCGCTTCCGGTGGATAGAGCATGACCAGCCCGTAACCCGCGTCCGGTCCGTGCTCGGTGAACAGCGCCGCGCGCGGCATCGCCGCCGGTCGCGGCCGCCAGCGCAGCTCGAAATCGCGATCGGCCGGCACCGCGCCGGCGGCCAGGCTGACGTCGTAGATCCCCGGCGCGCGCTCGCTGTGCGCGATCGCGTGGTAGGGGCTCTCGATGACGGCGAGCTCGAGCCCGGCGTCGAGCACGACGTCGATCGTGACCGGGTTGTCGTGGCCCACCCCGACCGGCGTGACCGGCGGCGTGATGGCGCTCGCGTCCGGTACTGCGTCGGTGTTGCGCGCCCAGCCGCCGCCGTCGAAACCGCCCACCGGCCGCGTGCCCGGGATGCAGCGGATGCCGCTCGCGAGCGGAAAACGCAGCGCGAAGCCGTCGGCGTCGACCTGCACGGTCTGCTGGTACTCGATACTCACCACGACCTGCTCGCCGGGGCCGATGTTGGCGACCCGGGTAGTGAACAGGTTGGGCCGCTGCTGCTCGACCAGGCTCGCCTTGCGCCCGCTCTCGCGCGCCTGCTCGTAGGTCCTGCGCGCCGCCGCGCGCGGTTCGATACGGCCCTCGATGCGGCGCTCGCCGACGGTCATCTGCAGGTGGTCGACCGCGGCCCGCTCGGGCAGCGGAAAGACGTAGACGCCGTTCACCCAGCCGCTGCCGGCATGCGTGAACGTCTGCGCGACGCGGACGCGGGCGATGAGGCCCGTCACCGTCATCGACACGGCAGTGTCGACCAGCGGCGCTTCGACGGGCGGCGCAGCAGCGGCGCCATCGAGCAGCAGCGCGCCGTGCCGGATCTCGTCCGGCAGCGGCTCGCGCGCGGCGACCGACGTGGCGAGAAGCAGCAGCACGACGAGGGCGACGAACGGCCCGCGGCGGCTGGTGAGGAGGACGGGGCGAGAATGCATCATGGCGCTGACTCCGCGTGGGTTGATGAGGCAAGCCTCGCCCGCCACATGCGACCGTGGGGGACGCATGCGGAAAACCGGGGAAAGCGCCGCGACACGCGCCGGTCAGCGGTTGTCGCAAAGTGTCCGCGAGTGCCCGCTACTGTCCTCCTTGTCGCATCCCGCGCAGCAGGCCGGCCGCTTGCTGGGTACACTGTGGCCATCGCGGGTCGCGCCGATGCGATGGCGCCGACAGGGAACCGGCAGATGTCGACACCGGACTGGACACAGATCGCCGCCGAGCTCAATGCGCATCTCGCGCGCGAACGACTTTCCGCGCAGGACGTGGCGCGCCGCGCCGGCGTCGATCGCAAGACCATCGAACGCCTGCGCGCCGGGCGCGCAGTGCGCGCACAGACGCTGACCTGGATCGAGCAGGCCCTCGGCGTGCGCTTCGGCACCGATGCCGCGGCGGGCAGCGCCGGCATTGCACCGGCCGCCCTCGGCGGCTACCACTACGAGACCGTGGCGCCGCTGCTCGGCGAGTACCTCGCCGTGCGCCGCTCGTTCGACGCGCCCGGGCGCCTCATCGCGAGCGCGCTCGAAATCACCTGGGACAGCCGGCGCCCGGCGCTCACCTTCGCCGAAGCGCAGCGCAACCGCGGCGCCGCCGGCAAGGTCTACAACTACCGCTTCGCGGGTGAAGTCTCGATCCCGCCCAACCTCGGCATCATGCATTTCATGGTGCGCTCGGACGACGGCCGCGTGCGCCTGACGACGACCGGCATGCCGCGCGAGGAGGACGGCACGCTGATCATGAAGGGCTTCCTGCTGACGCTGAACGAGCTGCGCGACATCGGCTACTACCCGGTCACGTCGCCGGTGTTCTTCGCGCGCCGCCACGCGGGCCTCCGCCTGACCAGCGGCAGCGTCGAGCCGGGCGCACCCGGCCACGCCTGGGCCGAGGCGCTGCTGACCGAGATCGCGCAGAAGTTCCTGCCCCACGCGCCGTGATCCGACCGCGCAGGCCGCGCCGCGCCGCAGCGCTGATGCTGCTCGCGATGAGCTTGCCGCTGGGCGCGGCCGAGAGCCGCCACGGCCGCGCCGAGGCGATCGACGGCGACAGCCTGACCCTCGCAGGCGAGGAGATGCGTCTGCATGGCATCGACGCCCCCGAGTGGCACCAGTCCTGCGCGCTGGACGGCCGTGAACAGGCGTGCGGGGTCGCCGCGCGCGACGCCCTCGCGGCGCTGCTCGCCGGCGGTCCCGTGACCTGCCGCTGGGAAGACCGTGACACCTACGGCCGCGCACTCGCCACTTGTTTCCGCGGCAAGGAGAACCTGAACGCCACCCTGGTCGCGCAGGGACACGCCCTCGCCTACCGCCGTTACTCGACGACCTACGTCGCCGAGGAAGACGCCGCGCGCCGCGCGCGCCGCGGCCTGTGGGCCGGCAGCTTCGAGGCACCGGCAGCCTGGCGCGCCCGCGAGCGGCGCAAGGCGCAGGCCGAGGTGCCCGCCGAATGCCCGGTCAAGGGTAACGTCAACCGCGCCGGCGAGCGCATCTACCACGAGCACGGCACTCCGGGCTGGCGCCAGGTACGCATCCGCCCTGCGCAGGGCGACCGCTGCTTCGACGATGCCGCGCAAGCGCGTGCAGCGGGGTTCCGCGCACCGCGCGGCGGTGGGCGGCGCTGAGAACGGGGCGGCTGCGGGGAGATGGGATGGCGCGCCCGACAGGATTCGAACCTGTGACCTCTGCCTTCGGAGGGCAGCACTCTATCCAGCTGAGCTACGGGCGCGTGGGGGCGTATAAGCTACAGCGTCAGGCGCGCGAGGGAAAGCGTGAGCGGTGATTCGTGCCGGCCGGGCCGTCGCGCCCCGGGGCCGGCTGCGCGGGGCGCGGGGCCGGGCTAGAGCAGGGCCTTGATTTCGCTATAATGCGCGCGGCTCGCGGGGGTTGGGAGGTCTGGCTGCGCGGGTTCCTCATCTAAAACAGAATTCCTTCGAGAGCACAGGCATGAGCAATCACGACGACGCGGCATTCGTCCGCAATTTCTCCATGGTGCTGGTCGGGCTCGCGGTGGTCGGCGTCATGGCCTTCGTTCTGGCCAAGATCGTCAACCGCAGCTTTCAGGAGACCCAGGACGCGGACGCCAACGCCATCACGCGCGTCGCGCCGATGGGCCAGGTGAACACCGGCGGCGAGCCCGTCACCGTGGAGACCCCGGTGGAAGCGCCGGCGAGCGCGGCGCCCGCCGCCGCGCCGGCCGCGGCCGTTGCCAGCGGCGACATCGGCCAGGCGACCTATGACAAGGTCTGCTTCGCCTGCCACGCGCAGGGCATCGCCGGCGCGCCCAAGCAGGGCGACATGGCAGCCTGGGAGTCGCGCCTGGAGAAGGGCACCGAGGCGCTCTATGCCAACGCCATCAACGGCTTCACCGGCAGCGCGGGCATGATGCCGGCCAAGGGCGGCAACCCGGCGCTGAGCGAGGACGAGGTCAAGGCGGCAGTCGATTACATGCTCGCCGCGGTCGGCGGCGGCAACGGTGGCGCGGCAGCGGCCGAAGAATCCGCGACGCCGACCAGTGAAGCGGCAGCCGAGCCCGCCGCGGCCAGCGAGGCCGCGCCCGCCGAGGATGCGCAGGCCGGCGCCGAAGCAGCGGCGGCCACGGCGACCGCCGACAGCGGCCGCGGCAAGGAAGTCTACGATGCCGCCTGCTTCGTCTGTCACACCCCGGGCGCCGCCGGCGCGCCCAAGCTCGGTGACGCCGCCGCCTGGAGCGAGCGCATCGCGAAGGGCGCCGAGAAGCTCTACCACAACGCCATCAACGGCTACATGGGCAACAACGGCATGATGCCGCCCAAGGGTGGCCGCCCGGACTTCTCCGACGACGACGTCAAGGCCGCCGTCGACTACATGGTCTCGGCCGCGCAGTAAGCACCGCTCTGCGGGTCACGGCCGCGCGGCCGTGACCCCTCCATCCCCGCTCCCGGTCCCGTTCCCCGCCTGCAATCCGCGCTCGCTACGTCAGGCCAACCACCCGGTCGCGCCTTTCCGCCGGGCCAATCACATCCCCTGCAGCCCCGCGTAAGCGGCGACCAGCCACTTGGTGCCGCCGTCCTCGAAGTTGACCTGCACGCGCGAGTGCTCGCCGTGGCCCTCGAAATTGAGCACGACGCCTTCGCCGAACACGCGGTGGACCACGCGCTGGCCGAGCGCGAGGCCGGCCACGGTCTCGTTGACGGCGCGTGAAGCCGGCGTCGGCCGCGCCGCGACACGGCCGCTGGCGACGCGCCCGCCGAGGCGCACTTCTTCGATCACCGCGGCCGGCAGCTCGCGGATGAATCGCGACGGCTGCGGGTAGTAGTCCGAACCATGCAGGCGGCGCGACTCGGCGTGAGTGATGACGAGCTTGCGCATTGCGCGCGTAATGCCGACGTAGCACAGCCGGCGTTCCTCCTCGAGCTGCACCGGGTCACCGGCCGAGCGCTGGTGCGGGAACAGGCCCTCCTCGACGCCGACCAGGAACACCAGCGGGAACTCGAGGCCCTTGGCCGAGTGCAGCGTCATGAGCTGCACGCTGTCGGTGTAGGCATCGGCCTGGCCTTCGCCCGACTCGAGCGCGGCATGGGCGAGGAAGGCGGCGAGCAGCGGCATCTCCTCGTCCTCCGGCGCGGGCACGAAGTCGCGCGCGGCGGTGACCAGCTCTTCGAGGTTGTCGATGCGGTCGAGCCCACGCTCGCCTTTCTCCTTGCGGTAGTGATCGACCAGGCCGCTCATGTCGATGATCTGCTCGAGCATCTCGTCGAGGGCGAGCTCGCTGGTCAGCACACTCATGCGATCGATGAGGGTCATGAAGCGTTCCAGCGCACCGACCGCGCGCGCGGCGAGTTCGCGGTGCTCGACGAGCTGGCGCGCCGCCTCCCACAGCGTGATGCCCTCGCGCCGCGCGACCAGGCGGACTTCCTCCAGGCTGCGCTGGCCGATGCCGCGCGCGGGGACGTTGACGATGCGCTCGAAAGCGGTATCGTCGCCGCGCCACGCGGCGAGGCGCACGTAACCCAGCGCGTCCTTGATCTCGGCGCGCTCGTAGAAGCGGAAACCGCCGTAGACGCGGTACGGCAGATCCGCCTGGCGCAGCGCGTCTTCGAGCACGCGCGACTGCGCGCTGGTGCGGTAGAGCACGGCCGATTCGCTCAACCGCCCGCCGTGCTCGCGCCACTGGGCGATGCGATCGACGACGAAGCGCGCTTCGTCGAGATCGTTGTACGCGGCGTAGAGCGTGATCGCCTCGCCGCGCGCACCGTCCGTCCACAGTTCCTTGCCGAGACGCGTCGGGTTGTTGGCGATAAGCGTGTTGGCCGCTTCGAGGATGTTGCCGGTCGAGCGGTAGTTCTGCTCGAGGCGCACCAGCGCGTGGTCGGCGTAGTCGTTGCGGAAGCGCTGCATGTTCTCCACGCGCGCGCCGCGCCAGCTGTAGATGGACTGGTCGTCGTCACCGACGACGAAGATGTTGCCGTCGTCGCCGACGAGCTGGCGCAGCCAGGCGTACTGGATGGCGTTGGTGTCCTGGAACTCGTCGACCAGCACGTGCCAGAAGCGCTCCTGGTAATGGCGCAGCAGGCCCGGATGCTGCTGCCACAGCTCGTGGGCGCGCAGCAGCAGCTCGGCGAAATCGACCAGCCCGGACCGCGCGCAGGTCTCCTCGTAGGCCTGGTAGATGTCGATCATGGTGCGCAGCGTGGCGTCGCCGTAGTCGTCGACATGCCCCGGCCGCTCGCCGTCGTCCTTGCGCGCGTTGATGAACCACTGCGCTTCCTTCGGCGGCCATTCGCTGTCGTCGAGATTGAGGCCGCGGATGACGCGCCGGATAACGCGCTGCTGATCGTCGGCGTCGATGATCTGGAAATTCTCGGGCAGGCCGGCATCGCGCGCATGCGCGCGCAGGATGCGGTGGGCGATGTTGTGGAAGGTGCCGACCCACATGCCACCGACCGGCTGCCCGGTGAGCTGCTCGATGCGCGCGCGCATCTCCGCGGCGGCCTTGTTGGTGAAGGTCACCGCGAGAATGCCGTGCGGCGTGGCCTGGCCGGTCTCGAGATACCAGGCGATGCGGTGCACGAGCACGCGCGTCTTGCCGCTGCCGGCGCCGGCGAGGACGAGCACGCGCTGGGCGTCGGACGCGACCGCTTCGCGTTGGCGCGCATTGAGCGGCGCGAGGATGGAGGAATCTTGCATCGGGCGATGGAGCGTCGTGGGCGGCGCGCGGCGCGGCCGTCATTGATAAGGGGTGGCGCCCGTAGTGTACCCGCGTGCGCCAGCCACGCTCAAAACAGGCCGGCGGCGCGAGCATCGCCCTGCCCCGTGCGCGCCGGGCTGCCAGGGCCTAACATACGCACGATGAACAAGCCGCTCGCCACCGACTACAACGTCCCCGAGACCCTCGACACCCTCGCCTGCGACGTGCTCGAACGCGCCACCGCCCAGGGTGTCGATGCCGCCGAGGTCGCCATCTCCGCCGGTGAAGGTCTCGCCGTGACGGTGCGCGACGGTGCCTGCGAGACGGTCGAGCACGAACGCGACAAGTCGCTCGCCGTGACGGTCTACCTCGGCGGCCGCAAGGGCAGCGCGACGACCACCGACTTCTCGGGCGACGCGCTCGCCGAAACCGTGGCCGCGGCGCGCCGCATCGCCGAGCACGGCGAGGTCGACGAGCACGCCGGGCTCGCGGCGGCGGAGTTCCTCGCCCGCGACATCCCCGATCTCGATCTCGACCATCCCTGGGACATCGACGCCGAACGCGCCATCGCGCTCGCGCTCGACTGCGAACGCGCGGCGCTCGCTCACGACCCGCGCATCCGCCAGTCGGACGGCGCCAGCGTGAACCGCTATCGTGGCACCCGCGCATACGCCAATTCGCACGGCTTCCACGGCGCTTACCGCGGCACCCGGCACTCGATCAGCGCGGTGATGATCGGCGCCGACGACGCCGGCATGCAGCGCGGCTACTGGTATTCGAGCAATCGCCGACCCGAGCTGCTCGAAGATGCCGCGGCGATCGGCCGCACCGCCGGCGCGCGCACCGTGGCCAAGCTCGGCGCGCGGCGCATCCCGACCACCGCGCTGCCGGTCGTGTTCGAGAACCGCGTCGCCGCTGGCCTCATCGGCCACCTCGTCGGCGCCATTTCCGGCGGCGCCCAGTACCGCCGCGCGTCTTTTCTGCTCGATGCGCTCGGCGAGGCGGTGCTGCCGGCAGCGCTCTCGCTCAGCGAACGCCCGCACCTGCCGGCCGGGCCGGCCAGCGCCCCGTTCGACAGCGACGGCGTCGCGACCGCGCCCAAGACCATCATCGACGGCGGCCGCCTGACCACCTACCTGCTCAGCGCCTACGCCGCGCGCCGCCTCGGCCGCACCCCGACCGGCAATGCCGGCGGCACCCACAACCTGCTGCTCACCCCGGGCACGCGCTCGCTCGAGGAGATGATCGCCTCGCTCGACCGCGCGCTGCTGGTGACCGACCTCATGGGCTTCGGCGTAAATGCCGTGACCGGCGACTACTCGCGCGGCGCGAGCGGCTTCCTCGTCGAGCGCGGCGAGCGCGTCCACGCGGTCGAGGAAATCACCATCGCCGGCAATCTCAAGACGATGCTGCTCGGGATCACCGAGGTCGGCAGCGACATCGACGCGAGCGCCTCGGTGCAGACCGGCTCCATCCTCATCGATCGCATGACCATCGCCGGCAGCGGCGACGACTAAGCGGACGACACCGAGCGGACGACGCGGCAGACAACCGGCGGGAGACCCGGCGCCGCGGCGAGCGCGTCAGGGCGCGAGCTTGTTCCAGCAGTCGAGCGCGGCGACCTTGTACGTCTCGGCCAGCGTCGGGTAGTTGAATACCGCGTCGACGAAGAAATCGAGCGTGCCGTGGTGCGCCAGCACGGCCTGGCCGATGTGAATGAGTTCGGTCGCGCCCTCGCCGACGATGTGCACGCCGAGCAGCCGGTGATCGTCGAGATGGACGAGGATCTTGAGCAGACCCTCGCGCAGACCCAGGATCTGGCCGCGCGAGGTCTCGCGAAAGCGCGCAATACCTGATTCGTAAGGCACGCCGGCCGCACGCAGCTCTTCCTCGGTCTGGCCGACCACGCTCATTTCCGGCACCGCGTAGATGCCGAACGGAAACACCGCGTTGGCGTGCGGACGCAGCGGCTGGTCGAAGGCGTGCGCGCCGGCCTGGCGGCCCTGCTCCATCGAGGTCGAGGCGAGGGCCGGGAAACCGATGACGTCGCCGGCGGCGTAGATGTGCGGCACGCGGGTGCGGAAATGCTCGTCGACAACCAGGCGACCGCGCTCGTCGGTGTCGAGCCCGGCGTGCTCCAGGCCCAGCAGATCGGTGTTGCTCTGCCGGCCGGCGGCGAACAAGACCATGTTGGCGCGCACGCGCTTGCCGCTCGCGAGATGCACCACGACGCGCTTCGGATCGGCCACCTCGACGCGCTCGACGGTCTCGCCGAAACGCAGGCTGACGCCGCGATCGCGCAGGTGGTGGGCGAATTCGTCGACGATCTCGCGGTCGAGAAAATCCAGCATGCGCTCGCGTCCGTCGATCAGCGTGACCTCGATGTCGAGGGCGCTCAGGATCGAGGCGTACTCGACGCCGATGACGCCGGCGCCGATGACCGCGAGCGTGCGCGGCAACTCGGTCATGGTGAGGATGTTGTCGCTGTCGACGATATTGGGGCAGTCGAACGACACGTTGGCCGGGCGCGCCGGCCGCGAACCGGTCGCGATGAGAATGCGTTCAGCCTCGATCACGCGCGACTCGTCGTCGTTGAGTTCGACGCGCAGCCGGTGCGGCGTCTCGAAGCGGGCCGTGCCGGCGATGGTATCGACGAAGTTGCGGTGCAGCTTGTGCATCAGCACTTCGATCTCGTGGCGGATGGTGATGTCGAGCCGCTGCATGAGGTCGTCGGCGGTGATGCGCTCCTTGACCCGGTAGCTGCGGCCGTAGAAACCGCGCTGACGCCAGCCGGTCAGGTAGAGCACGGCCTCGCGCAGGGTCTTGCTGGGGATGGTGCCCGTGTGCACGCACGCGCCCCCGATGCTGAACGAGCGCTCGATGAGCGCGACCGAACGGCCCAGCTTGGCCGCCTGGATGGCGGCGCGCTGGCCTGCCGGGCCGCTGCCGATGACGACGAAATCGTACTTCTGCATCTGTTTCCCTGTCGTGCGCGTGCGATGATTTATATGAGGCTCCGGCGCGGCGGCGGATCCGGGGCGTCATCGCGGCGCATCCTCGCTCGTCGTGCCGCCCCGGCGGTCGCGGCAGCATAGCCCGGGCGCGCTTCCGCCGCAGCGGCGCGCTCGGAGATAATTCCACGAGCGGCCACAGCATGTTTCGGCTGCGCGGCGCCAGGCTTCAATCGCGCGCCGCGGCGCCCGGCCTGGCCGGCTGGAGTTTCACCCCACGCACGCCGATAAGCTCGGGCATGACACCCCCATCGCACAGCCAGGTAGCGATAGAGACCAGTTCTATGGAACTCAGACAACGAACGAGCTCGGCCAGCGAGCAATCGCGCAACCGCATCCACGCGGTCATTGCCGGCGCTTCGCGCGTGGTGCTCGGCAAGACCACCGAGATCCGGCTCGCGCTGACCTGCCTGCTGGCGCGCGGCCACCTGCTCATCGAGGACATGCCCGGGGTCGGCAAGACGACGCTCGCGCACCTGCTCGCGCGCCTGCTCGGCCTCGATTTCCAGCGC
The DNA here is from genome assembly GCA_029977665.1 of Pseudomonadota bacterium. GTDB lineage: Bacteria > Pseudomonadota > Gammaproteobacteria > JACKNG01. The sequence continues at coordinate 1,053 of JAPOKK010000040.1, read as the reverse complement.
ATCCAGTTCACCTCCGACCTGCTGCCGGCCGATGTCACCGGGGTCTACGTCTACCACCGCGAGAGCGGCGAGTTCCGCTTCCACCCGGGGCCGATCTTCACCCACGTGGTCCTCGCCGACGAGATCAACCGGGCCACGCCGCGCGCCCAGAGCGCGCTACTCGAAGCGATGGAAGAGCGCCAGGTAACGGTCGAGAACGATACCCACGCGCTGCCGCACCCGTTCTTCGTCATCGCCACACAGAACCCGCTCGAGCAGATCGGCACCTTCCCCCTGCCCGAGTCGCAGCTCGACCGCTTCCTCATGTGCATCTCGCTCGGCTACCCCGATCGCCAGGCCGAACGCGCACTGCTCACCGGCGCCGATCGGCGTACGCTGCTCGACGACCAGCAACCGATTCTCGACGCCGCCGCGCTGCTCGCGCTGCAGGCACAGGTCGAGGAAGTCCACGTCAGCGACGCCCTGCTCGACTACGTGCAGAACCTCCTCGACCACAGCCGTAGCAGCGCGCTGTGCCAGGCCGGCCTGTCACCCCGCGCCGGACTGGCATTGTTACGCGCCGCACGTGCCTGGGCGCTGGTCGATGGCCGCGGCCACGTGCTGCCCGACGACGTGCAGGCGGTGCTGCCGGCCGTCGCCGGGCACCGCCTCGTGGCGACGCCCGGGGAACGCGCCGAGGGCGCCGACGCCATCGCCCGCCACCTGCTCGACGCCGTGCCGATCCCGTGAACACCGCCGTCGCCGCGAGCCCGACGCAGCGGCTCGACCGGCGCCGCGTCTACATCTTCCCGAGCCGCGCCGGGTTCACCCTCGGCGCGATGCTCGTGGTGATCCTGCTCGGCGCCATCAACTACGACAACGCGCTCGGCTACCTGCTGTCCTTTCTGCTCGGCGGCATGTTCCTCGTCGCCATGCTGCACACCTATCACAACCTCGCCGGGCTCGACTTCCTCGGCGCCCACGCGGCGCCGGTGTTCGCCGGCGAGCGCGCGCGCTTCGAATGCGTCATCGGCAACCCCTGGCCACGCGCCCGCCTGGCCCTGGCGCTGATGC
>JAPOKK010000054.1 GCA_029977665.1 Pseudomonadota bacterium | reverse complement strand
TCTTCGAGCATCGCCAGTGGCCTCAGGGCTCGCCGCCGAGACGGCGCACCGCTGCGGCGAGATCCTCGGGCGTGTTGATGTTCATGAAGGCCTCGGCCTCGTCGAAGACCACTTCGACCAGGCGATGCTGCCGCATCCAGGTGTCGATCTTGCGACCGCCTGCATCGAGATAATCGCTCAGCGCATCGGCAAGCGTCACCTCGTAGAGCGCGAACACCGGCTGCAGGCGCCCGGCGGTGACGACGACCGCGATCTCGCCCGCAGCGGCGTGCAGCGCGTCGTGCAGGCGGGCAGCCAGGTCGGTGGGCAGGAACGGGCTGTCGCAGGCCGCGGTCACCACGTGGCGCGTCTGCGCGCGCCGCAGCGCGCCGAGGACGCCGGCGAGCGGGCCGGCATAGTCTTCGCGCGCGTCGTCGAACACCGGTACGCCGAAGTCGCGGTAGGTCGCGAGATTGCGGTTGGCGCTGATCACAACGGCATCGACCTGTGGACGCAGCCGTGCCAGGCAGTGTGCGACGAGCGGTTCACCGGCCAGTTCGACGAGACCCTTGTCGGCGCCGCCGAGCCGCCGGCCTTCGCCGCCGGCGAGGATGCAGCCGGTGATGTCGGCAGCGCGCGCCACGGCTCAGCGCGGTTCGGTCGTGACGCCGTCGCGGCGCAGCGGGATGACGTCCGCGCCGGCCGTCAGGGGGACGTCGACGAGCTGGCCGCCGGCGAGCTCGAGGCGCTGGTCGCACAACGCTTCGAGGGACGCATGGTCATGGGTGGCGAAGACCACGCTCGAACCGGCGCGGCGCAGGTCGGCGATCATGGTGTGGGTTCGGCGCCGGCTGTCGGCGTCCATGTTCGCGGTGATTTCGTCGAGCAGCAGCAGGCTGGGGGCGAGGATGCGCGCGCGGGTCAGGGCCACGCGCTGCTTCTCGCCGGTCGAGAGCTGGCGCGCCGGCCGGTGCACGAGGTGGCCGAGTTCCGCCCAGGCGAGCATGTCGCGGATCTCGATACGCTGCTGCGCGCTGTCGCGCCCGCGCTGCCTGAGGCCATAAGCGATGTTCTCTTCGACCGTGCCGTCGAACATGTAGGGGCTCTGGTGCAGGTAAACGTGGCGGCCTCGGCAGAAGCGCGCCGCGGCGCGCGGCGCCATGGTCGTGCCGAGGCAGGTGAACTCGCCGCGCGCTGCGACCAGCAGCCCGGCGAGGATCTTGAGCAGGGTGGTCTTGCCGGAACCGTTGTCGCCGACCAGCAGGATGGCCTCGCCGCGCGCGATGCGCAGCTGTCCGACGTCGAGCACACGGCGGCCGCCGAAAGCGAACTCGAGCCCGCGCACGGCGAGCAGCGGCTGGGCGGGATCCTGGTTCACCGGCTCACCTCACCCGAGCCCTGCGCATACCCGAGGCCGAAATTCAGCGCGAGGGCGAAGGCCAGCAGCACGATGCCGAGCGCGATGCCCTGGGCGAATTCACCCTTGCTGGTTTCGAGTGCGATCGCGGTCGGAATGTTGCGCGTGTGATAAAGGATGTTGCCGCCGACCATCATCGAACAGCCGACTTCGGCGATGATGCGGCCGAACGCGGCAATGACGGCGGCGAGCAAGCCGAAGCGTACTTCGTACATGACCGTGCACATCGCGCGCCAGCGATTCGCGCCGAGCGTGAGTGCCGTCTCCCAGGCGCGCTGGTCGCCGGACTGCAGCGCCGCGTGGGCCATTGCGATGAGCAGCGGCAGGCACAACAGGACCTGGCCGATGATCATCGCCCACTGGGTGAACAGCAGGTGCAGGGCACCGAGCGGCCCGCTGCGCGAGAGCAGCAGGTAGACGGTCAGCCCGACCACCACGGCGGGTACGGCCATCAGCGTATTGACTGCCGTGACCAGCGTGCGGCGTCCCGGGAAGCGCAGGTAGGCGAGGGCGAAGGCGCCGAGCAGGGCGAGTGGGGTTGCAATCGCGATCGCGCGCAGGGAGACGGAGAACGACACGCCGATGATCGACCACAGCACGCCGTCACCGCTAGCCAGCAGCTGCAGGGCCTGGTGACTGGCTTGGGTCAGTTCGTTCACGCTGCTCGGAGGCGCCTCGGGGCGCAGGATTGTCCACGGTATCGACGCCGCGGGCGGCCTCGCGGGGCCGGCGCGACGCCGGGTGACGGCAGGCGCCCGCATCCGTCAGCGGGCCGCGAGCTGCGCCTTATGGCGTATTGCTTTCCGCCTGCCCGTGCGCCCGTCGCGTCGCGGCATCGTGCAGCTCGCATGCTCGCGTCGGGACTAAAGTACCGGCACGAACAAGGGCTGTCCATCGATGCGGAAATCACGGATGAGCTGCTTGGCCCGCGGTGAGCGCAACCAGGCGTTGAGCGCTTGCGCGCCGGCGACGTTCATGTGCGGATGCAGCGCCGGGTTGGCCGACAGCACGCTGTACTGGTTGAACAGCTTGTCACTGCCCTGGAACAGCAGCGCCAGGGGCAGGCGCGCGTGGAAAGCCAGCCAGGTGCCGCGGTCGCCCAGGGTGTAGGCGTCGAGTTCGCCCGCCATCTGCAGCGTACGGCCCATGCCCTGGCCGGTTTCGCGGTACCAGCCGCCCGCGGGCTCGACATCGATCGCGGCCCACAGTTCGCGCTCGCGCACGTGGGTGCCCGAACGATCGCCGCGTGACAGGAACGGTGCCAGGCCGCGTGCGAGGGCGCGGAAGACCGACTCGATGTCGCGTGCCTTGGCGATCCCCGCGGGATCCGTCGGCGGTCCGACGATGACGAAGTCGTTGAACATGACGGGATGATGCTCGACGGCGCGGCCGTCGGCGACGAACTCGAGCTCGAGCTGGCGCGAATGGGTCAGGGCAATGTCGACATCACCGCGTGCGAGCAGTTCGAGCGCGCGTCCGGTTCCGACCGCGATGACCTTGACGTCGTAACCATGCTCGGCCTCGAACGCGGGTACGAGGTAGGCGATGAGCCCGGAATTGTCCGTCGTCGTGGTGGTGACGAGACGCAGTTCGCGCGTGTCGGCGGCGGCGGGTGCCGTCACCACGAGCAGCGCCAGCAGCACGGCCAGGCAGCGCCGCGGAGCCGCGAGAACGGCAGTGATCATCGGCTGCGTCCGGCTCAGCCGCCGGTATGGCTCATGTGACGGAAAATCAGCGGCTGTTCGCGCAGGTTGAAATCGTGCCCGTGCGGCTTGATGTCCATGCTGTCGACGATGGCCTGCTTGAGACGATCCATGTCGCCGGGATGGGACCGCAGAATGTGCTTCAGGTCGACCGAGTGCTCCTGGCCCAGGCACAGGAGCAGGCGTCCCTCGGCGGTCAGGCGCACGCGGTTGCAGTCGCCGCAGAAATTATGGCTGTGGGGCGAGATGAATCCGATGCGGCTGTCCGAATCGGACATGCGGAAATACTTCGACGGTCCGCCGGTGCTCTCGGTGGTCGGCAGCAGCGGGTAGCGTCGCTCGATGTCGGCGCGGATGTCGTCGCTCGAATAGTAGGCCTCGGCGCGGTCGTGGTCGCCGATGACGCCGAGCGGCATCTCTTCGATGAACGCGAGGTCGAGGCCACGCTCGCGGGCGAACTCGACCAGCGGCAGGACCTCGTCTTCGTTGCGGTTGCGCAGAATGACAGTGTTGAGCTTGATGCGTTCGAAACCGGCGGCCTGCGCCGCCTCGATGCCGGCGAGCACCCGCTCGAGGTCGCCCACGCGGGTGATGCGGCGGAAGCGCTCCGGGTCGAGCGAGTCGAGACTGATGTTGATGCGGCGCACGCCGGCCGCGCGCAGCGGCGCGGCCAGCTTGGGCAGCTGCGAGCCGTTGCTGGTTAGCACGAGTTCCTCCAGGCCGGGCAGGCGGCCGAGGTCCTGGAACAGCTTGATCACGTTGTTGCGTACCAGCGGTTCGCCGCCGGTGATACGGATCTTGCGCACGCCGAGTTCGCTGAAGGCGCGCCCGACGAAGGCCAGTTCCTCGAGGGTGAGGATGCGCGCACGGGGCAGGAAAGTCATGTCCTCGTCCATGCAGTACACGCAGCGGAAGTCGCAACGGTCGGTGACCGAGATCCGCACGTAGCTGACGACGCGGCCGAACTTGTCGACCAGTCGGGTCGGGAAGCGGGCTTTGGCTGTCATGATCGCGGGTGCAAGCTCGTCTCTGTCCTGTGTCGTCATGATAGCACGCTAATCCCGACCAAATTACTCGTTATTTCTGGGGGAACCGGCCTCAGCCGTCGCGCCGGCCCAGTCGCGGTAGGGATGCTCGAGCAGGCACACGTTGTAGTAGCGCGGGTCGTCGGAGACCTCGGCGCCGAGCCAGCCGGGCCGGGCGAAGGTCTCGTCGCGGCTGCCGAGTTCGATTTCGGCCACGACGAGCCCCGCGTTGGCGCCCTCGAATTCGTCGATTTCCCAGGTATGCTCGCCGTGCCGCACATAGTGGCGGACCTTGGACAGCGTGCGCTCGCCGCACAGCGTGCGCAGCATCGTCTCGGCATCCTCGCGCGGGATCGCGTATTCGAACTCCTGGCGTTCGATGCCGAGCGTCGCGCTCTTGATGTTGAGCGCCGCCGTCTCGCCCTCGATGCGCACGCGTACCGAACAGCCGGGCTGTGCGGCGAGGTAACCCTGGCGCATCGGCACCGAGCGCGCTATCTCGTCACGCCAGCACGTGTCGCTGAGCAGGAACTTGCGTTCGATCTCGATCGCCATGCAGGGTCGCCTGTGTCGTCCGGACCCTACGTATACAATGCCGCACCCGCGCCGGCAACGACGCGTCCCTGCCGCCGGAACCCGTCATGTCGCGAGAGCTCGCCAACCGCCGCATCGTCACCATCGCCGTGCTCGGCTTCGCTTCGGGCCTGCCGCTCGCGCTGAGCGACTCGACCATGCAGGCTTGGTTGACCGAGACCGGTGTCGACGTGCGCGCGATCGGTCTGTTCTCGCTCGTCACGCTACCCTACGTACTCAAGTTCCTCTGGGCGCCGCTGCTCGATCGCTTTCAGCCGGGCTGGCCCGGGCGCCGCCGCGACTGGATCCTGCTCACCCAGCTCGCGCTCGCCGGCCTGCTGGCCGCCGCCGGCCTCGGGAACCTCGCCGACGGCGCCTTGTTTCTGCTCGGCGCGGCAGCGTTCCTCATCGCCTTGCTGTCGGCCACGCAGGATATCGGCATCGACGCTTACCGCGCGGAGGTGCTCGGTGAGCGCGAGCGCGGTTTCGGCGCCGCGGTCGCGACCACCGGTTACCGCATCGCCATGCTGGTGTCGGGCGCGGGTGCGCTGGTGATGGCCGATCGTATCGGGTTCGCGCGGACTTACCTGGTCATGGCGGCAATCCTGTGCGTCGGCGTGCTCGCCACGCTGCTCGGTCCGCGCCTGCCCGAGGACGTGCCGCCGCCACGCACCCTCGCCGATGCCGTGCTCGGACCGCTGCGCGAATTCTTCTCGCGCGACGGCGCGCTGCTGCTGCTCGCGCTGGTGTTCTTCTACAAGCTGGGCGACGCCTTCGCCGGGCGCCTGACGACCACCTTCCTGTTGCGTGAACTGGGTTTCTCGCTGACCGACGTCGGCGCCGTCTACAAGGGGCTGGGCATGGTCGCAACCATCGCCGGCGCGCTCTACGGCGGCGCGCTCATGGTGCGTCTCGGCCTGTACCGGGCGTTGCTGTTGTTCGCCTGGCTGCAGGCGGTGACAAATTTCGGTTTTTGCCTGCTCGCGCTCGGCGGCGGTTCGTGGCCGGCCATGGTCGCCGTCGTCGCGCTCGAGAATCTCACCGGCGGCATGGGCACGGCGGCCTTCGTCGCGCTGCTGATGGCGCTCTGCGACCGGCGTTTCACGGCCACCCAGTACGCGCTCCTGAGCGCCGCGGCGAGCCTCGGCCGGGTCTTCGCCGGGCCGCCGTCGGGACTGCTCGTCGATGCGCTCGGCTGGGCGCCGTTCTTCGCCCTGACGTTCCTGTTCGCGCTGCCGGCCATCGCCCTGCTGGTGCGCGAGCGCACGCGCGTCGAAGCGCTCGAGGCGGCGGCGTGAACCTGCGCCACGCAGCGTGGCCCGCGGCGCGGCGTATCGCACTCGTCAGCGATACGCACGGTCATCTCGACCCGGCCGTGCTGGCGGCGCTCGCGCCGTCCGATCTCGTCGTGCACGCGGGCGATGTCGGCAACGCCGCCGTGCTCGACGCGCTCGGCGCCGTGGCACCGGTCGCCGCGGTTGCCGGCAACAACGACGTCGCGGCGAAGTGGCCGCGCGGGGAGGGCAGCGTGCGCACTGCGCTGCCCGAGGCGATCGAGATAGCGCTCGCCGGTGGCAGCCTGGTGGTGGTCCATGGCCACCAGTGGCCCCGCGCCGCGCAACGTCACGCGCGCCTGCGCGCGCGCTGGCCCGGGGCGCGCGCAATCGTCTACGGTCACAGCCATCGCCGCGTGACGGATACCAAAGAGATTCCGTGGGTACTCAATCCCGGCGCTGCGGGCCGCGCGCGTACCCATGGCGGTGCTTCGTGGTTGGCGCTGACCGTCAGCGACGACCAGTGGCGCGTTGCTGGCGATGGCTTTTGAACGACATCGCGGCACGCCACGGCGCCGCGCAGAAGGAGGGGACATGAGCACGAAGGAAAACATCACCACGACCATCGAGCTCGACCGACTCGAGCTGCTGGTCATCGTCGACAACGAGACCGATACGCTCTCCAGCGTCGACGAAGGCATTCCGCAGATCCCGGAAGCCGCGCGCCACGCGGCGCGGATCCCGCCGAGCCGCCACCACGAGGGCCATGCCTGCACCACGGTGTTCGACCACCTGTGCTGTGCCTGTCACGGCTTCTCGGTGCTCGTCACCGGCACGCACGGTGCACGACAGCACACGATGCTGTTCGACGTCGGCCCCTACGCCGATGTCTGGCTGGCCAACGCCGAACGCCTCGGTGTCGACCTGGCGGCCATCGAGGTGGTGTTTCTCTCGCACTGGCACTGGGACCACAGCGGCGGGTTTCCCGCCGTCATCGCCGCCATCAGCGCGGCGCGCGAAGCGGCCGGCGTGGCGGCGCCGGTGGTTGTCGACCTGCATCCCGACCGGCCCGATCAACGTGGCGTGCTGCTGCCCAGCGGGACGATGATCATGCTGCCCGAGGAGCCCGACTTCGCGGCGCTCGAGGCGGCGGGCGGCAGGATTGCACGCCACGCCGAGGCGCACGCGCTGTGCGACGGGTTCTTCTATGCCAGCGGCACCATCGACCGCGTCACGGCCTACGAGACCGGCCTTGCCGGCCATCACAGTTTCCATGGCGATACGGCGACGGCCGATCCGTTGATCATGGACGAGCGCTTCGTCGCCGCGCGCGTGCGCGGGCGCGGCGTGACGGTGCTCTCGGCCTGCTCGCATGCCGGCATCGTCAACGCCTGCCTGGGTGCGCGCAATGCCTTCCCGGAGACGCCGGTCGACGTCGTGCTCGGCGGTTACCACCTCGCCGGCAAGGTCATGGAAGAGCGTATCGACGACACCGTGCGTGACCTCGAAGCGCTGGTGCAGCCGCGTATCGTGGCGCCCGGACACTGCACCGGGTGGCGCGCGAAGAGCGCGCTCGCGACCGCTTTCGCGCCCGGGCGCTTCGCCGCGAGCGTGGTCGGCTCGGCCTTCGACCTGCGCGCCCCCTGAACCGCGTAGCGGTGCCCGGCACGGGCTTGTTCACGCCCGTGCCCCATCCGTGCTAGCGTGGCGGGGCGCACCAGGGGAGGGCAGTCACGGGCACGGGGGCTCGTGACGCCGCGAGTGCGCCACAACGAGGGGAAGCGCTATGGTCGGGGTCATTCTGCTCTACGTCGGAGCCGTGTTGCTGGTCAACGGGATGGGCGGCCTCGGCCGCGTCGATGGCCGCTCGATGGCGGTGATGAATTTCATGGTCGGGTCGCTGGCGCTCGTGGCGAGCCTGCTACAGCTGATCCGGGCGCAGACGCCGGCCGACTTCTTCGGTGTCGCGACGTTCTTCCTGTTCACGTTCACCTACCTCTACGTCGCCGTCAGTATCTGGTTCGATCTCGACATGCGCGGTTTCGGCTGGTTCTGCTTCTTCGTCGCACTGACCACCATTCCCTGCGCCCTCGTCACCTACCAGGGCGGTGACCTGCGCTTCGGCACGTTCTGGCTCATCTGGGGCGTGCTCTGGTACATGTTCTACCAGGCCAACGTGCCGGGCCGCGATTTCGGGCGCCTGTTGCCCTATACGACGATCGGCGTGGGCGTACTGACCTGTTGGATCCCGGGCCTGCTGATCCTGACCGAAAACTGGTAACGGAGGCGGTGCGACGCATGCTGTGGGGACTGGCCATCGTCGTCATTGCCGTGGCGCTGGCCTTCGCCGTGCTCGGCTGGTGGTCACGCCGTGCACCGGACCGCGCGCCGGGACTCGTCGAGGGACAGCTGGTGCCCTGTGGTCCGGCACCCAACTGCGTGTGCAGCGAGGCGTCACAGGCTGACGACCCGGCCCACCACGTCGCACCGCTGGCCCTGCCGCCGGGCGATCCTGACGCGCGCTGGGAGGCGGTGCGCGACACCGTGGCCGCCGTCGGCGGGTCCATCGTCACGAGCGGCGACGATTACCTGCACGCGACGTTCCGCACGCCGGTGTTCGGTTTTGTCGACGATGTCGAGTTGCGCCGTGACGGCGACGCACTGCACTGGCGTTCGGCATCGCGCGTCGGCCATTCCGACCTCGGCGCCAATCGCCGTCGCCTGGAGATGCTGCGCGGGCGCATCAAGGCCGCCATCGCGGGCAACGGCAGCTGAGGCCCGGCGCGGCTGCTGCGCCGGGCGGCCGTCCAGGTAGCGAAGCGTTTCCGCGCCGCGGCGGGTGTCCGTGCGGATGTCGCCCGCTGCGGGGCTTGCTCTACGGACGTACGCTCAGAGCACGAACCAGGCGATCGCGACCAATGCTGCGATGCCCGCGCCGAGCCACAACCAGGTGCGATTGCCGCCGTCGCCGGTCGCTGGCTCGACGGGTGCCGCGGCCGCTGCGCCCGCCTCGTCGGCGGCCGCCGACGGCGCGACCAGCGCTTCGAAATTCTCGAAGAATTCGGTCGCGGTCTTCTGCGCGGTCTTCTGTACCAGCGCACCACCGAGCTGGGCGAGCTTGCCGCCGATGTCGGCTTTGACCTCGTAGTGGAGCAAGGTCGCGGCGCCGTCTTCTTCGAGGCGCACGGCCGACCTGACCTTGGCATGACCGGCCGGGCCGCCGCGGCCTTCGCCGGTCATGGTGTAGGACTCGGGAGGCACGATGTCGGCGAGCGCGACCTGTCCGTTGAAGCGCGCCTTGAGCGGGCCGACCTTGCTGGTGATGACGGCGGCGAATTCGGTCGGCGATTTCGCCTCGATCGATTCGCAGCCGGGGATCGCCTGCTGCAGGATGTCGACGTCGTTCAGCGCGGCGAACACGCGCTCGCGCGGGGCGTTGATACGGATCTGGTCTTTGAGCTCCACCGGGTCGGATTTCCTCGCGGTCGTGGCGCGCTCTGCCGCGCCGTTACAAGTTGAGCGTGTCGGCGCCCTTCAGCGAAAGCATCGCGCGCGCCTCGTCGGGCGTCGCGACCTCGAGCGACAGGCCGGCCAGCACCTCGCGTACCAGGCGCACCTGCTCGGCCGAGTTTGCCGCCAGGCGTCCCGGGCCGGCCCACAGCGAATCTTCCAGGCCGACGCGGATGTTGCCGCCCATGGCGGCGGCCTGCGCGGCGACTTCGAGCTGGTGGCGGCCGGCGCCGAGTACCGACCACACGTAGGCATTGCCGAACAGGCGGTCGGCGGTGCGCTTCATGTGCAGGACGTCCTCGGGGTGCGCGCCGATGCCGCCCATGATGCCGAACACGGTCTGTACGAACAGCGGCGGCTTGACCCGGCCTTCGTCGAGATAGTGCGCGAGGTTGTACAGGTGCGCAGTGTCGTAGCATTCGAACTCGAAGCGGATGCCGTTGCCGTAGCCGATCTCGAGAATGGTCTCGATGTCCTGGTAGGTATTCTTGAAGACGAGGTTGCGGCTCGCCTCGAGGTGCTCGACTTCCCAGTCGTGGCGGAAGCTCTTGAAGCGCTTGAGCATCGGGAACAGGCCGAAGTTCATCGAGCCCATGTTGAGCGAGGCCACCTCGGGCACAATCTCGGCCGCCGGGCGCATGCGCTCTTCGACGGTCATGTAGGGACTGCCGCCGGTGGTCAGGTTGATCACCGCGTTGGTCCGTTCGCGGATCGGCGGCAGCAGCTCGCGGAACAGGTCCGGGTCCTGGCTCGGCTTGCCGGTCTCCGGCTCGCGCGCATGCAGGTGCAGGATGGCGGCACCGGCCTCGGCCGCTTCGATGCCGGCCTGTGCGATCTCGGCCGGCGTCACCGGCAGGCCGGGCGACATCGACGGCGTATGAATCGCGCCGGTCACGGCGCAGGTGATGATGACCTTGCGTTTGCCCGCCATGTCAGCCGCGCGCCTCGCGTATCTTCTGCCACACGCTGCCGGGCCGCAGCGCGTCGCACACCGCGTTGCTCAGCGCGCCGGGGACCGAACTCGGTCGGCCTTCGCCGATGCCGCGCGTGCCGAGGGGCGTGTGCGGGCAGGGCGTCGGTGCATAGGTGATCTCGATGTCGGGTACGTCGGCCGCGGTGGCGAGCTTGTAATGCTCGAAGTCGGCCGACATCTGCTGGCCCTGCTCGTCGTAGACGAACTCCTCGAACATCGCGTTCGACAGGCCCTGCACGATGGCGCCGTGCATCTGGCCGTCGACGATGTTGGGATTGATCACGGTGCCGACGTCTTCCGAGGTGACCCAGCGCTTGATCGAGAAATTGCCCGACTCGACGTCCACCTCGACGATGCAGCAGTCCGCGTTGAAGCAGATCATCGGCTTGGCCGCTTCGAAGAACGCGGTGTGCTCGAGTCCGCCGACCTCGTCCTCGGGCAGGTTGATCGGGAACATGATGATGCGCTCGACGACCTCGGTGAACGGCTTGCGCTTGGCGGCGTCACCGAGGTAGACGATCTCACCGTTGGTGAACTCGAAGTGCTGCACGCTGGCCTCGATTTGCAGATCGTGGGCGAGGATGCGCGTGATCTTGTCCTTCAGTTCGGCGCAGGCCTTGGCCACGGCGCTGACGAAGTAGGAGCCGGCGCGGGCGCCGATCGACCCCGAGCCGAAGGGCGTCGTGCCGGTATCCCCGGTGGTCACGACGACATCGCTCGGGCGGATGCCGAACAGCGCGGCGACGACCTGTGCGGTGGTCGTCTCGTGGCCCTGCCCGCCGGGCGCGTCGCCGCCGAAGACGTAGACCTTGCCGCGCGGATCGAGACGCACCGTGGCGGCGCCGTAACCGGGCTGGTTCTCCATCGGTACGAGCAGCTCGGAGGCGACGCCGGACAGCTCCACGCCGCAGGCGAAACCGATGCCGAGATAGCGCCCTTCCTCGCGCGCACGGGCCTGCTCGGCGCGGAACGCCGGCAGGTCGACCTGCGCCATGAGGTTGTCCCAGACTTTGACGAAATCGCCGCTGTCGTAGTACTCGCCGGTGACGGAAGTGTAGGGCAGCGACGGCACGAGATTCCGGCGCCTGAGCTCGGCCGGCTCCATGTCGAGCTTGTGCGCGACCATGTCGATGGCGCGCTCGAGGGCGAAGCGGGTGGGGAAGTGGCCGAATGCACGCGAGGGCGTCAAGGCCGCCTTGTTGGTCGTCGCACAGCGCAGCGAGACGTCACCGCGCTCCCAGGTGTAGGCGTTGGGCAGCTCGACGGCGCCGAGGAAGGGCATGACGAAGCCCCAGTACACGCCGATGGTGCCGACGCCGTTGTCGGCGACGCCGCGGTTGCGCACCGCGAGTAGCTTGCCGTCCTTGCTCGCCGCGATCTCGAGATCGTTGATCTGGTCGCGCTCCTGGCCGACGTTCATCAGGCTCTCGTAGCGCGATTCGACCCAGCGTACCGGCCGGCGCAGCGCGCGCGCGGCGTAGGCAATGGCGAGATTCTCGCGGTAGAACGGGGCCTTGACGCCGAAGCCGCCGCCCTGGTCGCGCGGCGCGACGACGCGTACCTGCTCGGCCGGGATTTCGAGCAGGTCGGACAGCGCGAGACGGTCGATATGCGGGCGCTGGGTCGTGATCCACGCGGTCAGACCGTCGCTGTCGTTCCAGTCGCACAGCACCCCGCGCGGTTCCATCGGCGTGATGCCGGTACGGTGACAGCGGAAGCGCTCCGCGACGACGACGTCGGCACGCTGGAAGATCTCCTCGACGGCGGCCGCGTTGGCGGCCTGTTCCTCGGGCGTCTCGCCACCGGTCAGGGTCATGGCGAAGATCTCGTTGCTGCCGTCCTCCTCGTGCACCAGCGGCGAGTCGGCAGTCAGCGCCTGCTCGGGATCGCGCACCACCGGCAGTTCTTCGTAATCGACGTAGACGCACTCCGCGGCATCCTCGGCCACGTACTTGTCGCGCGCGATGACCACGGCGAGCGGTTCGCCGTGGAACTTGACCTTCTCGATCGCGAGCGGCCAGAACGTCGGGTAGCGTGCCGGCAGGTTGGGCTTGACCACCGGCTGCGGCATCGGCTTGACGGTGTCCTTGAAGTCCGCGCCGGTGAAGATGGCGACGACGCCGGGCATCGCCGCCGCCTCGCTGGTGTCGATGCCGGTGATGCGCGCATGCGCATACTCGCTGCGTACGAACACTGCGTGCAGCATACCGGGCAGCACTATGTCGGCGAGATAGCGTCCCTGGCCGGTGACCAGGCGCAGGTCTTCCTTGCGCGCGAGGCGCGCGCCGAGCCAGTCGGCACTGTTCTCCACGGCGCTCATGCCTGCACCCCGCTCGCGCCTTCGCGCATCTCGCGTGCCGCTTCGCGCACCGCGCGCACGATGTGCACGTACCCGGTGCAACGGCACAGGTTGCCGACCAGTCCGCTGCGGATCTCTTCATCGCTGGGGTCGGGATGGCGCGCGAGGAAGTCGCTCATGTTCATGAGTATGCCGGGCGTGCAGAAACCGCACTGCAGGCCGTGGCTGTTGCTGAACGCGCGCTGCAGGGGGCCGGGGCCGTCCGCGCCGGCGAGGCCTTCGACGGTCGTCACGGCATGCCCGTCGGCCTGCACGGCGAGCATCATGCAGCTCTTCACGGCCTCGCCGTCGAGGTGCACGGTGCAGGCACCGCACACGCCCTCGTAGGTGCAGCCGACGTGGGTGCCGGTGAGCGCGAGACGGTCGCGCAGGAAGTCGACCAGCAGCATGCGTTCGGGCACGCTCTCCTCGTAACTGGTGCCGTTGACGGTGACGGTTATCGTCTTCACGTACTTGTTTCTCCCCTGGTCCGCTATGAGCGCGCGGCGCGCGCCCGGGTGCCGTGTCGGTGCGCCGGTCAGCCGCCGCGAGCGCGCGCGAAGGCGGTCGCCGCGACTTCGCCGCCAATCGAACGGATGAGCTGGCGGCGGTAGTCGGCGTCGGCCGACATGTCGCTGTGGGTCTCGACGCTGTCGGCGATGGCAGCCATCGCGCGCTCGATGGCGTCGGCGTCGCCGTTGCAGCCGCGCAGCAGGTCTTCGCCGGCGGGGGCGCGCTGACAACCGCCGGCGAGGCCGGACAGCGCCACGCGTGCCTGCGTGCAATTGCCATCGCTGCCCAGGGTGACCGTGACGCACACGCCGACGACCGGCAGGGCGTCGCGCACCAGGCCCCACTTCTTGTAGGCACTGCCGCTGCGCGCGGCCGGCGCCGGCCACGACACGGCGAGCAGGATCTCGTCCTCGCGGCGCGCCGTCTCGAGCGGGCCGAGGAAGAAGTCGTCGGCCTCGAGCCGGCGCGTGCTGCCGTCGGCCGCGGCCAGCTCCAGCGTACCGCCGAGGCCGAGCACGACCGCCGGCATGCACGAAGCGACGTAGTTCCAGCACACGCTGCCGCCGATGGTGCCGCGGTTGCGCACCTGGCGGTCGCCGACGTGGGCGGCGGCGTCACGCAGGGCGCCGAAAGCACCGTCCAGCGTGGTCTCGCTGGCGATGTCGACGTAACGCGTCATCGCGCCGATGCGCAGCGCGCCGTCGTCACGCGCGATGCCGCGCAGTTCGGCCACGTCCTGCAGGTCGACCACGCACTGCGGGCGCAGCATGCGCGATTTCATGGCCTGCATCGCGCTCTGCCCGCCGGCGAGAAACATCGCCTCGCCCTCGTCGTACCGGGCTATGGCCGCGAGTGCCTCGCTGACAGAGCCTGGCCGCAGGTACTCCTCGATCACCGACGGATACATGCATCTCCCCCCAGGTTGTTCGGATTGCGTTCGAATCGCTGCGACTTGCGGCCTTGGCGGCGCAACGCGTCTCGATTGTAGCACCGCCCCCGGGGCGGTCCATGACCGCCGACGCGCTTGCGCCTGCGGTCATCCGGCGCCTCTAATAGATGTTCGAAACGGGCAGCCGGAAATACGGGGGAAAGCACTTGCACTACACCATCGAATGCATCGTGGATGCCGGGAACCACCTCGGCGAGGGGCCGGTCTGGGACGTCGAACAGGGCGCGCTCTACTGGGTCGACGGCACCGGGCGGCGGGTCGGTAATCCGTCCATCTGGCGGCTCGATCCGCGCACCGGTAGGACGCGCAGCTGGTCGCTGGACCACGATGTCGGTGCGATGGCGTTGCGGCGCGACGGCAACGCCGTGCTCGCGCTCGACGACGGTTTCTATTTCTTCGATTTCGAGTCCGGCGCGCTCGAGCTGATCCACCACATCGAGCCCGAGCAGGCGCGCAGCCGCCTCAACGACGGCAAGGTCGACCGCCGCGGCCGTTTCTTCGCCGGCGGCATGGACGACAAGGAAGAGCTGACCATCTGCGGCCTGTGGCGGCTCGATCCGGACCTGTCGGTGCATCGCGTCGACGAAGGCATCATCTGCTCCAACGGACCGTGCTGGAGCCCGGACGACCGCACGTTCTACTTCGCCGACACCTTCCAGCAGGTGATGTGGGCCTACGACTACGACATCGAAACCGGCACGCTGGCGAACAAGCGCGATTTCGCCTCCACGCGCGATGACCCGGGCTTCTTCGATGGCAGTACGGTGGATGCCGAGGGATGCGTGTGGAACGCGCTCGTGATCGGCGGCGATCTCATCCGGTACACGCCCGACGGCGAGGTCGAGCGGCGGATCGGCATGCCGGTGAAGAACATCACCAGCGTCAATTTCGGCGGTGAGAATCTCGACGAGATCTACGTCACCTCGATGGCACGCGTGAGCCACCCTGCGACGCACGAGCACTTCGCCGCGCAGGCGAAACCCCAGTTCGGCGCCGGCAGCCTGTTCCGCATCCGCGGTCTCGGCATTCGCGGCGTGCCGGAGCCGCGTTTCGGCGGCTGAACGATGCCGGGCGCGGCGCGCGCCGTCGCGTCCGGCGAGTTGCCGTCAGCGCGACGCGGCGAGCGCGTCGCGCAGCGTGTCGGCGAACGCGTCGACGTCTGCCGCGCTGGTGTCGAAGCTCGTCAGCAGGCGCGCGATGCCGCGCGAGGCGTCCCACATGTGGAAGTCGAAGCGGGCCGCGAGCGCTGCGAGCGCGGCCTCCGGCAGGCGCGGGAAGAGCATGTTGACCTCGACCGGGCAGGTCATCTCGACGCCTGGCAGGCCGTCCAGCCGGTCGGCGAGCCGGCGCGCCATCGCGTTGGCATGGCCGGCCAGTTCGCGCCACAGGTCGTCGGCGAGGTAGGCGCTGAACTGCGCGGCGAGGAAACGCATCTTCGAGGCCAGCTGGGTCGCCTGTTTGCGCGCATAGGCGGCGTCGGCGCCGAGGGCCGTGTCGAAGAATACGACCGCCTCGGCTCCGAGCAGACCGTTCTTGGTGCCGCCGAAGGACAGCACGTCGACGCCGCAGCCCGGCGCCAGCTCGGCCAGCGAGAGATCGAGGGCTGCGGCGGCGTTGGCGAAGCGCGCGCCGTCGACGTGCACCACCCAGCCCTGCGCGTGGGCGAACTCGCTCAAGGCGCGCAACTCGTCGGGCGTGTACAACGTGCCCCATTCGGTCGGCTGGGTCAGTGAGAGCACGCGCGGTGGCGCGCGATGCACGCCGCGTCCGGCCGCGGTCCACGGGGCCAGCGCGGCGGGCGTCAGCTTGCCCTGTGTCGCCGTAACCGGGATCAGCTTGCCGGACAGGAAACGCTCAGGGGCGGCGCACTCGTCATTCCAGATGTGTGCGCAGTCGGCGCACAGGACGGCCTCGTGGCGGCGCGTCGCTGCGGCCAGCGCGATGACGTTGGCGCCGGTGCCGCCGAAGCAGAAGAGGACTTCCGCCTCGCAGTCGAACGCCTCTTGCACCGCAGTCGTTGCCGCCGCGGTCCAGGCATCGTTTCCATAGCCCAGGGCATGGCCGTCGTTGGCGGCCGCGATCGCCTCGAGCACGCGGGGGTGCACGCCGGAGGCATTGTCGCTGGCGAAACCGCGTCGGCCCATGGGGATACCTCAACGCTCCTCGGGATAACGGCGCAGCGGGGTCGGCACCGATGGCCCGCGCCGCAGACTCGGATGGGTGAACGGAACGTCACCGCCGTCCGGGTAAGCGCCGGCGGCGCGCTCGCGCGGCGTGTCGCGCCAACCGTGGACGTGGGCGCCGCCGTCGGTACGCCGGCGCGGAGCCTGCGCGTTGTCCGCTGTCGTGCCCGAACGGATGCCGAAACGTCGCGCGGCTCTATCGCCTACGTCGCCGTCGGCATGGCGCGTGGCGCTGGGTCGGTTATCGTGCCAGCGAGGCCCGGCGCGCTCGCGCGACGCTGACCAATCCGTGTCAGGGTCATGCGCCTCGTCGCCGCGCAGGACGCGGCCGCCGTGAGTCCACGCACGCTGTGAATCGGGCGCTTCGAGTCGGCGGCTGCCATGAGTCCAGGCGTGCGGATCGCGGTAACTGCCGCGGCTGTCGTAGCGTGCAGGGCCGTACGGCGCGGGGCGCAGCCGCTCGCCACGCGCATCGGGGCTGCCGCCCTGGAACAGCCGGCCGCGCGGCGCGACGGAAACGCCGTCATCATAGTCGCGGGCGTGCGACGGTGACCGCGCAGCTGCCGCCAGTAGGACCGCGGCAAGCAGCACGGCGCAGGGGCTGGCCGGGGCAGCGCGCATCCGGTGTCAGCCCTCAGGGCAGCCGCGCGACGCGGAACCCGGTCTGGTCGTTGCCCTTGTCCGAGCGGAAACGGTCGCGCGCCGAGCTGCGCAGCTCGTCCGGCCCGTTGCCGAATCCGCCGCCGCGCAGCACGCGGGTGCCGCAGTCGCCGCCCTCGAACACGCTGCCATCGGTCGGCGCGCCGTCGTAGTTGCGGTGATAGCAATCGTAGACCCATTCCTGCACGTTGCCGGCGGTGTCGTAGAGGCCGAAGCCGTTGGCGTCGAAACGCCCGATGGCGGTCGGCCGGCGCGGATCGAGCCCGGTATCGCAGGCGACGCAATGGGCGTTGCCACTGCCGAGCCGGCGGCCCCACCAGTAGGCATCCTGGCTGCGGCCGCGCGCGGCGTATTCCCATTGTGCCTCGCTCGGCAGGACGTAGGTCTTGCCGGTCTGCTGCGACAGCCACTTGGTATAGGCGAGCGCGTCGTTCCAGCTCACGTAATGCATCGGGAAGCGGTCCGCACCGCTGCCGCCCGGATCGTGGAGGTCGGGCATTTTGCGCCCGGTGGCGCGCGCAAAGCGAGCGTAGTCGGCGACCGTGACCTCGTGCACGCCGATGGCGAAGCGGTCGACGCTGACGCGGTGGTTGGGGAACTCGTCCGGATCGTCGGTCGGTAGGTGACCGCCCATGGTGAACGAGCCGCGCGGCAGCCACGTCATCAGCGGCCCCTGGCCACCGCTGCGCAGTGCATCGCGGAACTCGCCGCCGGCGTCGGCGGCGGATGGCTCGTCGGGCCTGGCTGGCTCGCTCACTTCGCCCTGTGCAAGGGGTTCGGGTTCGAGCGGGTCGACATCGACGAGCGCATCCTCGTCGGCGTCCGGCTCCGGCTCCGGCTCCGGCTGCGGTGTTTCGTCCGCGGGTTCGAGCAGCGGCGGCAGCGGCGCGACGGCCTCGCGGTTCTGCCACCAGTACCAGCCGCCACCGGCGGCGCCGGCGACGAGTACCAGGCCCAGCAGCAGGGGCAGGGCTCGACTGCGGCGCTCCTCCTCGACCGGAAACGGGCTCGCCGGACGCAGCGGCGGTGGCGCCGGGTGCGTGTCGTCGTCGACCATGGCGAGATCGGGGGTCGGTGGCGGTGCGGCGTCGACGCGCTCGGCGACATCGATGACGACGATGGTGGTGTTGTCCTGGCGCGGCGCATCGGCATCGACGACGCCCTTGAGCAGCGCATCGACGCAGGTCTTGGCGGTCGTTGCCTGGTTCGAGATGTCGATGATCTGCTCGGCGGGAAGGGTGTCGAGTCCGTCACTCGACAGGATCACGCGGTCGCCGCCCGCCAGCACCAGCGGCTCGCCAGGGCAGTCGATCTCGGCGATGTCGTCACCGGTCAGCGCGCTCATCAGCATGTTACGCG
>JAPOKK010000055.1 GCA_029977665.1 Pseudomonadota bacterium | reverse complement strand
TGCCCGTGGCCGGCTCGCGCGCGCCACGGCGAGCGCCTGCGCCGCCGTCATGGCCTGCGCCCGGCCGTGGCCGATCGCCGCGACCCGTTCCATCCACGCACGCAGGCGCGGCAGGCCGGCCGGCAGCGCATCGGCGCCGCCGATGGTCTCGAGGAACCACGGCGCTTCGTAGAGGGCGAGGTCGGCCAGCCCGGGCGCCTCGCCGAGCACCCAGGGTGTGCCGCTACCGAGCAGGGCCTCGATGTGGGCGAGCTGTGGTTGAATCTGCGCCTGGTATTTCAACGCGGACGCCTCGACCTGGGCGACACTCGGCACCGGGCGGCCGTGCAGGCGTGCACGGTCGGCATGAAACGCGTCCGGGAAGCGCGCGGCATGGCGTCCCGTGATGTAGAGCGCGAGCGGTCGGAACAGGCTGACCTCGGCCCAGTGTACGAGCGCGGCGGTCAGTGCCTGCGTGCCCGCCACATCCGTGCCGGGGTAGAGCGTCGGCGTCGGCGCGAGTTCTTCCAGTACCTCTACGATGAGATGCGTGTCGCAGTACACGTCGGCGCCGATCTGCAGCGCCGGCGTGCGCCGATAGCCGGCAGTGAGCGGCGTGTAATCGGGTTTCGGCGCCCACGCCGGAATGATGACCGAGTGCCAGGCCAGGTTCTTCAGTCCCAGCACCAGGCGGACTTTCTCCGAGTAATTGGAGAAGTCGTAGTGATGCAGGATCAACTCGGGCATGCTCATCGCTGAAAGCCCGCGGGGCTGCCCCGCGCGGCGCTCAATGCGCGGCGAGAAAATCGTCGAGCGCGCGGTTGAAAGCGTCCGGGCACTCGAGGTTGGAGACGTGCGCCGCGGGCAGCTCGACGTAGCGCGACCCGGCGACGCGCGCGTGCATCGCGCGCATCGCGCTGGCGGTCGTGCTGGGGTCCTCGCTGCCGGCGATGAACAGCGTCGGCGTGGTGATCTCCTCCAGGCGGCCGTCGTAGTCGAGTTCGCTCAGTGCGCCGCAGCAGCCGACGTAACCCTGCACCGGCGTCGCCGCGACCATCTCGCGCACCGCCTGCATCTGCGCCGGCCGCGCGTCCCGCGTCGGCGCCGTGAACCAGCGCTCGAGGGTCGATTCGAGCAGCGGTTCGAGCCCGCCCTGGCTGACGGTGGCGATACGCTCTTCCCAGTTGCGGCGCCCGTCCGGCGGGAAACCGGCCACGCAGTTCGCCGGCGTCACCGACAGCAGTCGCGCGGGATAGGTCAGCGCGAGCCCGAGCGCGGTCATGCCGCCCATCGACAGGCCGACGAAATGAAAGCGCTCGATGCCGAGCGCATCGGCCAGCGCCACGGCGTCCTCGACCAGGTCGGAAAAACTGTAGGGACCTTCCGGCACCTCGCTCAGGCCGTGACCGCGCTGGTCGTAGCGCACCACGCGGTAGCGATCGCGCAGGTGCTCGGCCTGCGGCTGCCACATCGAAAGGTTGGCCCCGAGCGAATTGGAAAACATCACGGCGGGCGCGCCGGCCGGCCCCTCGACGCTGGCGTTGAGGGCAATGGTGCGGGTCTCGACGATGCTCATGGTGGGATCTCCTGGATGCGAACGTGCCGGCTCAGCGCGCGCCGAGCGCGCGGTTGACCCGCGGCATGACTTCCTCCGCCATGAGCGTCATGGAACGCCGCGCGAGCTCGGGCTCGGCCCAGTCGTGGCCGGCGTAGACCAGCGTACCAAACTCGCCGAGGTCGCCGCGCAGCGCCAGGATCTGCTCGGCGACCTGGTCCGGCGTGCCGTGGATGACGAGCGAGCGCATGACGAACTCGTGGTTGACTTCGCCATCCGGCATGTCGCGCCGGGTCTTGAACAGGTCGGGCCGGCCGTTGCCGATGAGCTTACGCATCAGGCTGCGGTAGTAATAACCGTAGGGACCGTCGGCATCCATCGCGTAGCGCCGTGCGGTCTTCTCGTCGTCGGCGACGAAAATGCTGCGCGCGACGCGCCAGTCAGCCGGGTTCGGCGCGTGGCCGCCCGCGGCCCAGCCTTCGACGAGCTTGTCCCAGTGGCTGCGAACCCACACCGGCTGCAGGAAGTTCGCGGACACGATCGACCAGGCGCGCCGCGCGGCATTGGCGACCGAGTCAGAAAACGGCGACATGCACGCGACCATGATCGGCGGATGCGGGCGCTGGTAAGGGCCGAGGATGGCGCCCTGGCCGATCTCGAGGTCGAGCGTGTTGCGCGTCGTCACGGTCCAGAACTCGCCGGCGAGATCGTAGGGCGGCTCACCCGACCAGATCGCGAGCACCTGCGCGATCGCTTCCTCGAACATCGCCTTGCGATCGCGTTCGAGGTTGCCGAAGACCTCCGCATCCGAACGCAGACCGCCCGGGCTGATGCCGAATACGAAGCGGCCGCCGAGCATGTGATCGATCATCGCGACCTGCGCGGCGACCGCGGCCGGGTGACTGTTCGGCAGGTTGACCGTGCCACTGCCGAGGCGGATGTCGCGGGTGTGGTAGGCGAGGCTGGCGAGGAACATCAGGCAGGACGTGATGGTCTCGGCGCGATCGGTGACGTGTTCACCGACAAAAGCCTCGTGGTAGCCGAGCCGGTCGGCAAGCAGGATCGCTTCGCGGTCCTCGGCCAGGGTCCGCAGGTAATCGCGCCCCGGCGGATGCAGGGGCATCGTGAAGTAACTCAGCTTCATCGTCGCTAGACTCCTGGCTCGTCGGCGCCCGGCGCCGTCAGGTGAAGGCGCCGCGCGCGCCCGCGATGCGCCGTCTAGGGCACCAGCACCGGCATCGTGAGCGTGCTGCGGTCCTCGAGGTGCACGTGCGCAGCGGCCGCGTCGGCCAGCGCGAAACGCTGCGTTGCGTGCGGCCGCACGATACCGCTGGCGAGGGCGTCGAAATAGCGCCCCGCGCAGAGTTCGAGCTCTGCCCGCGTGGCGACGTACTCGGGCAGCCGCGGCCGGGTCAGGAACAAGGACCCGTGGCGCGCGAGCGCGAGCACGTCGAGCGGGTCGGGCGGGCCCGAAGCGTTGCCGTACGCAACCATCAGGCCGCGCGGGCGCAGGCAGGCGAGCGACTGCGAGAAGGTGTCGCGCCCGACGGAGTCGTAGACGACATCGACGCCGCGCCCGCCGCTCCAGCCGCGCACGCGGGCGACGAAATCGGGATCGTCGTTGAGCAGCACGTGGTCGGCGCCGGCCTCGCGCGCGACCGCGACCTTCTCCGCCGCGCCGACCGTCGCGATGACCGTCGCACCGAGGTGCTTGGCCCACTGGCAGACGATACGCCCGGTGCCGCCGGCAGCCGCGTAGACGACACAGGTCTCGCCGCGTGCGAGCGCGTGGAGACGGAACAACAGGTATTCCGCGGTCATGCCGCGGGTCAGACTCGCAGCGACGACCATCTCGTCGACGTCGTCGGGGAGGCGCACGAGCAGCTCGGCCGGGACCAGGCGCGCCGCGACATAGGCGTTCGCGCACGAGCTATAGGCGACGCGGTCGCCGACGGCCAAGGACGTGACACCCGGGCCGAGCGCCTCGACCACACCGCAGGCCTGGTCGCCGATGATGTAGGGCAGCGTGGCCGGGTAGAGGCCGCGCCGGAAGTAGGTGTCGACGTAGTTGACGCCGATGCCGGTGTGCCGGATGCGCACCTCGCCGGGACCAGGCTCACCGACCTCGACGGACTCGACGCACAGCTGCTCCGGCCCGCCGTATTCATGCACCACGATCGCCTGCGTCACACCCGACCTCCCGCGTCGTTGTCCGGCGGTCGAGTATACCGGGGCGGCGGCCGTCGCGCTGGCCGCGCGCGAAGCCTGCGCGCGACGCGGCGGTAGCGCGCCGCACACTGAGCGGCCCGCCGCGTCGCGCGGTGGAGGCGTCTCAGGCGCGGCGTCGGCGCAGGCCGCCGGCGCCGGCAATACCCAGCAGGGCGAGGCCCAGTGCGGTGGGTTCGGGCACGCTCGTGTTGGGGGGCGGATCGAAGAACACCGTCGCCCCTTCGATGACATCGTTACCGCAATCCATCGCCCAGTGCATCGCGATGGTCAGCTCGCTCTGGCCCGGCCGCCACCACAGGTCGGTGCCGAAGATGTCGACCTGGTAGCGGATGCGGTCGGCGCTGGCCGAAACGCTCCAGGTGCCGCTGCCTACCGCAGTAACGGCGCCGCTGGCGGCACGATCGACGAGCACTTCCTGGCCGTTACGCCAGACCGCGTTGCCCTGCATGAGGTCGTCGGAAAGCAGGGCGCTCGCATCGTTCGTGCCGCTCAGCGCGTAGAGCGTCGCCGAGTTCGTGTAATCGCTGTTGGCCCAGCGGTCGCCGTTGATGGCGAGCCCGTACTGCCAGACCGTGCCGCTTGCATGATCGTCGTTGTCGAAGTTGGGCGTACCGAACGGCGTCCAGGTGTTGGCGAGGAAGAGATCGCCGTAGCCGATGCCGCGGCCGGACGCGGTGTAGGGGGCGAACACGCCGGCATTGCCAACGAAGTTGGTATAGATGTCGACGGTCAGTACGCTGCCGTCCAGCGCGATGTCGGCGCCGAGCACGTCGAACGTCGCGGCGGCGCCGACGACGTCGCCGTAGCCATGGCCGTTGCCACCGTGGTAGCGAAACGGAGCGGAAGCCTGGTCATCGATGAGGTAGGCCGCCACTTGCCCGCCCCAGGCGAGACAGGCGACGGCGACGAGAGATCGCAACTTGGTGTTCATGGCAGTTGATCCTTGAGTCGGTTGCTGAGCGCATCCTGCATCTGCTGATGCCAGTCAATGCTGATGGCCGCTACTCTACGGCCGTGCCATCACGCGCCGGTGTCAACATTTGTCAGCGGGCGAGGCGTTTGCGAAGTGCTAGACATTTCCCGCGCCGCGCCCATGCGGCAGCGCCGCCTGCAAGTCGCGCGAGCGCGATTTGGCAAACTGACACGATCGCGCCTGCGCGGGGCCCGACATGCCCCCGCCGGGTCGGCTACCGCCGCGGCTGGCGGCGTTGTCGGTTAACCTAGGGGACCTCTGAATGAGTGCCGGACCGAGCAGTTCGTGCTCGGGCTGTTCGAGTTCAAGGCGCGATGCGCCCGTCATTGCCGGCTATGGCGAAGCGTCGCAATGTGGAAATCGGACAGCGCGGGCGCGAGGTGCCGGGCTATGACTTGTTCGGAGGTTCGCTAGCCACTCTTCCAACCGCCGCGTGCCATCCCCGGCGGCAACCACAGCAACAAGGAACAATCCATGAGCGCATACGTCGTCGTTCACGCCACCGTCCTCGACCAGAACAAGATGCAGGAGTACGGCGCCGCTGCCGGCCCCACCGTGACCGCGCACGGCGGCAAGATCGTCAGCCGCGGTCCGAGCGAGGTCCTCGCCGGCGAATCGCCGCACCAGATCATGGTCGTGCTCGAGTTCCCCAGCCGCCAGGCGGCGAAGGACTGGTACGACTCGGCCGACTACCAGGCGGTCATCCCGACCCGCCTCGCGGCGATGGACAGCGTGTTCATTCTCGGCGGCGAATAAGCGACGCAGCGCCGCGCGGATCGCGCGGCGCTATACTCCGGGCATGTCTCTGCATCCCCAGGCCCAGGCCATCGTCGACGCGGCCAATGCCGCCGGCGTGCCCTTTGAGGCCGACGACTACCGTGCGATGCGTGCCGGGTACGCCGCGACGACAGCGCAATACCGCCACGCCACGCCCGACCTCGAAAGCGTCGCCGAGCAGACATTCGACGGCCCGGGCGGTCCGCTGGCCGTGCGGGTGTACCGACCGCGCCGCGCGCGCGGGGCGCCGGCACCCGGCGTGCTGGTGTTCTGCCACGGCGGCGGCTGGGTCGTCGGCGACCTCGACACGCACGATCACGTGTGCCGCTACCTTGCCGGCCACGGCGATTGCGCGGTCGTCGCGCTCGATTACCGCCTCGCACCCGAGCACCGCTTCCCGGCGGCCTTCGACGACGCCGTCGCCTGTGTCCGCTGGGTCGCTCGACGGGCCGCGGAACTCGACGTCGACGCGGATGGCATCGCCGTAGGCGGCGACTCCGCGGGCGGCAACCTCGCGGCCGCCGCCGCGCTCGCCGTACGCGACGAGATTGCGCTCAGGTTGCAGTTGCTGATCTACCCAGCCGTCGACCTCGCCGCCGATAATGCCTCGCTCAGGGACAATGCGCGCGGCTACATGCTGACGCGCGCCGCGATGGCGCAGTTCATCGACTGGTACCTGCCCGACGCCGCATTCGCCACCGACTGGCGTGCCTCGCCGTTTCATGCCGGGGATCTCGCGGGAGTCGCGCCGGCGCTGATCCAGACGGCCGGCTACGACCCGCTGCGCGACGAGGCGATCGCCTATGCCGAACGCCTCGCGCGCGCAGGCATCGCGGTCACGCACGATCATTACCCGGACATGATCCACGGCTTCGCACGCATGGGTGGACGCATCGACACCGGCATCGTCGCGCTCGAGCGCGCCGCGGCCGCCCTGCGCGAGGCGCTGGTGCGATGAGCGCGCCGCGCGTCGCCATCATCGGCGGTTCCATGGCGGGCCTGTTCGCGGCCATCGCGCTGCGCGCACGTGGCTGCGACGTCGCCATTTACGAACGCGCCGGTGAGGCACTCGCCAACCGCGGCGCCGGTATCGCGACTCACGACGAACTCTACGCAGCCGTGCGCGCGGCCGGCATCGAACTGCGCGCGGAGATGGGTGTGGAATCCCATGGCCGCATCATGTTCGCTCGCGACGGCAGCGTCCTGCACACGCAGGACATGCATCAGATCATGACCTCCTGGGGGCTCATCTATCGTTTTCTGCGCGCCCAGGTGCCGGATGCGATCTACCACGGCGGTCGGGCGCTGGCCGGTATCGAACCCGGTGCCGACAACGTCACTGCGGTATTCGACGACGGCTCACGCGTCACCGCCGACTGGCTGCTCGGCGCCGACGGCGCGCGCTCCACCGTGCGCGCCATCGTCGCGCCGCAGACGCAGGCCGAGTACGTCGGCTACTTCGGCTGGCGCGGTCTCATCGACGAAGCGCTGGTACCGGGCGAAGTGCTCGAGCAGGTCGCCCACCGCATGGCTTTCTGCATGGCGCCCGGCGGTCACTGGCTCGGCTACCTCGTGGCCGGTCCCGGTGACACCCTGGAACCCGGCCGGCGCTGGTACAACTGGGGCTGGTACCGCAGCGCCGACGCGGCGACCCTCGCCGACCACCTGACCGACGCCTCGGGTCACTACCACGAAGGCGGCATTCCGCATCATCTCATCCGCGACGAACTCGTCGCCGCCATGCGGGAGCAGGCGCACCAGTATCTCGCGCCGCAGATCCAGGCCATCATTACCGCCACGCGACAGCCCTTCCTGCAGGGGATGTTCGATTTCTGCAGCGAACGCCTGGTCCACGATCGCGTCGTACTGATCGGGGACGCGGCGGCGACCGCACGCCCACACGTCGGCCTCGGCGTATCGAAAGCCGCCGACGACGCCTCGAGCTTCGCCAGCGCCCTTGCCGACGGCGGCGCCGAGGCACTGTCGCGATGGGAAGCACGCCGCCTGCGCTACGCGCGCGCGGTGGTCGCCTGGGGACGCGATCTCGGCAGCTACATCGGTCCGCAACCGGACGACCCGCAACACCGCGCCAAGGCCGCCCACTACCGCCGCCCCGAAGTGCTGCTGCGCGCCACCGCGGCGAGCGATCCGCAAACCTACCTCGACCTCTGATCCCGCGGGTCGCTCACGGGGAGACGCCACGCATGAGCACAGCCGACGCGAAACCGATTGCGCCCGCCGCGCTGCACGTCGGGCTGCTGCTGCCGAGCTGGACCGCGGCAATGGACGGCGTCACGCCACGCGCGGGTGATGTCGTCGCGCTTGCGCGGCTGGCCGAACAGGTCGGTTTCGACAGCGTGTGGATGAGCGATCATTTCTTCTACGAGCCGTACGACGATTTCCGCGTCGTCGGCGTCGAGCTGCCGCAGGAGCTGGCCGGGATCAAGAACGGCCAGTGGGAATGCTGGACGATGCTGGCCGCGATCGCGCAGGCGACGACGCGCGTGAATCTCGGCACGCTGGTGTGCAACACGGGCTTTCGCAATCCGGCATTGCTCGCGCGCATGGCTGACACCGTCGACGACCTCTCCGACGGGCGTCTCATCCTCGGCCTCGGCGCGGGCGATTTCGCCACCGAGCATCGGGCCTTCGGTTATCCCTTCGATCACCGCGTGGGGCGCTTCGAGGAAGCACTCGCGATCATCGCGCCGCTGCTGCGCGGCGAAACGGTGACGTTCGAGGGCCGGTGGCAGCGCTGCGAGAACGCCGCGCTGACGCCGAAGGCCGCGCGCAGCGGCGGCCCGCCGATCATGATCGGCTCGCTCGAAGGCCGCCCGCGCATGTCGCGCCTGGTCGTCGAGCATGCGGTGATGTGGAACACCATGCTCGCATTCGGCGATGCCTCCCCCGCCGCCTGGCAGCGCGCCTGGGCGCCAATCGCGGCCGCCTGCGAAACGCACGGCCGCGATCCCGCATCGCTCGCCCGCCACGCCACGGTCGGCGTCAACCTGACGCGCGATCCCTACCCTGTCCCGGGCGCGCAGCCGTTCGCGGGCGACGATGAGGCCATCGCCGAACGCTTTGCGGCCTATGCCGCGCTCGGTGTCGGCCATGTGTCGATCATGCCGCATCCATGGACGGCCGCCGGGATCGAGCGCTTCGGCCGCATCATCGAACAGTTGCGGGCGTAAACCGCGGACGCGCGAGCGTGTTCTAATCGGCGCACACGTCCAGCGATCACCGCACAGGGGGAGGCAAACATGCAATTCGGCATCGGCGTCAGCGCGCACATCAACAACTGGGAGATCATCCAATACGCGGAGTCGCTCGGCTACGAGCGGGCCTGGGTCGGCGACTCGCAGATGATCTGGTCGGACTGCTACGCCGTGCTTGCGCTCGCGGCGCAGAACACGTCGCGCATCCAGATCGGCACCGGCGTCGCCATCACCGGCACGCGCATCGCGCCGGTCACGGCGCACTCGATTGCAAGCATCAATGCGCTGGCCCCCGGCCGTACCTTCCTCGGCCTCGGCACCGGCCACACGGCGATGCGCGTGATGGGTCAGAATTCGATGCGCGTGAAGGCGTTCCGCGAATACCTCGGCGTCGTACGCGCGCTCCTCGATGGCGAGGCCGTCGACTACACCTACGAAGGCCGCACGCGCGAGATCCAGTTTCTGCACCGCGAACGGCGTTTTCTCAACCTCGACGATCGTATTCCCATCTACGTCGCCGCCAACGGCCCGCGCGCGCTCGCCGCGGCCGGCGAGTACGGCGACGGCTTCATCACCGTGGGCGGCGAACCGGATGTGTTTGCGCCCAAGCTGGAGCAGATCCGGGCCGGCGCGAGTGCCGCCGGCCGCACGTTACCGGCCGATTTTCACACCGCGTTCATCACCACGAGCTGCGTGCTGGCCCCCGGCGAGCGGCTCACCGACGATCGCGTGATCGACGAGACCGGCAGCTGGGTCGGCTGCGAGCTGCATTTCTTCTACGAAGTATGGAAGGACAACGGCCGCGACGACACGCTCATCCCCGAGCACTTCAAGGACGTCTGGCCGGACTACCTCGCACGCGTCGAGGCGATGAGCCTGCCCGAGGATGCGCGGTTCCGCCAGATCCATGACGGGCACCTCGTCTACCTGCAGCCGGAAGAGCGCAAGTACGTCACGCCCGACGCCATCGCCAACGGTTGCCTGGTCGGTGAACCCGATCAGATCATCGAGCACGTGCGCCGACTGGAAGCGAGCGGCATACGCGAGATTGCACTGTGGCCGCCGATGGACTGCGAGCGCAAGGTGCTCGCGGACTTCGCCGAGCACGTCATGCCGGCGTTCCGCTGAGTCCGCCGCCGGCCTCAGCCGCTGCGCTCGGCGACGGCGAGAATCCGCTCCATCGAGCGCAGCACCGGTTTCTCGACGAGCTTGCCGTCGACCACCACGAGACCACCCTCGGCGGCCTCGAACGCCGCGATGATGCGCCGCGCCCGCGCAACGGTCTCGGCATCCGGCGTGAAGCAGCGCGTAATCACCGGCAGTTGCCGGGGATGGATTGCGCCCTTGCCCGTCATGCCGAGCGCCGCCGCCTGCTGCGCCGCGCGCTCGAGTCCTGCCATGTCCTCGAGATCGAGAAACGGTACGTCGATGAGGTCGATACCGGCCGCCGCCGCGGCATGCACGAGCCGCGAGCGCGCGTAGAGCAGCGCGTCCCAGTTCGGCTCCACGCGCAGCTCGGCCGCCATGTCGATGGCGCCGAACAGGAGCGCGTCGATGCGCGGACTCGCGCGTGCAATCGCGTGCGCTGCCTCGAGACCTTCGTTGGTCTCGATGATGACCTGCAGGCGCAAAGCGCTGCCGGCCGCGCTCAGCAGGTCGTCGAGCTGGACAATCTCCTCGGGGTGCTTGACCTTGGGCAGCATGAGACCGCGTGGCGGGTGCGGG
This sequence comes from Pseudomonadota bacterium, assembly GCA_029977665.1. GTDB lineage: Bacteria > Pseudomonadota > Gammaproteobacteria > JACKNG01. Next base: position 7,808 of record JAPOKK010000055.1, on the reverse strand, counting down.
CAGTCGAGAATCGCGAGCAGGTCCTCGATGCCCTCGCGGCTGCGCAGGCCGTTGATGCGGATCAGCGTCTCGCAGGCCGGCTCGCTCGTGCGGGAGGCGAACATGGCGAGCGTGTCGTGGCGCGCCTGGCGCTTGTGCGGCGGCGCGACTGCGTCCTCGAGATCGACGCACACGATGTCCGGTCCGGCCGCGATGGCCTTGTCGAACATCGCCGTACCCGTACCCGGTACGAAAAGGAAACTGCGGCGCGGACGAACCTCGGTAGCTCGGGACATGGCGCGACCTCGTGGCGACGGAAACGGGGACCAGGCGGCAAGATAGCAAAGCGCGGACGGCGTTGCGGGTTCGTAATCGTCGGTCGATCGGCGTAGGGTTCACAGACCGGGTCCCGGCATCACGCAGGCCCCGCCCAGAGCGTGCCCGGTACGCCTTGGCGCACGTGTGCCAGGACGCGACGCGCCGCGTTCGACAGGCGCCGGCATGCGGGCGACGTGGCAACGTCGTGACAACGCCCCCGGCTTTCGGAGCATACGCTTGGACAACGATTACTACCGCAACCTGCTACTTGCCCGACGCGCCGAACTCGAGGCCGTACGCGAACAGGGTGATGCGGCCGCCGCAACGGTGGAACTGGACCAGACCCGGGTCGGGCGGCTCTCGCGCATGGATGCCCTGCAGGACCAGGCGATGGCGCGTGCCACCGCCTCGCGGCGCGAACGCGAGCTGACCCGCATCGGCGCGGCACTCGCGCGGCTCGACGACGGTGAATTCGGTGACTGCATCAAGTGCGGCGAGCCGATCCCACCGGCACGCCTGGCGATCGATCCCGCCATCCTGGTCTGCGTCGCCTGTGCCGAGCGTCTCGAACAGCCCTGACGGCCAAGCGACGCGAAACCTATGCGGCGCACACAGCAGGTAGCCGCTCCGGGAGTGATGCCGCGCCCCGCCTCCGCTCAGGACGCGGCCGCCGCCGGGGCTCCGGCGAGCCAGGCCTTCGCAGCCGCCTGCGTGGTGAACAGCTCGCAGACGAGCCCGCGGTTGCTCGCGACATCGCGCATGAACACTTCGCTCGACAGGCGCGCGCGGTCGGGCGCGACGACGACCGCCAGTCGCACGTTGTGCGGTACATGCTCGGCGAGATACACGGCATGGGTGTAATACCCCATGGTCGAGAGCGACAACGGTGAAGCGCTGACGTCGACCAGCGCGCGCTCGTAACCGCACGCATCGAGGTGCGCGACGAGATCGTCGCGCGAGGCCAGGTGCTCGGCCACGCTCGAATCGGCGGCGAACGTCAGTCGCACCAGTCGTTGCACGGGTTCCGTATCGAGTGTGTAGGCCATCCCTGCATCCTGCCAGCGTGGGTTGGAGCACGAGCCGCGGGTATCAAGCTGTATGGCGGCCCATCCTGCGTACGCCGCCGCAGCAGCGATGGATCTGGCGCTATCGAGGGGCGCTCATCCGCGCGCCCGACGGCGCCAGTCGAAAGGGGCGCCATTGTGAACAACCGCCGGGCACCGCACCTGCGCCAGATCAAGGATCCGGCGCGCGAACCGCCGCCGCGCTCAGATGCTGAGGTCGAGCAGGTTGTAATCGTGGATGTCGGCGCGCGCGGCGTCGTTCCAGCGCCAGCGCGCGGTCTCGTCGGCTAGCGGCTGGTAGGCGTAGGGCCGCTCGTCGGGGAAACGCTGGCGCCGCGCGTCTATCGCGTAGGCGATAAGGCGCGAGCGGCGGCGGATGCGCGCCGCGTCGTAGACGGCCGGTGCGTTGTGCACGCCGCCGGCGGCGACATCGAGTACCGAGGCGCGACGATGGAATCCGAAATTGATCGTCACGCGGGTGTCGCGACTGGTGTTGGCGAACGATCCATGCACCGCCTGGCGGTTGCAGATCGCGACGTCTCCCGGCGCACAGATGATGGGCACGGCATCAGGCAGGCGTTCCGAACCGGCTGCCGCGACCAGGGCCGCGATGTCGAGCTTGCCGCGCGCGTGCGAGCCCGGCACGACCCACACCCCGTTGGCGGCCGTGCAGCCATAGAGCTGCGCCATGAAGTTGAAGCCGTGGGTGCCCGCATCGAGCGCCGGGCTGTCCCAGTGGGTAACCCCGTCCTGGTGCCAGGCAACCGAGGCGCCCATGCCCGGCTTCTTCACCCAGACCGCCTCGTTGAACGGCGTGAAGTCCTCGCCGTTCACGGCCGCGGCGACGGCGAGCAGGTCCGGATGACCGTAGACACGCAGACAGGCGTCGGAGAACTGCAGCGAGCCCAGGAACAGGTACATCACCTCTGCCGGCGCCCCGGGCGCCGGGGTGGGCTCGAACATACGCACCGGGTGCCGGCCGTTGGCGAGCGCGGTGCCGCCGAAGGGATCGCCCAGCGGCCGCGCGTAGAAGAACGTCGGCGCCTGGCAGTCACGGCCGAGCGCGGGCCGCCCGTGGGCATCGACCGCGGCGCCGGCGCGCACCGGCGCGCGTTCGACGACGCTGTCGATGTCGCGTTCGAGATCGGCCAGTTCGTCCGCGCCGAGCACGCCGGTGAAGACGTAGAAACCGAGCCGCCAGTAGGCTTCGAGGATGTCGGCGGCGAGGCGACCGTCGGCGTCGAAACGGATCGGCCCGCGGTTACCGAGCGCGAGCGCCCGCGCCTCGCCGCGGCGCAGGTAGGCGCTCATCGCCGCCTGCTCGGCGCCGTAATCGGTACTGACGCTCGCGTCGAACGCTGCCAGGCTCATGTCGACCTCCCCGTCGCTGGTGCCGTCGTCACAGCATAGAACCGCTGGCGTAATTATTCAACGCTGCCATGAACAGCACGCCCGACCAGCGGCGCGCAGCGGCCTGCCCTCGCGGAGGCCCTGGACTGGCGCGCGAGCACGCCTCAGCGCAGGAAACGCACCGTCAGCGGGTACCGCCACGCCTCGCCGCCGTTGGTGCGCACCGCGGCGACGACGACCATTACGAGCTGGAAGACGATCAGACCGACCAGCATGAAGAACCCGATCAGGGCCAGCACGAGAGCGAACGCAAGCAGGTACCAGACCAGCATGGAAAGCTGAAAATTGACCGCCTCACGACCCTGCTCGTCAATGTAGGGATGCCGCTCGCGGTTGAGCAACCACACCACCAGCGGCCCGAGCACGTTACCGAACGGCAGGATGTAACCGATCAACGCGGCCAGATGACAGGCCATTGCGAGACGGCGCACCTGCGTCGCCTGCGCGTCGTCGAGCGCGGGCAGGTCAACGCTGCGCTCGTGGTCCGGAGCCCGTTCGCCGGCGAGCACCAGCACGAAGCCGACCACGGCCAGCACCCAGCCGGCGACGAGGGCGAACACGCCAGCGGCGACGGCCGACGCGTGCGAGCCGAGATCGTGCTCGATGCGATAGCGCACGTTCTCGACCCGCGCGCCGTAGGTGCGATCGGCGTCGCGCTCGACGGCCACCCTCACGACGCCGTCATCGGGTGCCTCGAAGCTGCGGAACACCGCGGTCGCGGTCAGCCTGCCCCCGTCCGCGCCCATCTGCACGACGACTTCGCTCAGGCTGCTCTGGCGCGCACGACCGCTCATGTCGCCGCTGTCGTCACGCCAGTCGACGGCACTGCTCTCCTCGGCGATAACACTGCCGGCCGCGCCCTTGACGCGATACGTGAGCGGGATGCGGTAACGCCCGTGCCAGCGCGTGCCTGCGGCATCCAGCGTCTCCTGTACCGAGTCCGTCGCGAGCTCGATTTCGACGACCAGCCGCGCGTCGCGCCCCGGCGTGAGCTCGGCCGTGGCGCCGTCGGCGGACTCGACGGCACTCGCCGCGAGCGTCGCGAACGGCTGTTCGGCCAACGCGGCGAGCAAGGCGCCGCCGAGCAGGACGCAGCCCCACACGATGGCGGCGAGACCGGCGACGAGAACGAGCGACGCGCGCAGCCGGCTCACGGTAAACAGCCCGCAGAGCACGGTGGGTTCGATGGTAGAACGGCAATGATCATGAGGGCGCGTAATCTGTAAGGGAAGCGGCGATTGTAACGGTGCACGCGTAGCGTCACGGACGTGTCGCGCCGTCGTCGCGCTCGAGTTCGCGCAGCAAGCGCCAGACCAGCACGCCGATGCCGGCGACGCCGGCCACCAGCACGCCCCACAGTGCGATGCGGCGCCACGGCAGCGGTTCGGGCACCGGCGCGAGGCGCGCCGTGCCGCCGAGCGTGCGCGGGGCGCCGAGCGAACCCGTGCCAATCAGCGCCGCGGTATCGTTGCCGGGGCCGCTGCCGGTTCCGGGCGGCGCCGGCAGCGGCGGCGGGGCGTCTGCCCGTTGCACCGCGCTGCTGCCGAAGGCGAGCAGGTAGGGAGGTCGTCCGCCCGCCAGCACACGCAGCTCGTGCGCGCGGTAGCCGAAACGCAGCGCTGGCAGGGGCCCGCCATCGACGAAGCGGCTGCCGTCGCTGGCGACGAAACGCACGTAGCGTACCCGGGCCGCCGCGTTGGCCTGCGGTGGCGTACGCACGGTCTCGCCGGCGACGTCGAATGCGAACCAGGTGTCTTCACCAAGTCGCCGCCACGGCCCGTCGTCGCTCGTCGCCGTCTCGAGGCGTCCGGTGAACAGTTGGTTGGGAACCGCTTCGAGAGCGAGTTCGCGCAGCGCGAAATGTCCCCCGGCGTCGAATACCAGCGTATCCGCGCCAGCCACCTCGGGGGCGAGTTCGAGCGCTTCCAGCGGCCTGTCGACCGGCGGTGGCAACACCCGCGCGACGACGCCCTCGAGGCGCGGCGCCTGCGCCGGCGCGAGCCAGCGCAAGCGCAGATAGCGCCTCTGTCCGACGTCGACATCGACGTGGTCGCGCACGATCGCGCGGCCCGCGTGCGCCAGGCGTACGAGGCGCGCGCGGGCGACCAGCGGCGTCCACGTCACGAGGTCGTCGCTGCCGTCGACGGCGTAAGGTACGACGCTGTCGGCGGACGGCGCGGCGGCGAGCGTGAGGCGCGCACGCGTCGAACGTAGCGCGGCGGCGTCGAGGACGTAAGCGGTGACGTCACTCGGCACGTCGGGTGGACCAGCGCTGCTCGCGACCAGGCTGCCGTCCGCGGCGATCTCGAGCCGCGTCGTGGCGCCACCGCGCGGCGGCGTCGCGTAGACGGGAAACAGTGGCAGGTGGTGCACATCGCCGTCCTGCGGCGACGCCGCCTGGGCAGCGCGCGCCGGCGGCAGCACCAGCGCGTGGCGCATGACATTGCCGTCGGCGTCGAACACGCGCAGGTCGGCGAGCGCGGGCGAAGTCACCGTACGGTAGACCAGCGGCGGCAGCGTGACCGCGACGTACGGGCGCGCCGCGTCGTGCGTAAGCGGCAAGCCGAGGGCGAAGTCCTCCGGTGACAGGTCCTCGGCGGCGTCGGGCGCTGCCACGCACGAGACCAGCGCTGCGCAACACAGCCACCGTGCCCCGCTCACGGCGCCGCCCCTCGCGCCGACGCGCGCGGCGGTATCGGCGCCAGGTAGGCAATGGCCAGGCACACCACGCCGACCCCGATGAAGGAGACGACACGCGCTACCGCGCCGCTTCCGGCCAGGTCGACCACGAACAGCTTGATCACCACCACCCCGATCAACGCGGCCCCGGCCAGCCAGCGTTCGCGTGACGGCACGCGGCGCGCAGCGAAAGCCATCGCGATGCTGCCGACGAGCGCCCAGGTCAGCGACAACGCGGCCTGTACCCCCGGATCCTGCCACAGCGCCGGCAGCTGCCAGGGCACCCCGAAAAGATGATGCATGACACGCAGCACCACGGTGTTCAGTACGGCGAACGCGGCGAGCGCGAAGCTCGCGCGCGCCGCCCGCGCGAGGTTGCGCGTCAATACCGCATCGTGCTGCAAGCGGCGCCACCAGGCGAGCGCGGCAACGAGCGCCAGCACAGCGACGAGGTCGAGCGGGTTCAGTAACGGTACGTAGGGTAACGGTGCGGGCGTCCCCGCGCGGGTCGCGTTCAGCGCCAACCACCCCGCCAGCATCAGGATGAGCGGGACCAGGCCGAGATGCTGCCAGGCGCGCGCACTGAGGCGCACCGGCCAGCGGCGTGCCGCGTCGTCGCGCGACAGCGCGAGTAGCGCGAGCGCCGCGACGCCGCCGCAACCGGCCATGACCCAGGCTTCGCCGAGGTGCGCCTGGCGCGCGAGCAGGTGCGCGACGAGCCAGCTCGCGAGCGCGACGAGCAGGTAGAGCAGGCTCGCATGCACGCCATCGCGCAGCAGCGCAGACCAGGCCTCGGCATAGCGCGCCATCAGCACGCCGCCGACCGTCACCAGCAACGGCCAGGCCAGCCAGCCGCCGTCGTGCCACGGCGCCGCGGACGGCTCGAGCGCGACGCCGAGCAGCACGGCGCACAAGCCGAACGGCACCACGCCGGCCGGCGGCAGCGCGGCAAGCGCGAAGTCGAGACGCCGCGCCAGCCACGCCAGCGCGAACGCACTCATGGCCAGCGCGGTGACGATGGCAGCGAGGCCATGACGCGGCGCGAAGAGCTGGTCGATTTCGTGCACGAGCGCACCGCACCACCAGGCTATGGCCCAAGCCAGCAGCAGCGGCGGCAAACGCGTCATCCACGGCCATGACGCGGCACCGTCGCGGTCCAGGCGCCACGCGCTGAACAGCGCGGCCAGTGCGATTAGCGCCGCGCCGAGCGCGGTCGCATGCTGCACGCTCGCGCCCTGCCAGGCGAGCGGCGCATCGACCAAGAACACGCCGGCCGCACCGAGCTGCAAGAGGAGTCCGGCGAGTTGCGCGAGGCGACGACGCTGGCGCAGGCCCACCCACAGCACGCCCGCCCCTTCCAGCGACCACGCCGCGGCGGTCCAGTGACCGTCCAGCGCGAACGGGATGGCCAGTGTCGCGAACAAGGCAGCCAGGGCGACGAAGGCTTCGACCAGCATGCCGAGACGCTGCGCATCGCGCCGCCACAGGGCGCGCGCCAGCAGCGCATAAACCACGCCCATGGCGAGCGCCGAGATGGCGCGTCCGAACGGCAGCTCGGCGACGAGCTGGTTCTGCACGGTGAAGAACACCACCGGGTTGCCGAACACCAGCGTGCCGTCGACGACGCCACGCAGGCGCGGCGCACCGCGCGTGGCGAACAGCACCGGCAGGGCGAGATAGAACAGGAACGAGAGCACCACGAACGGTTCGACGCTCGCGAAGTAGTGCGGCGCGTAATAGCGCGCTCCCCACAGCGATCCAATCGCCCAGGTGAAAACGAAGCCGAGCAGGTTCAGCACGCGCCAGGCACGAAACCAGGCGATGCCGAGGATGCCGGCATTGAGCAGCGCATAGTAGGAGAACAGCGCCACGTGGCTGCCACTGCCGGTCGCGCTCAACACCGGGGCGAGGAAGCCGCCGGTGACGCCGAAGGCGGCGAGCACCGGCGCGTTCTGCAATACCGCGAGCGCACCGGCGACGATGACCAGCGCCACCATCAGCGCGAACGCCAAGTCGAGCGGGACCAGCGCGTAGAGCCGCGCCGCGCCGAACACGGTGAGATAGAGCAGGCCGACGCCGCCGCCCTGCAGCACCAGCGCGTAGTCGCGCCGGCTGCCGCGCAGCCGCCAGCCGAACGCGATCATGGCAAGCGCACCGAGCGCGATCGCGGCCAGGCGCAGCTCGATCGGCACCAGGCCACGCTCGGCGGCCAGACGCACGAGAAACGCGACGCCGAAGAACAGCACCACCACGCCGACCTTGGCGAGCACGTTGCCGGTCGTGAAGAAACGCAGCAGGCGCGCGCCGATGCGCGCCGCGCGGCCGGGAACCGGTGGCGGCGCGGCCGGTGGCGCCGTC
>JAPOKK010000246.1 GCA_029977665.1 Pseudomonadota bacterium | reverse complement strand
GGGGGCGGCAACTACGGCGGCCAGGGCGAGCGCCCGGCCAGCTCGAGCGGCGGCGGTGGCGGCCGTGGCGCGCCGGCCGGCCACGACGAGCCGCCGATGGGCGACTTCGACGACGACATTCCGTTCTGAACCGGCCACGCGGGGCGCCACCCGGCACCCCGCGCAGACCGGCCGCGCGGGTCGGCTCAGACCTGCAGCAAGGTGATCGAGGGCGAGTTCCAGGCCGGGTCGGCGTGGAAACCGCGTACCATCACGATGTACTCGCCGCTCGCGGCGAGCCCGAGGTCGCGCGCCGCGCGGCGCGCGATGTGGTTGGGGTTTTCGCTGCCGACGGCCTCGACCTGGTGCGGGATCATGCCCCACATCAGGCTCATGCGGCGGCAGGTGCGCGCGCAGCCCGAGACCGCAATCACCGGTGCCGAGGGCCGTGCCGCGCTGATCGTGGCGGCCGTCGTGCCCTGCGTCGAAATCACGACCACGGCGCGCGCACGCACGTCGCTGACGACCTTGGCGGTGGCGTCGGCGATGGCGTCGCCGAACGGCACGCCCTCGCCCGGGTTGCCCGGTGCGTGGCTGAATTCGAGACCGGCGTGCCAGTGGTAGCTCTCGGTCTGGCGCGCGTCGGGCGCGCGTTGGTGATCATCGACTCGAGCATCTGCGTGGCGACGATCACCGGCTTGTTGAGCGCGCGTGCACGCATGATCAACTGCGCCTGCGCGAGCGGCACCTGCTCGGGGTTCAATTCGACCCCGAGATCGCCGCGCGCGACCATGATGCCGTCCGCTTCCTCGATGATGGCCTGCCCGTGTTCGAGCGCCTCGGGCTTCTCAATCTTGGCGATGATGCCGACCGCGCCCTCGGACGGGTCATGCGCCGCGACCAGTGCGCGCAACTCGCGGATGTCGTCCGCGCTGCGCACGAAGGACAGGGCGAGAAAGTCGACCCCGGCGGCCAACGCGAACGCCGCGTCGATGCGGTCCTTGTCGGTCAGCGACGGCGCGGAGACCACGGAGTCCGGCAGGTTGATGCCCTTGTGATCGCCGACCATGCCCCCGGCAACGACCTGGCAGCGCACGTGCTCGCCGCTGACGGTCTCGACGATGAGCTCGGCCGCACCGTCATTCAGCAGAACGCGGTCGCCGGGGCGCACGTCGCGCGGCAGCTCGCGGTACTGCGACGGGATACGCCGCGCGTCACCCGGGACGTCTTCGGTCGTGATCACGACCTCTTCGCCGGCGACGAGTTCGACCGCGCCATCGGCGAAGCGACCGGTGCGAATCTTCGGTCCGCAGAGGTCGGCCAGCACCGCCGTCGCACTGCCGAGCTCGGCGGCGGCTTCACGTATCATGCGGATGGTCGCGCCGTGCACCTCGTGGGTGCCGTGCGACATGTTCACACGAAAAACGTTCACGCCGGCACCGATCAGCTCGCGAATCATGGCGGGGCTGTTCGAGGCCGGCCCGATGGTAGCGATGATCTTAGTACAGCGATACTTGAGCAGCTCGACCTCGGTGACAATCCTCATTGCGCCAACGCTCCGCCTTGCCCGGTTCCGTGGAGCGCGGAGTATCGCACAACGCGATGACCCCATTTCGGGCCTTGCACCGGTCGCGGAAACGACACGATGAGCCAACTCGGCCTGCTTGCCGTGCGGCGTTTCGCGCCGCTGTTCCTGACCCAGTTCCTGGGCGCGCTGAACGACAACGTGTTCCGCTTTGCGCTGATCATCTTCGTCACCTTCACGGTCGCCGAGCGCACCGGCCTCGATACGCGCATGCTGGTGGTGCTGACCGGCGGCATCTTCATCCTGCCTTTCTTCCTGTTCTCGGCGCTGGCCGGTCAGATCGCCGACAAGTACGAGAAGTCGCGCCTGATCCGGCACATCAAGACGGCCGAGGTCGTCGTCATGGGCCTGGGAGCCGCCGGGTTTCTCATCGGCAGCTATCCCTTCCTGCTCGCCGTGCTGTTCCTGATGGGCGTTCAATCGACCTTCTTCGGCCCGTTGAAGTACGGCGTGCTGCCGCAGCACCTCGCGGCGGACGAGCTGACCGGCGGCAACGGCCTGATCCAGATGGGGACCTACATCGCCATCCTCGTCGGCGGCATGCTCGGCGGCATGCTCGCCAGCCTCGGCACGATCGCACCGCATGCGATCGTGGCGACAGTCGTCGGTGTCGCGCTGATCGGCCGCCTGAGCGCCGGTTTCATCCCGCACGCCGCGGCCAGCGCGCCGGCGCTCGAGATCGACACCAACCTGGCACGCTCGACCTGGCGCATCCTCGTCGAGAGCGCGCGCGAGCGCGGCGTTCTCACGCTGATCCTGCTGATCTCGCTGTTCTGGTTCGTCGGCGCGACGTTCCTCAGCGTCGTACCGACTTACGGCAAGGAACTGCTCGGCGCCGACGCACGCGCGGTGACGCTGCTCAACGCCGCCTTCACCGTCGGCATCGGCATCGGCTCGCTGGCCTGCGAACACCTTTCGCGCCGGCGCGTCGAACTCGGCCTGGTGCCGTTCGCCGCGCTCGGCATTAGCCTGGCCGCGCTCGACGTCTGGCTCGCGGGCACGCCCGCGCCGGTCAGGCTCGGCCTCGACAACTTCTTCGCCCATCCGCCGGCCGTGCGCATGTTCATCGACCTGACGTTGATCGGCGCGTGCGGCGCACTCTACATCGTGCCGCTGTACGCGGCGCTGCAGGCGCGTGCGAACAGCGCCTGGATCGCACGCCTACTGGCCGCACTGAACGTCACCAACGCGTTATTCATGGTGGCCTCGGCCGGCTTCACGATGGCGCTGTACGGGGCCGGTGTGGTTGTCCCCGGGGTGTTCGCAGCGGTCGCGGCGATCAACCTCGTCGGGATGATCGCAGGCGCCGTGGCGCTGCCCGAGTTCGTCAGCCGCGCGCGCGCCATCCTCGGCGGGCGCCGCGCGGCTGACGCCGCATCACCGCCCGACGAACCGCGCTGAGAACGCTGGCCAGACGCGGCGCAGCCGAACGTCCGGAGTGCGCGCGCCAGTGGCCTAGCCGCGCCGGCCGGCACCGAAGACGATGTCGGCGACTTCGGCGTAATGCTCGACGAAGTGTACCGTCAGCCCCTTGACCACGTATTCCGGCAGGGTCTGGAACTCGGCATCGACCGCGCGCGGCAGGATCACCTCGCGCAGCCCGCTGCGGCGCGCGGCGATGAGCTTCTCGCGGATGCCACCGACGGCGAGCACGCGCCCGGTCAACGTGAGCTCGCCGGTCATTGCGATCGCGCGCCGCGGACGCTCGTCGCGCGCGAGCGACAACAGCGCCGTGGCCATGGTGATACCAGCGCTGGGCCCGTCCTTGGGCGTGGCGCCCTCGGGCACGTGGAGATGCACGAACGCCTCGTCGAAGAAGTCGCTCGCGCCGGCATGCTCGGCGAGGTGCGAAGCCACGTAGCTGTAGGCGATCTCGGCCGACTCGCGCATCACCTCGCCGAGTTGGCCGGTCAGCTTGAAGCCGCGGTTCTTGCTGTGTACGAGCGTCGCCTCGACATCGAGCGTGGCGCCGCCGAGCGCGGTCCAGGCGAGGCCGGTGACGATACCGACGCCGCGTTGCGGCACCTGCTTGCGGAACGGTGCCGGGCCGAGGTAGTCAGCAAGGTTCGTCGCCGAGACCGAGACCGTCTTGCTGTCGTCGCGGATGACTTCGATGGCGGCCTTGCGCGCGATACGGCCGAGCTGCTTCTCGAGGTTGCGCACGCCGGCCTCGCGCGCGTACCCCTCGGCGATGGCTTTCATCGCCGCCGCGCTGACCTTGGCCTGCGACGCCGCGAACCCGGCCCGCGCGCGCTGCTTGGGCCACAGGTAGCGTGTCCCGATGGTGACCTTCTCCGCCGTCAGGTAGCCGGACAGCCTGATCACCTCCATGCGGTCGAGCAGCGGGCGCGGAATCGAATCGAGCTGGTTGGCGGTGCACACGAACAGCACCTTGGACAGGTCCACACGCACGTCCAGGTAGTGATCGAGGAAGCTGCCGTTCTGTTCCGGGTCGAGCACTTCGAGCAACGCCGAGGCCGGGTCGCCCTGGAAGGAAGCGCCGATCTTGTCGACTTCGTCGAGCATGATCACCGGGTTGACCGTGCCGCACTCGCGAATGGCCTGCACGAACTTGCCCGGCATCGCGCCGATATAGGTGCGCCTGTGCCCCTTGATCTCGGCTTCGTCGCGCATGCCGCCGACGCTGAAGCGGTAGAACTTACGCCCCAGCGCATCGGCTACGGACTGCCCGATGGAGGTCTTGCCGACGCCCGGCGGGCCGACCAGCAGCAGGATCGAACCCGCCATCTCGCCGCGCAGGCGGCCGACGCCGATGAACTCGACGATGCGGTCCTTGACGTCGTCGAGGCCGGCGTGGTCGCGGTCGAGCACCTCGCGCGCGTGGTCGAGTTCGGTGTTGTCCTCGGTCATCACGCCCCACGGCAGGTCGGTCAGCGTATCGAGGTAGTTGCGCGTGACGCCGTACTCGGGCGAGCCGGCCTCGAGCATCGAGAACTTCTGCATCTCGTCGTCGATGCGCTTCATCGCGCCTTCGGGCACCTCGCGGCCTTCGAGACGCTCGCGGAAGCGTTCCAGCTCGACCGTCTTGTCGTCCTTCGAGATGCCGAGTTCCTTCTGAATCTCCTTGAGCTGTTCACGCAGGAAGAACTGGCGCTGCTGCACCGAAATGCGCTCTTCGACGCGCTGGCGGATCTCGCTCTGCAGTCCGGCGACTTCGAGTTCGTGCTGAATCAGCAGCAGCACTTTCTCCATACGCCGCAGCAGCGGCACCGTCTCCAGCACTTCCTGCAGCTGTTCGGCGTCGGCGCTGGTCATGGCCGCGGCGAAATCGGCCAGCGGTGAAGCATCGTCCGGCGTGAAGCGATCGAGGAATGCTTTCAGGCTTTCCTTGTAGAGCGGGTTGAGTGGTAACAGCTCCTTGATCTTGTTGATGATCGCGAGCGCGTAGGCGCGCAGCTCCTGGGTCTGCTCGACCGCCGTGCGCGGATACTCGGCCTGCACCACGAACGGCGGCGCGCCCTTGATCCAGCGCGCGATGCGGAAACGCTCGAGGCCTTCGGCAATGAACTGGATGCGGCCGCTCTCGCGCATCGGCTGGTGGATACGCACGACCGTACCCCACTCGGCGAAATCGTCCGGCCCCGGAACCTGCTGCTCGATGGCGTGGCGGCTGTAGACCAGCCCGACCATGCGATGCGGTGTATTGCCGACGCGCTCGATGGTCTCGCGCCACAACTCGTCCTCGATCACCAGCGGCATCGTCTGCGCGGGGAAGAACGGGCGCGAACGCAGCGGCAGGACCAGCAGCTGCTCGGGCAGGACGTCGTTGACGCGGGCAGGCACGCGACCAGGTTCGCCGTCACGTTCGCCAGGGATGATGATTTCTGGTTGTTCTTCGCTCATGGGTCTCGGCTGGTGATGAACGGATCGACGGCGCAGCGCACCGCTCGCTGCAGGGCACATGAGGGTGAGGAAACGGGAATTCAAGCATCGCCGGCACGGCGGGCGCGGCGCGCACGCAGGGAACGGACACGACCCTGCGCGCCCGCCCGCGCGAGTCAGATCGCTAGACCGCTTCGAGCAGGGCAATCAGCTCGCGGGCGCTCTGGCAACGATCTCGGGGCCGCTTGGCGAGCAGGCGGTCGACGAGCGGCTGGAAGGCACGGCGCGGCGCCGGCAGGGCCGGAATCTCGGCGTGCACGTGCTGGAACACCAGCGCCGCTGCGCTCTCCGCGCGAAACGGTTTGCGCGCCGCCAGCATCTCGAACAGGATCACGCCGGTGCTGTAGAGATCGGCACGTGCATCGACCGGCTCCCCGGCCGCCTGCCCC
>JAPOKK010000420.1 GCA_029977665.1 Pseudomonadota bacterium | reverse complement strand
GTTCAACGTCCTGCTGATCACGGAAGGGTCACAAAACCTCATTATCGACGATCGTCGCATCGTCGTTCCGAGCATGCATTTCGTACTTTGGGACAGTCAGCGTCCCATGACCTTCGTTACCGGCAAGAATTTGCGTCAGATTAGGCTCGCGATACCGCACGAGCGCATGCTGAGCCTGCTGCCAAATGCCAGGGGCTTTGTCGGTAGGCCCATCGCGGCGAATAGCGGGCTAAGTCGCTTGTTTGCGGAGCATCTGACCAGCCTCGAAGCAAATTTCGGCGGCTTGCCCGTGTCCGACGCGCCACGCGTTCTCGGGGCAACGCTCGATTTACTGGTCGCGACATTCGATGCGACGGCCGACACCCGGGCGGATACCAGGCAGACGGCGGTTCTCCGGCGGGCTCAATCGTACATCAGCAAACACCTGCGCGACCCAACGTTGAACCCAACGAGAATCGCCAACGACATCGGTGTCACCGTTCGTCACTTGCACCGTGTTTTCGCCTCCGCGGAAACTACCGTGGCGGCATGGACGCTGCAGCGGCGTCTCGAGCACTGCCGTCGGGATTTGCTGGGAACCGGAATTCCGGGACAGAGCATCACGAGTATCGCTCTGCACTGGGGATTTGCCGACTCGAGCACGTTTTGCAGGTCATTCAAGCGCGCATTCGGACTGACGCCAAAAGCGTACCGCGCGGCTACCCGGTCGGTGGCACCGAGACGTCACCGCCGATGAGGTGCCGCGTCACAGCCTTTGCCTCTTGATCGCGTCCCGTCGAGCGGCAGCGTCTCGCGGGGAGCACTGAAGCGTGACCGCCAATAGCTGTCAGCGTGACGAGGCGTGCACCGTGACCCTGACGCCAGCTCATGTCTGCACGCCCCGTCATACCCGGGCATCGCTTTGCATGCCGCGGTCGAGCATGCGGTAGGAGACGGCCTCGCCGAGATGGTCGCTCGTGATGGCAGCGCGGGCATCGAGATCGGCGATGGTGCGCGCGAGCCTCAGGATCTTGTGGTAGCTGCGCGCGCTGAGCGCAAGCTGCTCGGCGGCGCGTGCGAGCAGTGCGCGGCCGGCGTCGTCGAGCGCGCAGTGGCGCTTCAGCGCGGCGACGTCGAGTTCGGCGTTGCAGCAGCCTTGTCGTGCGTGCTGCCGTTCACGGGCGGCGGCGACGCGGGCACGCACTACGGCAGACGCTTCGCCGCCCGCGCCGCCGAAGCGTGCCGGGTCGATGTCCTGGCGCGGTACCTCGAGATGGATGTCGATGCGCTCAGCGAGCGGACCCGAAACCCGTGCGCGGTAGCGCGCGATGCGGTCCGGCGTGCAGCGGCATTCGATACGCGCATCGCCGTCGTAGCCGCAGGGGCAGGGGTTCATTGCCGCGACGAGCTGGAACGCGGCCGGGAAGGTCACGCTGCCCGCGGCGCGCGCGATGCTGACCTGGCCGCTTTCGAGCGGTTCGCGCAGTGCCTCGAGACAGCGTCGATCGAACTCCGGCATTTCGTCGAGAAACAGCACGCCCTGGTGGGCGAGCGAGATCTCGCCCGGTCGCGGCACGCGTCCACCGCCGACGAGCGCGACGGCCGAGGCGGAGTGGTGCGGCGCGCGGAACGGGCGCGCGCGCCAGGCCCCGGTGTCGACGGGCAGGCCGGCGATGGAATGCAGTGCGGCGCTCGCCAGTGCCTGTTCCTCGGACAGCGGCGGCAGGATCCCCGGCAGGCGCTGGGCGAGCATGCTCTTGCCCGTGCCGGGCGGACCCATCAGCAGCAGGTTGTGGCCACCGGCGGCCGCGACCTCGAGCGCGCGGCGCGCGCGCAGCTGGCCGACGACGTCGCCGAGATCGGCGGCGGGCAGGCGCACCGCGGGCGGCGTCGCCACGGCACGCGGCAACGGTGCGGCGCC
>JAPOKK010000058.1 GCA_029977665.1 Pseudomonadota bacterium | reverse complement strand
CTCTCGCACACCACCGAGACCGGCGCCAAGGAACCGGGCGGCATGCCGGTCTCGGCAACGTCGCGCTTCGAGGAAGGCATGAACCTGCCGCCGATGAAGATCGGCCAGGACTTCCGCATCAACAACGACATCATCGAGCTTTTCCGCGCGTTCGGCATCCGCGCCGAGGCCAACGTCACGGTCGACCTGAAAGCGCGTTGCACGACGGCCGACCGGGTGCGCATGCGCATCGTCGAGATGTGCCGGAGGGAAGGGGTCGATTTCGTCACCGGGTTGTTCCGTCGTATGCTCGACGAGGCCGAGGCGGGTGCGCGCAAGCGCTTGCTCGGCTGGCCGGACGGCACCTACCGCTGCGTGACGTTCTCCGATGCCGCCGGCAACATCCAGGGCCTGATGCGTAACTGCTGCATGACGCTGACCAAGCGCGATGACACCATGGTCATCGATTTCACGGGCACCAGTCCCGAGAACCTGTCGAGCTACAACGCGCACCCGCAGGCGGTCGTGGGGCATCTCGCAAATTACATCTACGAGTACGTGTTTCACGACCTGCCGATCTCGAGCGCGACGTTCGCGCCCATCGACTTCGTCTTCCCCGAGGCCAGCTGCCTGTCGCCGACACCGCGCGCCGCGACGTCCAACGCGGTGATGATCTGCACCGGCGCGATGAGCGCGGTGGCCAATTGCATCTCGCGGGCACGCTATCCGACCTACGAATGGAAACAGGCCACCGCGTCGATGGGCAACGGCGGCAACGCGACCGTGATCGCCGGCGTCTCGCAGTGGAACCAGCCGTTCGCCGACATGATCGCCTACCCCATCAACACCGAGGGCCAGGGCGCACGTTCGTGCTGCGACGGCATGGATGCCTACGGTTTCCCCTGGTGCGCATTCGGGCGCGCGCCCGACGTCGAGTCGATCGAGAACGAGTTCCCCATGGTCATCCCGTTCTCGCAGCACTGGCCCGATTCCGGTGGCGCCGGGCGCTACCGCGGGGGCTGCGGCACGGCACAGTTCTGGGCCGCGCACCACGTGCCGGCGCTGTACTTCATGGCCATCGCCGACAACAGCGTGATCCAGACGCCGCAGCCGATCTTCGGCGGCTACGCGCCACCGACCGTACCCGGCCTGACCCTCAAGGGCACACGCGTCTCGGAGCTGCTCGCTTCGCTCGAGGATCACACGCTCGACTTTCGCGGGCTCGTCAACGGCGAGTTCGGCGAACTCGTGGCCGAGCCGTTCGGCCGTGCCACGCGCGCGATCAACGGTGACGAGACGGTCACGATCGGTCTGTCCACCGGCGGCGCCGGCTTCGGCGACCCGCTCGAACGCGATCTCGGTGCCATCGAGCAGGACCTCGTGCGCGGCCTGTGCTCGGCATGGAGCGCGCGCGAGGTCTACTGCGCGGTGTGGGACGCCGAGCGGCAGCGCGTCGACCGCGACGCGTCCGACGCACTGCGCCACGAAGCGCGCAAAGCACGCATCGCGCGCGGCAAGCCCTACGACGCCTTCGAGGCAGAGTGGCTGACGCGCAAACCGCCGGAGGCGATCCTCGGGCTGTACGGATCGTGGCCCGACGCGCGGCCGCTGGCGCCGGCTTTCCGGCCATGAAACCGGCACGTAAACGGGCGCAGGCGATCGCCAAGGGCCGCGGGCGTGACGCGCGCGTGGTCGTGCCGCTGGCGTTCGAGGTTGCGGCGCGCATCTCCGCACGGCCGCTCGACGCGTTTCGCAACGACGCGACCCAGCTCACCAACGCATTGACCGAGCTGCACGGCGCGATCCGCGCCGACGGCATCGTCGTCGCGCTCGCCGGCGGCATGGAACGGGATGCCGGAGTCGGCCCCGATGCCGCGGCGATGAGCGCGAGCGGGCCGGTCGCGGCAAGCCTCGAGGCCTGCCGTCGCCTGCGCCAGACACAGGGCGAGGACGTCGCGCTCATCGCCGGGCTGACCGGGCCGAGCGCCCTCGCGCGCGAACTCGACGTCGCGCCGCAGGCCGCGGCGGACTGCTTCACCGGGCTGGTCAAGGCGTTCTGCGATGCCGGCGCGGACGTCGTGCTGGTCATCGACGATGCCGGCGCGGGTGCCGATGCGGCCTGGCAGGCGGCGGTAAAGACCGCCGACAACATCGCGCGCTTCCACCAGGCCTGCCTGCTCGGCCTCGACGATGGCAGCCTGCCGACGCCGGTGCGCCAGCCGCTCGATGCGCCGGCGGCCGACGGCCTCGGCTTCATCATGACCGATACGGTAGTGCCGGCGGAGGCAGACATCGAGCGCTTGCGCCTGTGGGTCGCCGGGGCGCGCGGTGAGTAGGCCCATACAAGGTGCCGTGTTCAACGCGGGAGCAGAGTGCGCGAGCGCGGCGGAGACCGCCAGGCTGCACGATGCGCGCCTGCGTGCGCAGCTCGATTACGTCATGGCGCATTCGGACTTCTACCGCGAAAAGTTCGCCGCTGTCGATGTCGGCCGCATCACCGGCACGGGTGACCTGGCGGCGCTGCCTTTCACCGAGAAGAGCGAGCTGCGCGAGAGCCAGCTCGCGGTGCCGCCGTTCGGCCGGCATATCGCCTGCGCGCCGCAGGACGTGCGGCGCGTCTACTCGACCAGCGGCACCACCGGCCGGCCGACCTATATCGGGCTCACCGCGCACGACGTCGGCGTGTGGCGCGAGGCAGCGACGCGCGCGTTCTGGGCCAACGGCCTGCGACCCGGCGACCGCGTGCCGCTGGTGGTCTCGCCGTTCGTCGTCGCGGCGTCCTACGCTGATGCGTTCGAAGCGATCGGCACGAGCATCCCGATCGGCGTCAACATGACCGACCGTCTGATCGATGCATTTCGCTTCGCCGGTGCGACGGCCCTGCTGTGTACCGCCTCCTACCCGCTGCATTTCGCGCGCGCTCTCGAAGAGCGCGGCATCGATCCGCGTTCGCTCGGATTGCGCCGCATCATGGCGGGTGGCGAGCCCGGCGCATCGATTCCCGAAGTGCGCCGCCAGATCGAGCAGACCTTCGATTGCACGTTGATGGAGTGCTCCGGCAACGGCGATTACTGCGCGATGACCTGGGCGGAGTGCGAGCATCGACACGGCATGCATTTCGTCGGCCAGGGCTTGATCCATCCCGAGATCATCGATCCGGACAGCGGCGAGGTGCTCGCTATCGCGGCCGGGGTGACGGGCGAGCTGGTCTGCACCTCGCTCGACCGCGAATGCATGCCACTCGTGCGTTTCCGGACGCGCGACCACGTGCAGGTCACCCACACCGAATGCGACTGCGGGCGCACCGGCTTCGGTATCCGCATCATCGGGCGCACCGACGACCTGCTCATCGTGCGTGGCGTCAATGTCTATCCCGCTGCCGTGCGCGACGTCATCGCGGGCTTCGCACCGCACACCAACGGCGTGATCGAGATCCAGCTGCACGAAGCGCCGCCGGCCGGCTGGGAGCCGCCGGTGCACATCCTCGCCGAGCACGGCGACACGCCGGGCGATCTTGGCGCGCTCGCCCAGGCCATCGAGGCACGTCTGCGCGAGAAACTCATCTTCCGTGCGAGACTCGAACTGGTTGCGCCCGGTACGCTGCCGCGTTACGAATACAAGGCGAAACTGGTTCGGGAGCGCTACAAGGAATGATCGACGGCGGCATAGCCGGACTCACCGCGGCCGTTCTGGCCGATTTCGCCAACCTCGGCTCGCCGGCGGCTCTCGCGGCTTTCGGCCAGGTGTTGATGATCGACATCGTACTCGCCGGGGACAACGCCATCGTCGTCGGCGCGCTTGCCGCCGGCCTGCCCCCGGCGGAGCGGCGCCGCGTCATCGCCATCGGCGTGGTCGCCGCGCTGGTGCTGCGCATCGTCTTTGCGCTTGCCGTGAGCTGGCTGATGGGCATCGTCGGCCTGATTCTCGCCGGTGGCCTGCTGCTGCTGTGGGTCGCCTGGCGCATGTACCGCGAGCTGCATCCCGCGGTCGACGAGTCGCCCGGGTCGCCCGAGGTCGCCGGCGACCAGCACAGCGGGCTGCGCCCGGCGGCGAGTTTCGCCGCGGCCGCCTGGGCGGTGGCCATTGCAGACGTCTCGATGAGCCTCGACAACGTGCTCGCCGTGGCCGGCGCCGCGCGCGAGCACCCCGGGATCCTCATCGTCGGCCTGGTGTTGTCGGTCGCGCTGATGGGGATCGCCGCGAACGTCATCGCCAAGTACATCGAGCGTTATCGCTGGATCGCCTGGATCGGGCTCGCAGTCATCCTCTACGTTGCAGTCAAGATGATCTACACCGGCGTGGTCGACCCGGCCGTCGGCGTAATGACGCTCGGTCTGCTGGCGGGTTAGGGCATGCCAGTCATGCTGAGATCGCGCCGGCGCGCGGCATGAATCCGCCGCCGGCGATGCTCGAGGTCGTCATCGAAGTGCCGCGCGGCAGTTTCGTCAAGCGTGATGATGGCGCCGCCGTCGAATTCGTCTCGCCGCTACCGTGCCCGTTCAACTACGGCGCGGTGCCCGGCTGGCTGGGCGGTGAGGGCGACCTGCTCGACGCCGTGGTGCTCGGACGCCGTCTGCCGCGCGGCGCACGTGTCAGGGTCGCGCCGCGCGCCGCCATCTCGATGTGCGATGGCGGCCAGGTCGATGACAAGCTGATCTGCAGTGAGGCCGAGCTGACGCGCGCCGGCCGCGTCGGCGTCATCGTGTTCTTCCATTTCTACGCGTTGTGCAAGCGGGTCCTGAACGCCCTGCGCGGCGTGCGCGGGCGCACCGCCTGTGCCGGCTGGTGCCGCGTCGAAGACGCGCTGGCCCGCGCGCGCCCGGCCTGAGGGACAGTTCAGTCGGCGCGCCATCGAGGAGCTTATCGCCATGTCCATCCAGGCCGAGATTCCCTACGGCGCCTACTGGTCGACACCGTTCTGTAAGTGGCAGAGCGACTTCCAGCACCTGCATGCGATCCGCTTTGCGGCGCACGTCGTGCGCGAGGAGGCGGCCGCGCGCGCGTGGCCGGCCTGCGCCTTCGACCTCGCCGTCCTGGGCACGACGATCCCGCAGGCGCAGTGCTTCTACGGCACGCCCTGGCTGACCGCGCTCGCCGGGCTCGGCGGCTTGTCCGGCCCGATGGTCGCGCAGGCCTGTGCGACCGGTGTGCGGGCGATTGCGACCGCAGTGGGTGAACTCGCGCTCGGCCAGGCACAGACGGCGCTGGTCGTCACCGCTGACCGTACCTCCAACGGCGCGCACCTCTACTACCCGGAGCCGACCGGCATGGGCGGCACCGGGGTGCACGAGAACTGGGTGCTGGACAATTTCTCCTGCGACCCTGTCGGCGGCAACTCGATGATCCAGACGGCCGAGAACGTCGCTGCCAGGCACGGCATCAGCACCGCCGAGCAGCACGAGGTCGTGCTGCAGCGTTATGCGCAGTACCAGGACGCGCTCGCCGCGGACCACGCCTTCCAACGGCGCTACATGCGCTTGCCGTTCGCGGTACCACGGCCGCGCTTCGATCGCCCCGCCGGCAGCCTCGCCGGCGATGTCGGCGTGACGGCGACGTCGGCCGAGGCGCTGGCCGCGCTGCGCCCGGTGGTGGCTGGCGGTACCGTCACCTTCGCCGGCCAGACGCATCCGGCCGACGGCAACGCCGGGCTGGTCGTGACCACGCCGGCCAGGGCGCGCGAGTTCGCGCGCGACGACAACGTCCGCGTGCGCCTGCTCGGCTGCGGCCAGGCGCGCGTCGAACAGGCCTACATGCCCGAAGCGGTGATCCCGGCGGCGGCGAGCGCCCTCGGCATGGCGGGGCTGGGTATCGGCGACATCGAGGCGGTCAAGACGCACAACCCGTTCGCGGTCAACGACATCGTGTTCGCGCGCGAGACCGGCTTTCCGCTCGCGCGCATGAATAACTACGGCTGCTCGCTGATCTGGGGCCACCCGCAGGCGCCGACCGGTACGCGGGCGATCATCGAGCTGATCGAAGAACTCGCCGAGCGCGGCGGTGGCCGCGGGCTGTTCAGCGGCTGCGCCGCGGGCGATACGGCGATGGCGCTGGTGGTGGCGGTGGATGTAGCCTGAGGTCGCGCGTACCGTGATGGCGTAGGCTACACGGTGGGCGCGTTGTCAGCGGCTCGTCAGCTTGAACTCGATGCGCCGGTTACGGGCGAGGGCCGCGGGGTCGTTGCCGGGGTCGATGGGGTGTTCGGCGCCGAAGCCGGTCGCCGCGAGGCGTTCGGGCGGGATGCCGAAACGCATCAGTTCGCGCACGATGGCAATGGCCCGCGCGGCCGACAGTTCCCAGTTGGAGGGAAATCGCGGCGTGTTGATCGGGCGCCGATCGGTGTGTCCGTCGACGCGCAGGATCCAGTCGATGTCGGGCGGGATCTGCGTCATCAGCCGGGCGAGGGTTTCGGCGACGTGGGCGACTTGGCGCCGGCCGGCAGGTCCGAGTTCGTCGGTACCGCTGGCGAACAGCAGTTCGGCCGGCAGAACGAAACGATCGCCGACGACGCGGATCCCGGGCACCTCGCCAAGCGCCTCGCGCAGGCGGCCGAAGAAATCCGAGCGGTAGCGCTGCAGCTGGGCGGCCTTGGCCGCCAGCGCGACGTTGAGTTTCTCGCCGAGTTCGCCGATGCGCAGGTCCTTGCGCGTAATCTCCGCCTCACGCGCCTCGAGTGTCTCGGCCAGGCTCGCGAGCTGCGTGCGCAGTTCGGCCAGCTGACGGTTGAGCAGCTCGACCTGGGCCTGTGCGGCGATGTTGAGTTCGCGCTGTTCGGCAAGTCGCGCGCGCACGTCCTCACGCGCCGCGGATGCGTCCTCGAGCTCCTGGGCGAGACGCGCCTTGAGCGCTTCGAGCGCGGCGACCTCGTTCTCGAGCGTTGCAAGGCGCGCCGCCGCCTGGTCGAGTTCGCGCGACTGCTCTGCGATGATGCCGGCGCGCTCTTCGAGCTGCGCCGCCTGCTCGTCGAGCCGTGCCTGTTGGGCGGCGCTGGCGTCCTCCGCCGCGGCGAGGCTCGCGGTCCGCACCGCGAGCAGTTCGGAGACGCGCGCGCTCTCGGCGCGCTGCATCGCGAGCATGTCGGCAAGCTCGCTGACGCGGGCATTGAGCCGGGCCAGCGCCTGGTCGCGTCCGAGTATGGCGCCGGTCAGGAACTGCTGGCCGACGGCGGCGACCAGCAACACGAAGATCACGACCATCAGCAGCGAGGCGACGGCGTCGACGAACGCCGGCCAGACGTCGAGGGGGCGCCGCCGCCGGGCCAGGTTCACGGTTTGCGCGCCGCCAGGGCGTTGGCGACGGTGCGACTCATCAGGCGCAGCTCCTCGCGCAGCTCTTCGCCGAGGCCCTCGCCGCGGTCGCGCTCGGCGAGGCGTACGAGGTGCTGGTTGATTTCCTCCTGCCGATCGGCGAACCGGGCAAAGCGCTCGTTCTGCTCCCCAACGAGGCGATTGAAGCGCGCCAGCGCGTCGCTCAGCTCACCGAGCTGCGAGCGTGTGCGTTCGCGCTCGAGTTCGCTCGCCCGGCCGTCGCGCTGCATGCGGTCGAGCGCATCGGCCGTCTTCTCCAGCAGCGCTTCGACGTAGGCGGGGGCGCCGGCGAAGGCACCCTCGTCGCCGCCGAGTCCGCTCGACAGGCGGGGGCTGCCGGCAAGCCATTCCTCGAGCTCGTTGACGAAGCGGGTCTGCGCATGCCCGGCCTGCAGGTCGAGAAAGCCGAGCAGCAGCGAACCGGCGAGGCCGAACAGCGAGGACGAGAAGGCCGTGCCCATGCCGGCCAAGGGGCCTTCGAGATTGGCCTTGAGGTTTTCGAAGATCGCGGCGCCGTCCGCACCTTCCACGGCCATGCCGCGGATCACGCCGGCGACCGAGCCGACGGTCGCCATCAGGCCCCAGAACGTGCCGAGCAGACCGAGGAAGATGAGCACACCGATGACGTAGCGCGAGAGATCGCGCGAATCCTCGAGGCGGGTGCGAATCGAGTCGAGCAGGGTGCGCAGCGATGTTGCCGAGAGGGAGACGTCGCCGCGGCCGGTCAACAGCAGCGCCATCGAGGCCAGCAGGCGCGGCTGCGGCACGCTTTCGATGGCCTGTCGATCGTGGCGCCAGGCTTCGACCCAGGCGATCTCCCGCCGCAGGGCGAGTACCTGGCGCACGTTGACGGCAATGCCGATGGCGAGCACGCCGAGGATCACGCCATTGAACCAGGGGTTGGCGGCGAACGCGCGGCCGAGCGGCGCGGCGATGAACGCGCAGCCTGCGAGCACCACGACCAGGAACACGGTCATCCAGAGCAGGCTGCGGGTGGGCTGGGTCATGGCGGCGGTTCCTCGCGGGCGCGGCGTCGATACAGTATGCACCAACCCGCACCGGCCTCGTTGCGGGCCGGCGTCGGTCGCTGCGTCAGTCCTCGGCGGAACGCATTGCAGCGGCACTTTCCGTACCGCTCAGCAAGGGCGCGCAGTCGAGTTCGCCGGCATCCATCATGCGCGCGACCTGGTCCAGCGTGTTGACGAGTTTGCGCTGCTCGGTACGCGGCAGGTCGCGGAAGCGTTGCGTGAACTCTTCCTGCAGCAGGGCCGGCGCCGCCGCCAGCGTACAGCGGCCCTTGCGGGTCAGGCGCGTATGGACGACGCGGCGGTCGGTGGCCGAGCGGTAGCGTTCGATGAAGCCGCGCTCGGAGAGCCGATCCATGATGGTCGTCACGGTCGCGGGGCTCAAGCTGACCTCGAGCGAAATGGTGCGGGTGGTGACTTCACCGAGGCGCGCGATGGCGCGCAGTACGATGAGCTGGGCGGTGGTCAGCCCGGTCTGCTTGGCGAGCTGGCGCGAGCGCAGGTCGCTCGCGCGGATGATACGGCGCAGGGCGACGAGCACGTCTTCGGTGAGATCCGAGGTGCGAGTCATGCCTCAGCCTCGGTGCGTGGCCTGGGGCACGCCATGGCGATGCGCATCGACAGGCGCAGGCCCGGCACCGCGGACGTCTGTCGCAGTGCCGGGCGCGCGGGGATCAGCCCTTGGCGGCGCCGTAGCGGTCGCCGACGACGTCCCAGTTGACCAGCTTCATGTAGGCCTCGAGGTACTTCGGGCGCAGATTGCGGTAGTCGATGTAGTAAGCGTGCTCCCACACGTCGCAGGTCAGCAACGGTGCCGCGGCGGTGGTCAGCGGGGTCGCCGCGTTGGCCGTGTTGACGATTTCCAGGCCCGATTTCGGATCGAGCACGAGCCAGGTCCAGCCGGAGCCGAACAGCGTCGCGGCCTGGCCGCTGAACTGTTCGACGAACTTGTCGAAGGAGCCGAACTTGTCGTCGATCGCCTTGCCGAGATCGCCGGCCGGCTTGGCGCCGCCGTTGTCGGCCAGCGCGTCGAAGTAGAACTCGTGGTTCCAGGCCTGGGCGGCGTTGTTGAAGTAGGGCTTGCCCTCGCCCTCGCGCACCAGCGTGACGAGGTCCTTCTGGTCCAGATCGCTGCCCTTGATGGCGTCGTTGAGCTTGGTCACGTAGCCCGTGTAGTGCTTGCCGTGGTGATACTCGAGCGTCTCGCGCGAGATGTGCGGCGCGAGCGCGTCGTGGGCGTAGGGGAGATCTTTCGGGGTCACGGCCATGTCGTTGCTCCTTGTTGGCTGGTGGTTGTCGACTGCGGTCGCACGGGTACGCTGAGCGGGCGGGGCCGGTTCAGCGACTGGCTTCCCAATTATAGTTACAGATCTAATTATTTGAAATGTACGATTTTCCGTCCACGACGCCGGGCGCCCGGCGCCGCGCTGGCGGTGCGGTCCCGGCAGCGGCGGAGGCGAGCAGTCTATACCGATCGCGTGTCGGCCGCCCCAACCCGGTTGCGCGCCAGTCGGGCTGCCTCGTGCGCACCTCAGCGGCGTGCCGTGGGCGTTTCGGTGAGTACGTGCGGGAAGCGGCGGATTCCGCCTTCGACGAAGGGATGGATGGGCGCGGCATCGCTGTAGACGCACAGCAGGCGTGCGATCGATTCGAGGCTGCTCAAGTGCGTGCGTTCGTAGCCGTGCGTGGCGTCGGTGCCGAAGGTGATCAGCGCATCGCGCACGTCGTGCCCGGCTTTCACCGCGGAGTTGGCATCCGAATAGTAGTAGCGGAAGACGTCCATCTGGTAGGGAATGGCGTGCGCGCGACACAGCTCGCGCAGCTTGCGCACCATGTGGTAGTCGAACGGGCCGCTGGTGTCCTGCGCGCACAGGGTCACGCCGGTTTCGCGCGCATTCTGACCCGGCGCGACCGGGCCGATGTCGATGCCGACGAACTCGACGACCTCGCTCGACAGCGACGAACCCGCGCCCGTGCCGACTTCCTCGGTGATGGTGAAGATCGCCTGGAAGTCGACGGCAGGCTTGCGGCCGCTCGCGCGGATGTGCTTGAGCGCGGTGAGCAGGGCGCTGGCGCCGGCCTTGTTGTCGAGGTGGCGCGCGCTGATGTAGCCGCTCTCGGAGATCTCCGGATCGGCGTCGAAGGCGACGAAGTCACCGCTGCGCAGACCGAGCGCGACGAGATCGTCGTGGCCGTGACAGGGTTCGTTGAGGCGCACCTCGATCTGGTTCCAGGCGATCGGCAGGGCATCGACGCGCTCGTTGAAAGCGTGGCCGGACGCGAGCAGTGGCAGGACCTGGCCGCGGTAGGCGCGCTCGCGCGCGAACACCGTCACGCGCCCGCCCTCGGCGAAGCGGCTCGACCAGGTGCCGACCGGCATCAGGCCGAGGCGGCCGTTCGGCTTGAGCTCGCCAACGACCGCGCCGATGGTGTCGATGTGGTTGACCGCGGCGCGCGAGACCTTGCGCTCGACGCCTTCGATGCGCGCGATGATGGTGCCGCGGCGGGTGAGTTCGTAGGCGACGCCGAGGCGGTCGAGTTCGGCGCAGACGTAGCGCGAGAGCTCGTTGGTGAAGCCGGTCGGGCTCGGGATCGCGAGCATCTCGAGCAGGCGCTCGCGCAGGTAGGCGGTATCGATTGCGGGCAGGGCGTGTGGCATGGCGCTCAGTCCTCGCCGCCGCGTGTGCTGCGCTGGTCGAGGACGGTGGCCGGATCGGGCACCTCGGTACGGTGGCGGGGCAGCGCGCGCGTGTCGATCTGGTGGGAGAAACGCTCGACGGTAGTCAGCTCGGCGTCGCGCGCGAAGGTCGGTTCGCTGACCGCGTAGGCTTCGAGCATGCGCACCACGTTGGTCAGGCTTTCGATGTGCGTGCGCTCGACGCTGTGCGAGGCATCGCCGGCGTAGGCGATGACCGCCGTGCGTACGTCGTGGCCGGCGACCAGCGCGGCGGCGGCATCACTGTGGAAGGCCTGCAGGTATTTCTGCTGCAGCGGGATGTCGCCGGCCACCGCGAGCTGGTGCAGGTGTTCGGTGAGATGGTAATCGTAGGGGCCGCTGGCGTCGCCGCTGGCCAGCGTGACTCGCTTGAACGGGCTTTTCTCCGTCGGCTTGACCGATTCGAAGTCGACCGTCAGCAGTTCGGAGACCTCGGGCAGGATGGCGTTGCCCATGCCGCCGCCGGTGGTCTCGGTGACGGTGAACAGCACGTAGGTGTCGTGGGTGACGTCGATGTCGTCGGCGACGACATGGCGCAGGAACTCGAGCACCGCGGCGGTGCCGGCCTTGTTGTCGAGGCTGCGGCCGACGATGTAGCCGTTCTCGAGCACGTCCGGCTGGCTGTCGAGGGCGATGAAGTCGCCGATCTCGATGCCCAGGCGGCGCACGTCCTCGGCGTTGAAGACCGCTTCCTCCAGCCGCAGTTCGACGTGATCCCAGTCGAGCGGTATGCGCTCCACGCCCTGGTCGCGCGACACGCCCCAGTCCAGCGTCGGCAACAGGCAGCCACGGTAGGCACCGCGCTCGCTGAACAGGGTGACCCGCGCGCCCTCGGCGAAACGGCTCGACCAGTGGCCGATCGGGGCGACCAGCAGGCGGCCGTCGTCGCGGATGTAACGCACCATCGCGCCGATCGTGTCGACGTGCGTCACGATCGCGCGCGCCGGGCCACCGGCGCGTCCGCGCAGGCGCGCGCGGATGGTGCCGCGCCGCGTCAGGTCGTAGTCGATGCCGATGTCGTCGAGCACGTTGCCGACGTAGTGCACGACCTCGTCGGTGAAGCCGCACGGACTCGGGATCGCGAGCAGTTCGAGGAGGGTCTTGATGATGCGGTCGCTGTCGATCATGGCGGAACCTGTGATGAATTCGTTTGCCTGGACGGCGTGACTGGCGGGCGTCTATGTATCCCGCGTGACGCGTGCCTGCGGCGCGCGGGCAGGGCAAGCGCGGCGTGGTCTTGCGCGCGTGCCCGGCGGCCCTACAAAGCCCGGCGGCCCTCGCCCTGTACCGCGGCCGGGTGCTCGTTGCGCGCGTAGACGGCGTCGCGATGATGACTCTTCAGCGACAACGGGAAGAGCAGGTCGATGAAGCGCTCCGCCGTCGGCTGCGGCTCGTGATTGGCGAGGCCCACGCGTTCGTTGGCCTCGATGATGACGTAATCGGGCTGGTCGGGGGCGCGCACCATCAGGTCGAGGCCGACGACCGGGATGTCGAGGCGGCGCGCCGCGCGCACCGAGGCTTCGACCAGCCGCGGGTGCAGAATCGACGTCACGTCGTTGATGGTGCCGCCGGTATGCAGGTTGGCGGTCTTGCGCACCTCGACGTGCTCGCCTTCGGGAATGACCGAATCGAGCGTGTAGCCGTGCGCGGCGAGGCAGCGCTCGGTCTCCTCGTCGACGGGGATGTTGCTCTCGCCGCCGGTGGCGGCCGCACGGCGGCGGCTCTGCTTCTCGATCAGGGTGCGCGCATCGTGGCTGCCGTCACCGCGGATCTGCGCCGGCTTGCGTACCGCGGCGGCGACCACGCGCCCGTTGATCACGACCACGCGCAGGTCCTGCCCCGGGTGACACGATTCGAGCAGCACGCGTTCGCTGAAATGCGCTGCCAGTTCGATCGCACGCTCGAGATCGGCTTCGTTGTCGACGCCGACCGTGATGCCCTTGCCCTGTTCGCCGATGGCGGGCTTGACCACCACCTGGCCCTGCTCGGCGAGAAAAGTGCGGTTGTCTTCGGCGCTGCCGGCGAGCTGGAAGGCCGGCGTGCGCAGGCCGCCCTTGCTCAGCCAGCGGTGCGTGACGTACTTGTCCTGGCAGCGGCTCATCGCGATCGCCGTGGTCAGCTCACTGAGCGACTCGCGGCAGACGATGCTCTTGCCGCCGAGCGAGAGGCGGAAATAGCCTTCCGCTTCGTCGAGTACGTCGACGGCGATGCCGCGCGTACGCGCCTCGTCGATGATGATGCGGGCGTAGGGATTGAGTTTCTCGTCAGGCTCGGGGCCGATGAACAGGTTCTCGTTCCAGGCGTTCTTGGTCTTGAGCGCGAAGACCTGCACGTTGACGAAGCCGAGCTTGTCGTACAGTGCCTTGGCCTGGGCGTTGTCGTGAATCACCGAGAGGTCCATGTAGGAGCGGCCGGCCTGCTTGAAGTGGCTCGCCAGCGCACGTACCAGCGCTTCGCCGACGCCCGGCACCATGGCGCCCGGGTCGACCGCCAGGCACCACAGGCTGGAGCCGTTCTCGGTGTCGTCGAAGACTTCCTTGTGGTCGATGCCGGTCACCGTGCCGAGCACCACGCCGCTGCGTTCGTCGACGGCGACGAGGTAAACGATCTGCGCCGAATCGCGCTGTCGCCAGATGAAATTGGCGTCCGACGGCACCATGTCGCGCTTGATGTAGAGATCGTTGAGCGCTTCGGCCTCGGCTTCGTGGTGCAGGCGGCGGATGGTGACCGCACCCGGCGCACCGGCGCCGGCGTCGAAATCGGTGAGATCGAGGCGCAGCATGTCGGACGGATCGAGGAACAGCTGCTGCGGCGCGTAGGACAGCACGACCTGCGGGTTGAGCACGTAGGCGGCGATGTCGCGCTGGCCCGGGCGCTCGTGCAGCATCTCGCGCGCGATTTCGCCCGGATCGGTGAAGGTCTGGGCGAAGATGATGCGTCCCCAGCCGCAGTACAGTGAGACCTGGTCATGCATGACGCTTCTCCTCGCGGTGGTTCGTGCTCATGGTCTCAGATCCCGTGCGCCTGTAGCCAGTTTTCCAGCAGGCCGAGCTGCCACAGCTTGGAGCCGCCGAGACGCGTGATGTGCGCTTCCGGCTCGTCGAGCAGGCGCGCCACGTAGTCGCGGTCGAACAGGCCGCGCGCGCTCGCGCGGTCACCGAGCAGGCCGTCGCGCACGTAGTCGAGCACTTCGCCGCGCAGGTATTTCAGCGCCGGCACGGGGAAATAGCCCTTGGGGCGGTCGATGACTTCCGATGGAATCACCTCGCGCGCCGCCTCCTTGAGCAGGTACTTGCCTTCCCCGCGCACCTTGAGCGTCGCCGGCATGGTCGCGGCGTACTCGACCAGCTCGTGGTCGAGAAACGGCACGCGCGCTTCCAGGCCCCAGGCCATGGTCATGTTGTCGACGCGCTTGACCGGGTCGTCGACCAGCATCACCGTCGTGTCCAGGCGCAGGGCCTTGTCGACCGGGTCCTCGGCGCCCTCGCGGCGGAATTCGTCGAGCACGAACTCGCTCGCGTAGTCGCGTTCGACCAGCGCCGCGTTGACCACCCGGCCGTACTCGGCGAAGTCGCGGTCGAAGAACGCCTCGCGATAAGTTTCCAGCGGGCTGCTCGAGCCGATCATTGGCGGGTACCAGTGGTAGCCGCCGAAGACCTCGTCGGCGCCCTGACCGCTCTGCACCGCCTTGCAGGTGCGCGCGACCTCGCGCGAGAGCAGGTAGAAGCCGATGCAGTCATGGCTGACCATGGGCTCGGCCATGGCCGCGATCGCGGCCGGCAGCTCGGCCAGGAGTTCGCGCGAGGAGACACGGATCTTGTGGTGTTCGGTGGAGAAGGCGTCGGCGACGATGTCGGAGTACTTGAACTCGTCGCCGAGTTCTTCGCCGACCGCTTCGAAGCCGACCGAGTAGGTGCGGAAACGACTCACGCCGGCCTCTGCGATGAGCCCGACGAGCAGGCTGGAATCGACACCGCCGGAGAGCAGCACGCCGACATCGACCGCGGCAACCAGGCGCCGGCGTACCGCGGCACGCAGTTGTTCGAGCAGACCTTCGCGCCATTCGTCCTCGTCGCGCGCGAGATCGTGAGCGAACTCCAGCGACCAGTAGCGCTTCTCTTCGATGCGACCGTTGGCGTCGATGGTCATGTAATGCGCCGGCGGCAGCTTGCGCACGCCGTTGAGGATGGTCCGCGGTGCCGGCACCACGGCATGGAAGCTCAGGTAGTGGTTGAGTGCGACCGGGTCGATGCCGGTATCCACCCCGCCGGCGGCGAGGAGGGCCGGCAGGGTCGAGGCGAAGGCGAAGCGCTGCGTGTCGGCTGCGTAATAAAGCGGCTTGATACCGAGACGGTCGCGCGCGAGCACGGTGCGGCCCGTGTCGCGCTCCCACAGCGCGAACGCGAACATACCCTTGAAACGTTGCAGGCACTCGACGCCCCAGGCGTGCCAGCTCTTCAGTACGACCTCGGTATCGCCCTCGGAATGGAAGCGGTAACCGAGCGTGGTGAGTTCGGCACGCAGTTCGGGGTGGTTGTAGATCGCGCCGTTGAACACCAGCGCGAGGCCAAGGGACGGGTCGACCATGGGCTGCTGCGAGTGCGCGGACAGGTCCATCACCATCAGCCGCCGGTGCCCGAGCGCGATGTTGTCGATGGCATAGGTGCCGCTGTCGTCCGGGCCGCGCGCAGCCATGGCCTGCTTCATGCGCTCGATGCGGGCGACGTCTACTGCCTGCCCGTCATGCCGGATTTCGCCGCAGATTCCACACATAGTTAGGTTTCCCGTCGGTTGTAATCACGCCGCGCGGCGGCGTCCCGGACGCGCACCGCGATGGCGCGACGGCATCCCCGCGCGCTGCGGGCGCCGCCATGTGCATTGCAGCAAAAAAGGCCGGCGTTGTCCGGGTATTCAAAAAATAACTTTCTAAACAATGGGTTAATGTTAGGCAATCCGGCCGTCGCCTGCAAATGCACGGTCCGGGCCGCTCCCGCCGGCGCCGGTACACCGCGTGTCGAGACGGCCGCACACGCGCGTGGCTGGACGCAGGCGGGGCGCCTGCACGGGCATGGTGGCGGCGGCGTGCCGAGAGGGTGTGGGCATGCGGATGCCGGCCCGGCCGGGACGCTGGCGGGGGAAGGGGGGCCGGTTGGACGGCGAACGCGCGCGGGGAGACCTGCCAGCGGCACGGCAGACGTGCGCGGCGCCATCGCGCCGCCCGGCACCCGTGCCCGTGAGGTGGGTACGTGCCGCTGCGCCGATGGGCGATCCTCGATGCGCGCGCGCATCGAGTCCGCGCTACCCGGGCGGGGTCTCAGCGGGTTTCGTTCGAATCAGCGGTGTCGAGCTGGTCGATGGGCAGGCCATTGCGTGTTGCGGCGCCCATCATGCGGACCTGCTGCGGCTGCGCGGTCTGGTCGAAATCGACAATGCACAGCAATCGCGTCGCGTACCAGATCGCCTTGTGCTCGGCGACGCCCGTCGCGAGCCGTCCGAATACCTTCTCGTTGGCACCGATCACGCGGTGCCCGAGCCCGAGCTTTCTTGCCGCCGCGTCGTTGGCGACCAGGGTCCGCGCGAGGCCCACACTGACAAGTTCCACCGATGCGCTGCCCCACAGGGGCTGGTTGAGTGCGAGGTAGCGCTGCAGGCGCTGCTGCCAGGCAGCCTCGGCCAGTCGTGCACCGGGGTCGAAGATCAGCAGGCGGGTCGGTTGACGCGCGTCGAGTATGCCCGACCACAGGCCCGGCAACTGGCAGTTCGCCGGTGCGCCGGCGAACAATCCCGCCATGCGCGGGTCCGCGCCGGGACCCGTTTCCCGGGTCAGGCGGCTGACATGGAACGGTGTCCGTTCGTGCGCGCGTGCATAAGTGACGAATGTCTGCACGTAGTTCTTGAGCACGTCGGCGGCGAACGGCTCGCCGGCGCTGTTGGCGCAGGGGAGTGCGTAGGCATGGCCGCTCGGTCCGCTGACCTGGGCCGGGCTCGCACCGAAGGCGTGTACCGCGAGGCTGGCCGATTCTCCCTGTTGCGCACCGGCCAGGTCCGAGCCGTATACGTACACCGCTTCCTGCGCGAGTCCCGCGCCGTCCATCGCCACGGCTGCTTCCGCCACCTGCTGCTCCCTCGTCGACGTCAGACCGCGCGACATGCGCGGCCAGACAGTCTTAGCGGCGCGCCGCAGGGGATCCTGAGCTGCCAGTGGAGGCAGCGCGGGTGCGGTGTCAAGGGGAGTGGCGCGGTGCGCGGCGCGTGGTGCGGCAGGCACCGGCGCGCCGCGCGCCGGCCTCAGGATGACGTCGGCAGCACGGCCAGCACGTCCTCGGCATGGCTCGCCGGTGTTACCTCGGACCAGCAGGCCAGCACCTTGCCGTCGGGGCCGACCAGCACCGACACGCGACTTGCCCGCGTGGCACCTTCGGCCAGCGCCCCGTAGGCGCGGGACATTGCCCCGTCGACGTCGCTGAGCAGGTCGTAGGGGAAGCCGAACTTCTCGCGGAAGGCGAGGTTGTCGGCGGACGAATCGGTACTCACGCCGAGTACGACCACGTCCCGATCGTCGAAGTCTCGGATTCGATCACGGAACCCTTTGCCTTCGACGGTTCAGCCGGGTGTGTCGGCCTTGGGATACCACCAGAGCAGGACGTGGCGACCGCGCAGGTCTTCCAGCGAGCGCGTCTCACCGTCCTGGTTGGGCAGTGTGAATGGGGGCGCGGGGGCGCCGCGTTCGGGCAGGGACATGGATGGCCTCCGGGGTTGATGTCCGGGGCTACTATAGCCGGCGCACGGGGCGCACCGTCAACGCCACGGCGGGCGGCGAGCAGGGCGCGGCGCGCTACCGCGCCGCGGGGCTCACTTGACGAAGCGCTTGGCGAGCGAGCGGAAGGTCTGCTTGATGCGCTTCGACAGCTTCGGCGTCGGCTGGCTGGCCGGCTCGGTCGCTGCTTCGCTCGACTGGCGCGGCTTGCGTTCCTTGCGCGCGGGCTGCTCGGCCGCCGCCTGCTCGGCCTGCTGCTGCGCAGGTGCCGCCCCCGCCTCGTCGGCGGGCTTGCG
>JAPOKK010000052.1 GCA_029977665.1 Pseudomonadota bacterium | reverse complement strand
TGCTCGCGCGTGCCGTCGACGGTCCCCCCGCACCGCTCGCCGTGGTACGCCACCGCCTCGACGAACTGCCGCTGACGACGCGGCTCGACGCCGGCATGGCGATGCTGCCGGGCGCCTCGCTGGCCGATTTCGAGACAGTCTACGTCGTCGCACGCGTGTCGCCGTCAGGTGAGCCACGCGCGCAGCCGGGGGATCTCGAAGGGCGCAGCGCCGACTTCGAACCAGGCCAGGAAAGCCACGTGGACATTGTCATCGATCGTGTCATCGAGTGAGCGCGCCGAGCACGCCCGGCGCCCAGCGTCAAGCATCCGGCGCGGTCGCCACGACACCGCTTGCGTCACTTCCTGAGGCAGCCTAATCTTGCTTTCCGCCTTCTCGTCCGGTTTCTGCTCGATGACCTACTGCCTCGCGATCAAACTCAACGCCGGTCTCGTGTTCGTGTCGGACTCGCGCACCAACGCCGGCGTCGATCAGATCAGCACTTACTCGAAGATGCACACCTTCGGAGTCGACGGGCAACGCCAGTTCTGCCTGCTCACGGCAGGCAATCTCGCCACCAGCCAGGCCATCGTCAACCAGCTCAAACACGATATCGCGCAGGGCATGCCGATGTCGTTGATGACGATGAAGTCGCTCGACGAGGCCGCCGATTACATCGGCCAGGTCAGCCTGATGCAGCAGCAGAAAGCCGGCGGCGGCAGCGAGTTCGAGGCGAGCGTGATCTTCGGCGGCCAGATCGCCGGCTCGCCCGCCGACGTCGTGCTGATCTACCCGCAGGGCAACCACATCGCGACCTCGCGCACCACGCCCTTCCTGCAGATCGGCGAGAGCAAGTACGGCAAGCCGATCCTCGATCGCATCATCGCGCCGGAAACCGCGTTGCACACGGCGGTCCTGTGCGGTCTCGTGTCGATGGACTCGACCATGCGCTCGAACGTCACGGTCGGCCCGCCGATCGAAGTCATCGCCTATGCCAGCGACTCACTCGTGCTGAAGAATCGCCTCATGCTGGACGAGGACAGCGACTACCTGCGCGAGCTCAAGCGCAGCTGGGATCAGCGCCTCAAGGAAGCGTTCCGCTCCCTGCCGCACCCGGCCTGGGCACACGCCTGGGATCACCCGCTCGACGACCAGCCGCTGCCGCAGCAGGATCCCGGCGCGATCTCCTGAACTGCCGGCGAGCGCTGCGGCGAGCCGCTCACTCGCGCCCGGGGCGCGGCAGGAACCAGGTTTGTTCGATGGCGTCGTGGACGGCGCCGAAATCGACCTGCAGGCCGTCGATGAACTCGTGCAGCCGTTCGCGGGCCAGGATTGCGTCGATATCCGCATCGCGCACGTGGCGTACCGCCGACAGTGCCGCGGCGACGGCGAGTTCGTCGTTGGGCAACGCGTCGAGGCTCTCCTGCACTGCGTGGATGCAATGCGCGACGGCGCGCGGGAAGTAGCGGTCCTGGAGCAGAAACGTCACCACCTCGTCGGCGCGCACGCGTTCGGGCACCAGGCGGCGATACATCTGTAGCGCGCTCAGCGAACGCAGCACGCTCATCCACAGCACGCTCTCGTAGGGACTCTGGCTGCCGTCCGGCACCTCGCCACCGTGCATCCACGAGACCCACGGGAACACGTTGGCGAGACCGACATCGACGATGCGCGAGGTCATGTCCGCGCGCTCGAGGTAACGTCCCGCGCTCAGGAACTGGTAGGCCGCGTCGCGGCTCATGGTGCTGTCGAGACCGCCGATGATGAACTGGCAGGCATTGATGACGTGGTTGAGAAACTCGTCGCGACCGCGCCGCGCGAGGCCGGCGTCGAGATGTTCCTGCAGGTACAGGTGCAGATCGTTGATGCCTTCCCAGGTATTGCTCGGCACGATCTCGCGCACCGTACGCGCATTCTCGCGTGCCTGCGTCACCGACATCAGGATCGACGCCGGGTTGGTCTTGTCGGCAAGGTAGAACTTGACCACGTTGCGCTCGTCGGCGCGCGAATAACGCTCGGCGAAAAGCTCGCTGCTGCCGGTCGTCGCGAGCAGGGATTCCCACACCAGCTTGGCCGGGCGCGGCAGGTCGAGCAGCACGTTACCGTACACGCCGATCATGCGCGCGGTGTTCTCGATGCGTTCGAGGTAACGCCCGAGCCAGTAGATCCGTTCGGCGACGCGCGAGAGCATCAGTCGACGATCCAGGTGTCCTTGCTGCCGCCACCCTGCGAAGAGTTGACGACATAGGAACCCTTGACGAGCGCGACGCGGGTCAGTCCGCCCGGCGTCACGTAATGCCGCGCACCCTGCAGTACGAACGGGCGCAGGTCGATGTGCCGCGGTTCGATGCCATTGGGGCATACCGTCGGGCAGGTCGACAGCGAAATCAGCGGCTGGGCGACGTAGTTGCGCGGATTGGCGCGGATCCGCTTGGCAAAAGCGCGCCGCTCGCGTTCCGTCGCCGCCGGCCCGATCAGCATGCCGTAACCGCCGGATTCGTTGGCCGGCTTGACGACCAGCTTGTCGAGGTTCTTGAGCACGTGGTCGCGCGAGGCCTTCTCGCTGCAGCGCCACGTCTCGACGTTGGGGATGATCGGATCCTCGTCGAGATAGTAGCGGATGATGTCCGGCACGTAGGTGTAGACGGCCTTGTCGTCGGCGACCCCGGCGCCGGGCGCGTTGGCGAGCGCCACCGTGCCCTTCAGCCACGCCCGCATCAGGCCCGGTACGCCGAGCGCCGACTCGGGTTCGAACACTTCCGGATCGAGGAAGAGATCGTCGATGCGGCGATAGATGACGTCGACCCGCGCCGGCCCCGAGATCGTGCGCATGTACACGCAGTCGTCGTCGGCGACGAACAGGTCACTGCCTTCGACGAGCTCCGCGCCCATCTGCTGAGCGAGATAGGAATGCTCGAAGTAGGCCGAGTTGTAGATGCCCGGCGTCAGCACCACGACTTCGGGGTAGTCGAGCTTACGCGGCGACAGCGAGGCCAGGGTATCGAACAGGTGCGTGGTGTACTCGCCGATCGGGCGCATGTTCTCTTCTTCGAACAGCTCCGGGAACACGCGCTTGGTGACCTTGCGGTTTTCGAGCATGTAGGACACGCCGGACGGTACGCGCAGGTTGTCCTCGAGCACGTAGAAGGTGCCGTCGCGGTCGCGGATCAGATCCGAACCGCAGATGTGCGCCCATGCACCAAACTTGGGCTTCATGCCCGCGCAGGCCTCGCGGTAGTTGCTCGACTCGAGGATCATTTCCGGCGGCACGATGCCGTCGCGGAAGATCTTCTGATCGTTGTAGATGTCGTCGATGAAATGGTTCAGCGCGGTGAGGCGCTGGATCAGGCCGGCTTCCACCCGGTCCCAGTCCTTCCCCGAAATGGTGCGCGGGATGATGTCGTAGGGCCAGGCACGATCGATATTAGTGCCCTGGGAATAGACCGTGAACGTGATGCCCATGGTCTTGACCGCGATCTCGGCCGCCATCTGGCGCTCGCGGATTTCTTCCGGGGTGAGGGAACGGATGTGGCGGGCGACGGTCCGACCGGCCGTGCGCGGGTAGCCGGGTGAGCTGATCAGCTCATCGTAGAAGCCCTTCGGGTCGTAATTCTTCCAGGAGAATTTCATACAATGTCCACTGGCATCAATCTTGCGCCGCCGGTCAGCGAAAAGCAACCGCGAGGAGAGTCCCCTTGAGCATACGGGTCGCCGTCAGGCACAGCACCGAGTACCGCTTCGACCGCCTCGTCGGACTTGCTCCGCACATCCTGCGCGTGCGCCCCGCGCCGCACACGCGCACGCGCATCCAGGCCTACTCGCTCAACATCGAGCCCGGCGGGCATTTCATCAACTGGCAACAGGATCCCTACAACAACTACCTTGCGCGGCTGGACTTCCCGGAGCGGGCGCGCTACCTGAAGATCGACGTCGAGGTGATCGCGGACATGGTCGCGATCAACCCGTTCGATTTCTTCCTCGATGACCACGCCCAGGCTTTTCCGTTCACTTACGATGCGGAACTCGCCGAGGACCTCGCCCCCTACCTCGCGATCGACGACCACGGCCCGCGCCTCGCGGCATGGCTCGCCGAGGTGCCACGCACCGAGACCCCGACGATCGATTTCCTCGTCGCTCTCAACCAGCGGCTCGAGCGCGACATCGACTACATCGTGCGCCTCGAGCCCGGCGTACAGAGCTGCGAGAAGACGCTCGAACTCGGCCGCGGTTCGTGCCGCGATAGCGCCTGGCTGCTGGTGCAGATCCTGCGGCATCTCGGTCTCGCCAGCCGTTTCGTCTCGGGCTACCTCGTGCAGCTGGTCGAGGACGTCAAGGCGCTCGACGGGCCGTCCGGGCCGAGTGCCGACTTCAGCGACCTGCACGCCTGGACCGAGGTCTACCTGCCGGGCGCCGGCTGGGTCGGTCTCGATCCGACCTCAGGCCTGTTCGCCGCCGAAGGCCATATCCCGCTCGCGGCGACCCCGCATTTCACCCACGCAGCCGCCATCGAGGGCGCGACCTCGCCGTGCGAGGTGACGTTCAGCTACAGCAACACCGTCGCGCGCATCCACGAGGATCCGCGCGTCACCAAGCCCTACAGCGACGCGCAATGGGCCCGCATCGAGGCGCTCGGCCGGGAAGTCGACGCGCGCCTCGACGCCGGCGACGTGCGCCTGACCATGGGCGGCGAACCGACGTTCGTTTCGATCGACGACTTCGAGAGCCCGCAGTGGACCATCGCCGCCGACGGCCCCGACAAGCGCCACGCTGCCGAAGTGCTGCTCGGCAAGCTGAAGGCGCACTACGCGCCGGGCGGGCTGGTCCATCACGGCCTCGGCAAGTGGTATCCCGGCGAGCCGCTGCCGCGCTGGGCGCTCGGCATCTTCTGGCGCAGCGACGGCGAGACCCTGTGGGGGGATCCGGCGCTGCTGGCGAACCTCGCGCGCGACGCGCGACCGCTGGTCAAGGACATCGACGCGGCCTTCGCGCGCCAGCTCGGCGAACGCCTGGGCGTCGCCGCGCGCTTCGTGCACACGGCTTTCGAGGACACTTACTACTACCTGTGGAAAGAAGGCACGCTGCCGGTCAACGTCGACCCGTCGGACGCACGGCTCGCCGAGCCACTCGAGCGTGAGCGGCTGCGGCGCCTGTTCGACGGTGCGCTCTACCGTCCCGCCGGCTACGTGCTGCCGCTCGCACGCGGCGACGATGGGCGCTGGAAAAGCGGCGAGTGGCCGCTGCGCCGCGGCCACCTGTTCCTGCTGCCGGGCGACTCGCCGCTCGGTCTGCGCCTGCCGTTGTCGGCATTGCCGGCGGCGCCCGAACGCGGCGAGGAAAAGCCGCCGCCGGTCGATCCCTTCGCCCCGGCACAACCACTGTTGCCGCGCCATTGGTTCGTACACGCGCCGCGCCAGCCGCATGCGGGTGAAATGGCCACGCCCGAGCCGGAAGTCGATGCCGCGGTGGTGCGCACGGCGCTGTGCACCGAGATCCGCGACGGCCGGCTGCACGTGTTCATGCCGCCGCTCGAACGGCTCGAGGACTACGTCGAGCTGGTGCACGCGGTCGAGGCGACGGCCGCGGCGCTCGGCCAGCCGGTCGTCATCGAGGGCTACGAGCCGCCGCGCGATCCGCGCGTGAAGCTGCTGCAGATCACCCCCGACCCGGGGGTCATCGAGGTCAACGTGCACCCGGCCAACGACTGGGCCGAGATGGTCGAGACGACCACGACACTCTACGCCATGGCGCGCGAATCCCGCCTGGCGACCGAAAAGTTCATGCTCGACGGCCGCCACACCGGCACCGGTGGCGGCAACCACGTGACCCTGGGCGGGCCCACGCCGAGCGACTCGCCGCTGCTGCGCCGGCCGCACCTGCTCGCGAGCCTGGTGCGCTACTGGCAGAACCATCCCGCGCTGTCCTACCTCTTCTCGGGCCTGTTCATCGGGCCGACCAGCCAGGCGCCGCGCGCCGACGAGGCCCGCGACGACCGCTTGCACGAACTCGACATCGCGCTCGCGCAGATCCCCGCGGGCACCGCCGAGGTCGCACCTTGGCTGGTCGACCGGGTGCTGCGCAACCAGCTCATCGACCTGACCGGTAACACGCACCGCGCCGAGTTCTGCATCGACAAGCTCTACTCGCCGGACAGCGCCAGCGGCCGCCGCGGCCTGCTCGAGTTCCGCGGTTTCGAGATGCCGCCCCACGCGCGCATGAGCCTCACCCAGATGCTGCTCATCCGCGCGCTGGTCGCGCAATTCTGGGAACGTCCCTACGAGCGCAAGCTCGTGCGCTGGGGCACCGAGCTGCACGATCGTTTCATGCTGCCATGGTTCGTGTGGTCCGATTTCGCCGACGTCATCGACGATCTCA
Source organism: Pseudomonadota bacterium (assembly GCA_029977665.1). Taxonomy (GTDB): domain Bacteria; phylum Pseudomonadota; class Gammaproteobacteria; genus JACKNG01. The sequence goes on along the minus strand of JAPOKK010000052.1, from coordinate 12,311 downwards.
ACCGCGCCGGCTTCGCGTTCGAACGCGACTGGTACGAGGCCTTCTTCGAGTTCCGCTTCCCGCGCTTCGGCGCCATCGCGCACGACGGCATCGAGCTGACGCTGCGTACCGCCCTCGAGCCCTGGCACGTGCTCGGCGAGGAATCGACCGGCAGCGGCACGGCGCGCTACGTCGATTCCTCGGTCGAGCGGCTGCAGGTCGAGGTCACCGGTTTCGTGCCGGCACGTTACGTGGTCACCTGCAACGGCTACCCGGTGCCGTTGCAGCCGACCGGCGTGCGCGGCAACTACGTCGGCGGCGTGCGCTTCAAGGCCTGGGATCCGCCGTCCGGCATGCATCCGACCATCGGCACCCACGACCCACTCACCTTCGACCTGGTCGATACCTGGAACGAGCGCTCGCTGGGTGGCTGCCGCTACCACGTCTCGCACCCGGGCGGGCGCAGCCATGACAATTACCCGGTCAATGCACGCGCCGCGGAATCGCGCCGCCTGGCCCGCTTCGAGACCATCGGCCACAGCCCCGGACGGCGCCCGCTGCGCGCTGCACCGCCGGCGCCGGATATGCCGTTCACCCTCGACCTGCGCCGCTGTCCGCCGGCCTGACACCGGCGCACAGGCGCCGCCTCAGTCGTCGAGCCCGAGCGAGAAAACGTTCTCGAGATCGTGGCGCGAGTAGGCCTTGAACGCGATCAGGGTCTCGGTGCGCTCGATACCGCTGACGTTCACCATGCGCTCGGTGACCATCTGCGCGACGTCCTCGTTGTGACGCACGCGCACGATCGCGATGACGTCGTAGGTGCCGCCGACGGAGTAGACCTCGGCGACCTGCGGAAACCCGGCCAGTGCTTCGGCGACCTCGTTGGCGTGTCCGTGGCGGGTCTGGATGAGAACGATCGCGGTGACCATCACGGCCTCCCTCAGGCTGCAAGCTCGGTTCGGCATGGTAAGCCAATTCATGGCCGCCGCTGGTCATGACTGTTTACGTTGCGATGCAACATGAGGATGCCGCAATACGCTGCGATCGCATGAACCTCATGGCCTCGAACGGGGACTCAACCTGTACCGGGACACCGTGCCGTGTTTCAGGGACTTGGACCAGACCTGGAGCTGGGTTACCTTACGCCGCTGTTGTCAGGAATCCGAGGCTTCCGGCGACCGCATTCAGGAGCCACGGGAGTTTGCCTCCCGCTCCGCTTGGTACTACCGACATCGAGGCCTACACCAAGGGCAAGGTCAAAGTCGGCGACGTGATCAACAAGGACAACATCGACCTCGTGCAGGATCTCGTCGATCCCTTCCTGTACCAGGAAGTCACGCAGGACGGCCGTGAGTTCTTCATCCTGCCGACGCAGACCGAAATCGAGAAGATGTTCCCGCCCTTCTATCTCGATGCCACCCTCAAGAACTGGGGTCAGGCCGAGTTCGGTGCCGACGGCAACGTCTACACCAAGGACGGCAAGCCGTGGATCGGCGGTCACCCGTTCCCGGATCCGCAGACGCCCGAAGAGGTGCAGGCCAACGTGGTGCTGTCCTGGGGCCGTCACGATCAGGACATCTTCGCCATTCCGACCTACGCCCTCGACCAGGAAGGCGAGGTCCAGTACGAGTACCACTTCGTGTGGGCTCAGCAGCAGACCATCGGCCTGGTCCACCCGGACTCCGCCGGCGGTGCGCCCTACCTGCCGGGCAAGGAACACATGCTGCGTCACCAGTCGGTCTGGTTCACCGCGCCCAATGACATCAAGGGCACGGCGTTCATGAACGAGTGGTACTACGACCAGTCGAAGTTCCCCGAACTGTTCGGCTACCTGCCCGCCTTCAAGCGCGTGCGCCGGTTCCCGACCAACCAGCGTTTCGAGCCGCTCGTCGCCGGTATCAACCTGTTCCTCTCCGACGCCTGGGCAGCCGGCGATCCGATGCTCACCTGGGGCAACTGGAAGATCGTCCACCGCGGCCCGATGCTCGGCGCCATGCACTACAACTGGCGTCCGGACCAGGAGAACTGGGAGCACCCGACCTGCGGTGGTCCGAAGGGCACCTCCTACTACAACGTCGGCAAGTCGCTCATCCCCGAGGTCATCGTCCTCGAGGGCGAGCCGGTCGGCTTCCCGCGTGCGCCGCTGTCCAAGCGCCGCGTGTACTTCGATGCGCGTAACATCGAGTACCCGCAGGCGATTTCCTACGACCGCCGCGGCGAGATCTGGAAGTCCTTCGAACCAGGCTTCGGCCAGTACTACACCGGCCACGGCGATGCCGGCGTGCCGGATTACGGCAGCCACGAGAAGCGCGCCACCGACGGCCGCCTCGAGTGGAGCTGGAACTGGGTCATCTCCAACGACATCCAGTCCAAGCGCATCACGCGCTTCTGCCAGTCGCAGACCTGCCAGGGTGGCTGGGAGTCGAAGTGGGACAGCTCCGGCTCGGCCGAGGACTTCATCAACAACTACATGACGCAGTCGGCCATGCGCCGCCTCGGCACCTAGTTCGCGACGAAGCCCGAGCAGACAACCGCGGGGTGGGAGACTACCCCGCGGTTTTTTTTTGGCCACGGGTTCATTGCGCGACCGCCAGGGCGGCTTGAGCCGCTCGCGTCACCAACGGCCGCCGCGCAGCGACACGGCGAGCGGGCGCGGAACTATAATGATGGCCGGCATCTGGCAGCGTACGCGGGAGCAGCAACGAGCATGAACGACCCGATCAAGCAGCGCATTCTCATCGTCGGCGGCGGCACCGCCGGCTGGATGACCGCCGCGCTCCTCGCCCAGGCCTGGGCCGGCCGTGGTATCGAGATTACGCTGCTCGAATCCAAGGCCATCGGAATCATCGGCGTGGGCGAAGGCTCGACCCCGAAGATGCGCCGCTTCTTCGATCGCCTCGGCATCAGCGAGGCGGAATGGATGCCGCGCTGCAACGCCACCTACAAGTGCGGCATCCGCTTTCCCAAGTGGTCCACGCGCAAGGGCTACCAGAGCTACTACCACCCGTTCTTCTCGCACGACGACGACGTCACCATCCGCGCGTTCTTCCAGAACGTGACGCTGCGCAGCCGCAACTTCGACGTCCACGCCCATCCGGACGCATTCTTCGTGTCGAATTACCTCGCCCGCGGCCGACGCGCGCCGCTGCCGGATGCCACCACCGGCTACTCGACCGACTACGCCTACCACTTCGACGCATCGCTCATCGGCGAACTGCTGAAGGACTACGCGACCGAACACGGTGTCCGCCACGTCGTCGATACCGTGACCGAGGTGCGCCAGCACGAAAACGGCGACATCGCCGGCGTGATGACCGAAGCGAGCGGCCTGGTCGAGGCCGATTTCTTCGTCGACTGCACCGGCTTTGCCAGCGTACTCATCTGCAAGACGCTCGGCGTGCCGTTTCACTCCTACAAGGACGTACTGTTCAACGACCGCGCAGTCGCCCTGCCGACCACGCACGACGACGACACGCTGCCCTCGGAGACCGTCTCGACCGCGCTCGAGGCCGGCTGGGTCTGGAAGATTCCGCTCACCAACCGCTTCGGCAACGGCTACGTGTACTCCTCGGACTTTCTCGACGAGGACGGTGCCGAACGCGAGCTGCGCGAACATCTCGGCCTGCTCGACGCTGACATCGAAGCGCGCCATCTCAAGATGCGCGTGGGGCGTGTCGCGCGCAGCTGGGAACGCAACTGCCTCGCCGTCGGTCTTTCGCAGGGTTTCATGGAGCCGCTCGAGGCCACCGCGCTGATGGTCGTTCAGGACACGGTCGAGACGTTCATGCAGCGCTACGAGCAGGGCGGTTTCAGCGACCGCTACCGGGCCGACGTCAACGACAAGATCAATGCCATTTTCGACGGCGTGCGCAACTACATCTTCATGCACTACAAGCTGAATTCGCGCGACGACACCGAGTACTGGCGCGCCAACCGCGAGAACAGCAACGTACCGGCCGACGTCGCCCGCATCCTCGCAGTGTGGGACAAGGGTGGCGACCTGCTCGCCGAGCTGCGCGCGCAGGCTTCACGCCTGGTCTACAGTCCCACTTCCTGGTACTGCATTCTCGCCGGCATGGGGCGCTTCCCACGCAGCCCGAAAAAGCCGAAAAAGAAGCTGCAGGTGGTCGATCCCAGGGAGGCCCAGGCTTACTGCGAAGGTATGCTCGCGCACTTCCCCGACCATCGCGCCGCCTTGTCGGGCCTCGGCGCGGCCGCCTGAGCGCCGGCCACGCGCCTCAGTACTGGTCGCGGAACTCGGGCATCTTCTCGCCGGGGAACCAACGGTCGACCTCGGCCTGGTCGAACAACGTCTGCTGGGCGTCGATACGCCAGCCTTCATCCGCCGCGACGACCGTGTAGACCTCGAATTCGGTCAGGCCCTGGTTGTTGAACTTGTCGCGTGACTTCAACACGTTCGGCACCATCGCGCGGGCACGGCAGTCGGCCGCCCCCTCGGGCACCTGCGGCGTGCGCACGTCGATGCCGAAGATGTTGACCTCGCCGCCCTCGTAGAAGAGTTTCTGCAGCGCCGCCCATTCTCCGCGCGACTTGCCATCGGTCATGTTCGCCGTGACATCATCGTAGGCGTCCTCGAAGCGGTGTTCCTGCATCGCGACCAGGTAATCCTCGACGGCCGTCGCCGCGGCCGCGGCGTCCTCGCAGGGCGCCGCTGACGCGCCGGCGTGGCACGCGCACAGCACCAGTGTCAGCATCAGCTTCGTACGTATCATCATCGCAGCCCTCCCCGGTTGCGTCTCATGCCTCGGCGGATGCGAGCTCGCGGCGGCGCATGCGGACGACGAGATTGGTCGGCATCATGGTGAACGCGAGCTTCTCCTCGACGCGCTGCGTCGGATCGGCCAGTCCGATGTCGAAATTGCGGCACAGCATCGCCAACACGGTACGGATCTGGAGCAGCGCGAGATTGCGCCCCGGACAGAATCGCGGGCCGGTACCGAACGGCAGGAAAGTGCTCGTGTCGTGCGGGCAGCCGCGCGTCTCCGCGGGGGCCAGCCAGCGCTCGGGGTCGAAGTCCGTCGCGTGGCCGAAATGGGCTTCCTGGTTGGCGATGCGGCGGTTGAGCATGGTGATCGCGGTGCCGCGCGGGATCAGGTAGCCACACAGGTCGACGTCTTCGAGCGGTTCCATCGCGTTCAGTGGCGCGACCGGTTTGAGGCGCATCGCTTCGCTGTAGAAGGCCTCTATGAACGGCATCTCACCGGTCTGCTCGATACGCGCCGGCAACGCCTCCGGCGCGATGACCGCATCGACTTCCGCGCGTGCCCGGGCGTAGTGCTCGGGATGTTCGATGAAGAAGTTGACCGTCCAGGCGATGGTATTGGCGGTGGTGTCCTCGCCGGCGAGCAGCAGTGTGCACACGTTGGCGAAGATATCGGCGTCGGAGAAACCGATGCCCTCCGCCTCCTGCGCCGCGATCATCGCTTCGAGGAAGTTGGTCGGGGCTTCGTAGAGCGAGCGGTCGGCGGCCATGCGCCGGCGTACGTCGGCAATGATCTCGTCGACCTGCCCTTCGAGATCGCCGAGCGCGCGGTCGAGCGCGCGATCGCGCGGCAGACGCAGGTAGCGCCAGTATGGAAAAGGCGCGTTGACACGGAAGTTGAGCACCGGGAAGACCTTGTCCAGATTCTGCTGGATCACCGGACCCTGGGTCTCGAGCGTGTTGAAATCGATACCGAAAGCGAGCTGGGTCGTGACGTCGACGGTGAAACGCATCAGGTCGCGGCACAGGTCGACCGGGGCCGCGCTATCGGCCGCGCGCTGCCAGCGCCGCATGAGGCGCTCGGTGATGACGCGCAGCTTCGGGTAGAACGGCTTGAGGTGCGCGGTATTCAGGGCCATCGCGACGATCTTGCGTTGGCGTCGCCAGTCCTCACCTTCCGATGAGAACACGCCCTTGAGACGCATCTCGTCGGTGCACGCCTGCAGCGCGCGCGTGCGCCGGAACAGGTCGGGACGCTCGCGGTGCATGCGCTTGATGGCGTCTGCGTCGGAGATTACCAGGACGCGGCGTGGACCGATGCGCAGACGGTAGATCGGCCCATAGGTGTCGGCCCACTGCTCGAGCTGGCGGTGGAACTTCTCGAAGCGAAGCTCGAGCAGGTTGCCGAGCAGCGGCAGCCCGGGAGGGCCGGGCAACTCGTCGAAACTGCGCAGGGGCGTCTGAACTGCGACCATCGTGGTTGTGCCTCGTGTGTCGTGTGGTGATCACCCACCACGTTCATGCTAGCAAGAATCGCGCGCCGCGATCGGCTTTGCCTCAGGCCGGGCAACGCGCCGGCGCGCGGGCGGCAGCGCCAGTGACAAGGGAGCGATCCAGACCACCGAAACGGCGATAGAACGTCGCGTCGGGCGGCGGCAGGGCGCCGTCGGCGTTGCTCAGCACGCGCCGGGCATAGGCGGCCGCCGGCGCGTGTACGAGGCGATACAGCGTGGCGACCAGGGCCATGGCGTCATGCCCGGTCCAGTCGACGGGCAGCAGCGCGGGCGGCAGGTCGACCGTGCGCAGCAGGATGCGCCGGTATTCGTGGATCAGCAGGCAGCGCAGAACGAAGGCGTCGGCGTCGGCTGGCGGCTCATCGGCCAGCAGGGGCTCGAACGGCCGGAAACGTGCAGCGAACGCGGCAAAGCGCGCGGCGAGGTCGTCGAGCTGCCACGCGCCGCTGACGAGTTCCGGCAGGACCGCGTCACACACCGTCCGCGCCCGCCATACCAGTACGCGCGAGGCGACATCGAGCTCGGCGAGCAGCTCGTCGAGCGCGTCCCGATCCGGCCGCGGGTGCGCGAGCACGCCGCCCGCGAGTGCCGCAAAGCCGAGCCAGCCGAGGCGGCGGCGCAGTTCGTCGCGCGCCGTCGTGTCGCTCACCGCGGGCATCACCAGCGTCCATTCGCCGTCCCAGGCGGCATGCGCGGGCGCATAGATGCGCTCCGCGGCCCGCGCGTAACGTCGTTGCCCCGAAGCGGTCAGGCGGTAATAGCTGCGCCGGCCACGCTGCATGGCAACCAGCCAGCCATCGCGCGCGAGGCGGAACACGGCGGTGCGCACCTGGCCCGGCTTGAGCCCGAAGCGCGCCATCACCTCGACGAGCCCGCCCAACCACACGCTGCCGCCATGCTGGGAGATGACATCACCGAACAAGGTGACGACGAGCGATCCGGCCCGCGGCGGTTCGGCGGCAAGGATGGCGTCGAGCCGCGCGCGCAACCTGGCGCTCACGTCGCGTTATACCGCGCGGTCGAAATCGATGGTGACCTCGTCGCTGACCGGGTGGGCCTGGCAGGTCAACACGTAGCCGGCGTCGATCTCCGCCTGGTCGAGCGCGTGGCACAGGTCCATCTCGACCTCGCCCGCGGTAACCCGCGCCTTGCACGTCGCGCAGGCGCCGCCCTTGCACGCGTAGGGCAGATCGAGCCCGGCATCGAGTGCGGCGTCGAGCACGTTCTCGCCATCAGGGGCGAGTTCGAGCCGCGTCTCCCGCCCGTCGAGCCGCACCGTCACCTGCGCGGTCCGGCCGGCGAACTTCTCGGCGCGCGCGTGGTGACGTTTCACCACCTCCGCGGCATCGTCGGCGGACGCGCCGAACAGCTCGTAGTGGATCCGCGCTTCGTCGATGCCGCTCGCGCGCAGGCCGCGTGAGACTTCCGAGATCATCGCTTCCGGTCCGCACAGGAAGAACTCGTCGACCGCGGAGAGGTCGAGCAGGTTGCGGCACAGCGCGGCGCCCTTGCGGTTGTCGATACGCCCGTTGAGGATGTCTACCTCGCGATTCTCACGGCTCAGCACGTGGATGAGCTGGAAGCGCGCCATGTAACGGTTCTTGAGGCGGTCGAGTTCCTCGCGGAACATGATGCTGGCGACGCTCTGGTTGCCGTAGAGCAGGGTCACGTGGCTCAGCGGCTCGGTCGCCAGGATCGACTTCACGATCGACAGGATCGGCGTGATGCCGCTACCGGCCGCAATGCACAGGTAGTTGCGCTCGGCATCGGCGTCGAGCGGCGTGGTGAAGTTACCGGCCGGTGCCATCACGTCGAGCACGTCGCCGGCGGCGAGCGCGGCGTTGGCGAAGCCCGAGAAGCGCCCACCCGGTACCGCCTTGATTGCGATCTCCAGCCGGTTGTCGTCGATACCGCTGCAGATTGAATAGGAACGTCGCACCTCCTCGCCATCGATCTCGCGGCGCAGCGTGAGGTACTGCCCCTGGCGGAAGCGGAACTGCTCGGCAACGTCATCGGGCACGTCGAAACGCACGCATACGGCATCGTCGGTGACACGCCGCACCTGCGCGACGGGTAGCTGGAAGAATTCGTTCACAGACATTTGAAATAATCGAAAGGTTCGAGACAACTGCGACAGCGGTAGAGCGCCTTGCAGGCGGTGGAGCCGAACTCGCTGACGAGTTCGGTATCGTGGGAGCGGCAGCGCGGACAAGCCACGCCTTGCGGGTGCCCGCCGAGCACGCGCTTGTCGGAAGTCGGCTCGAGCGGCGGCGTGATGCCGACTTCGAGCAGCTTCGCGCGCGCCGCCGCGCTCAGCCAGTCGGTAGTCCAGGCGGGCGCGAGGCGAGTCTCGATGCGAACCTGCGTGCAGTGTGCCCGCGCGAGCGCGGCGCGGATGTCGTCGGCGATCGTCTGCATCGCCGGGCAACCGCTGTAAGTGGGCGTGATCACGACCGTCACGCTGCCGTCATCGCCCACCGAGACATCGCGCAACACGCCGAGATCGGCGATGGTGAGAATCGGGATCTCCGGGTCACGCACGTCCTCGAGCAGCGCCCGCACCGCATCCTTGTCGAGCGCGACGGAAGTGCTCACCAGTCCAGACCCGGATAGGCGCGCTGCACGAACTGCATCTCGGCGAGCAGCCGCCCCATGTGCTCGGTATGCAGCCCCTCACGCCCACCGTCAGCCTGCCAGTCCGCCGGCGGCACACTCAGCGTCGCCGCCGCGAGATGCGCCTCGACGATCTCCCGCCAGCGCGCGCCGAGCTGCTCGAGGTCGGGCCCGATCCCGGCCGCTTGCATCGCTTCGTCGACGCTATCGGGCGTGAACAACTCGCCCGTGTAAGACCACAGCTCGTCGAGCGCGGCCTGGGCGCGGGCCTGGCTTTCATCGGTGCCGTCGCCGAAACGCAATACCCAGTCACCGCTGCGCCGTCGGTGGTAGGCCGCCTCCTTCACCGCCTTGGCAGCGATCGCGGCGAGTTCTTCGTCGGCCGAAGCGCTCAGCGCCTCGAACAGGAGTTGATGGTAGACATCCAGCAGGTACTGGCGCACGAGCGTGAACGCGTAGTCGCCATTGGGCAGCTCGCAGATGAGGAAATTGCCGAACTCGCGCTCGTCGCGCAGGTAGGCCAGCGCGTCCTCGTCGCGCCCGTCGCCCTCGATGGCACCGGCGTGGCTGAGCAGCATGCGCGCGCGCCCGATGTGGTCGAGCGCGGTGTTCGCCATGGCAATGTCTTCCTCGAGGAAGGGACTGTGGCCACACCACTCCGACAGGCGCTGACCGAGTACCAGGGCGTTGTCGCCGAGACGCAGCACGTAGCGGAAGTGCGCGCTGCTCACAGCTTGAGCTCCTCGGGCACGTCGTAGAAGGTCGGGTGTCGATAGACCTTGTCGGCAGCGGGCTCGAAGAACGCGTCCTCGTCCTCGAACTGGCTGGCGTGGATGTCGCTCGAGCGCACGACCCAGATACTCACGCCTTCCTGGCGCCGGGTATAGGTGTCGCGCGCGGCGAGGAGCGCCTGCTCGGCATCAGCCGCGTGCAGGCTGCCGATGTGCTTGTGATCGAGACCGCGGCGACTGCGCACGAAGACTTCCCACAGCGGCAGGTGTTGCTTGCTCATCATCGCTCTCCGTTCGACGGAACTCAGGCGGCGCGGCCGGCAGCGCGACGGCGCTGCTTCTCGGCATGGGCCAGCATCGCCTCGCGCACCCAGGCACCCTGTTCGTGTGCTGCGCGACGATCGCCGATGCGCTGGCGGTTGCAGGGGCCGTTACCGTTCAACACGCGCTGAAACTCGTCCCAGTCGATTTCGCCGAAGTCGTAATGCCCGCGCTCTTCGTTCCAGCGCAGCGCGGGATCGGGGATCTCGAGACCGATATGACGCGCCTGCTCGACGGTCTGGTCAACGAACTTCTGGCGCAGCTCGTCGTTCGACTGCCGCTTGATCTTCCACTGCATAGACTGCTGCGAGTGCGCGGACTCCGCATCGTGGGGGCCGAACATCATCAGTGTCGGCCACCACCAGCGGTTGAGGGCATCCTGCGCCATGGCTTTCTGCGCGGCCGAGCCGGCAGCAAGCGTCCGCATGATTTCGTAGCCCTGGCGCTGATGGAAGCTCTCTTCCTTGCAGATCCGCACCATGGCCCGCGCGTAGGGACCGTAGGATGTTCGGCACAGGGAAATCTGGTTGACGATGGCAGCGCCATCGACGAGCCACCCGATGGCACCGACGTCGGCCCAGCTCAATGTGGGGTAGTTGAAGATGCTGGCGTACTTCGCGCGGCCGTCGAGGAGGTCGTCGACCATCTGCTCGCGCGACACACCGAGCGTCTCCGCGGCGCTGTAGAGGTAAAGCCCGTGGCCGGCTTCGTCCTGCACCTTGGCCAGCAAGGTCGCCTTGCGCCGGAGCGTGGGCGCGCGCGTGATCCAGTTGCCCTCGGGCAGCTGGCCGACAACCTCGGAGTGCGCGTGCTGGGAAATCTGGCGCACGAGGTTGCGCCGATATTTCTCCGGCATCCAGTCGCGCGGCTCGATCTTCTCCTCCGCGGCGATGATCGCCTCGAAACGCGCCTGTTCGGCGCTGTGGCTCTGATGGTCCATACGGCTCCCCGTGTGCGAAATCAGCAGGTGGCCCGCTGCAGGCCAGCCATTAAAGTATTACACTCCAATCTGTAATTTCAATATTTTTGTGTTAGGTCATTTTCGGAGCGCGCTGCCGATTCGCCGCGAACCTGCGGCATACTGCCCCTACGCAACCGTGACGACCCCGCCTGCATGACTGCTGCCACCGCCGCCACGCCCGCCACCTCCGGCCGCAATCTCGAACACCTCAGCCTGACCACCAGCCTGACCGCCGGCGGCGCACTGCTCGCCGCGGCCGGTGTCGTCTACCTCCTGCGCGCGAGCCTGTCACCGCTCAGCGCCGGCCTGTGGCTGAGCGCCGTCGCGCTGACGGTGGCGCTGCGGCTGCTCACCGTGCACCAGTACAAGCGGCGGCTCGAGAACGGCGAGACGCCGAACATGCTGACCTTCGACTACCCGCTGGTGCTGGTCGGGCTGACCTGGTCTATCGGTGCGCTGACGCTGCCGCATACGGCGTTCGGCGAGATGCTGATGATGACCTGCCTGTTCGGGCTCGTGGCGGGAGCCGTGGCCGGTTTCGCGAGCCACCTGCGCGGTGTGTTGTGCGTCGCCCTGTCGAGCGTGGTTCCGTTCAGCTCGGTCATGCTGCTGCACGACGACGCGGCGCACCGCATGCTCGGCTCCGCGCTGGCCCTGTTCTCCGCGCTGCTCGTGGTGGTCGGCCTGCGCATGGGGCGGCTGGTGCGCGAAGCGTACGCGCACGAGGCGGCCAACGCCGAGCTGGTCGACAATCTCACGCGGCACGCGAGCGTCATCGAACGTCTCAACGACGAACTCGAAGCGCGCGTCCGCCTGCGTACCGACGAACTGAACCTGCTGGTCAACGAGCTGCGAGAACGCAGCGACGAACTCGAGCACAGTCGCCGACGCTACCGGGACATTGTCGAACTGAGTAGCGAATTGATCTACAGCGTCGATGCGACGGGACGGCTGTTGTTCGCCAACCATGCCTGCCTGCGCGCCCTGGGGCTGAACGGCGAGGACATCGCCGGCGGCGTCATGATACCTGCGTGCATCGCCGAGGATAGCCGCGCGACGCACCGTGATGCGCTGCGCCAGGTGCTCGACAATCAGGCCTCCTGCCAGCTCGCGCTGACCCTGGTCGGTGGCGACGGGGCCCGCATCGAGCTCAATGGCACCCTCCATGCAGGCTTCGAGGGCGGCGACATGGCCGCCTTTGGCGTATTCCGCAACGTGACGGCGGAACGCGACGCGGCCGCCGCGCTGGAGTCCAGCGAAGCGCGTTTCCAGGCGATTTTTGCGCGCAGCTCCATTAGCATCATGATCCTCGACGCGGAACTCGATATCGTCGAGGCGAACCCGCGCGCGCACACCATCCTCACTCGCCCGGCTGGAACTCTGAAGGGCAACGCCGTGCGCACCATCGTCGGGCCGGAGCATCGTACGACCCTCGAGCGCGACATCCGCAGTCTGTTCGCCGGGGCCGG
>JAPOKK010000086.1 GCA_029977665.1 Pseudomonadota bacterium | reverse complement strand
GGTTCGGCATCGAGTTCGACTGGCAGCACTTCTACTGGAGCTGCGACTACTACCTCAAGCACGGCAAGATGATGCCCGACGACTGGTTCGAAGAGCTCTCGTCGTTCGAGGCGATCTTCTACGGCGCGGTCGGCTGGCCCGCGCTGGTGCCCGACCACATCTCGCTCAACGGGTCGCTGATGCAGTTCCGGCGCCGCTTCGACCAGTACGTGAACCTGCGCCCCTGCAAGCTGATGCCCGGGATCGCCTCGCCGCTGGCCAACCGCCGGCCCGGCGACATCGACATGGTCGTCGTGCGCGAGAACACCGAGGGCGAATACTCGTCGCTGGGCGGGCGGATGTTCGAGGGCACCGAGCGCGAGGTCGTCATCCAGGAAACCGTGATGACGCGCCAGGGTGTCGATCGCATTCTCGCCTATGCGTTCGAGCTCGCGCGCAAGCGTCCGGCGCGGCACCTGACCTCGGCGACGAAATCGAACGGCCTGTTCGTCAGCATGCCCTACTGGGACGAGCGTGTGGCGGCGATGGCGGCAGGCTATCCCGACGTGCGCGTCGACAAGTACCACATCGATATCCTGACGGCGAATTTCGTGCTGCACCCCGATTGGTTCGACGTCGTCGTGGCGAGCAACCTGTTCGGCGACATCCTCTCCGACCTGGGGCCGGCCTGTACCGGCACCATCGGCGTTGCGCCGTCGGCCAACATCAATCCGGAGCGCCGTTTCCCGAGCCTCTTCGAGCCCGTGCACGGCTCCGCGCCGGACATCGCCGGTCAGGGCATCGCCAATCCGATCGGGCAGATCTGGTGTGGTGCGATGATGCTCGAACACCTCGGGCTGCACGATGCCGGCGCCGCCGTACTCGCCGCGATCGAGGACGTCCTGGAGACCGGTCCCGAGCACGCGCCGCTGACACGTGACATCGGCGGCACGGCCGGCACCGCCGACCTCGGCCGCGCGATCGCCGCGCAACTTGCCGGCGGTTAGCGCGCGGGCGGCCACTGGTCAAAGTGATGCGGCCGGCGTCTGGGACCTGGCGTCGCGGCCTCAGGGCTGTCGCTCGCCGTCGTCGACAGCCCTGGCGATCGCCGTGCCGAGCGCGCGCACCAGGGCGTCGAGGTCCAGCGGCTTGGTGAGCAGGGCTTGGACGCCGATTGCCTGCGCGGTCGCCTCGTCGACCCGATCGCTGAAACCGGTGCACAGGAACACCGGCAGTCCGGGCCGGCGGGCGAGCAGCTCGCGCGCCAGCAGATCGCCGGTCAGCCCGGGCATGGTCTGGTCGGAGACGACGGCCGCGTAGCCCGAACCGGCTTCCTCGAAGCGGGCCAGCGCGGCCGCGCCGTCCTCGCAGGTATCGACGACGAACGCACTCGCTTCGAGCACTTCGCGCAGCAGCGCGCGGATCGAAGCATCGTCGTCGACGACCAGGATGCGGCTGCCGGCGACGCCCTGCGGAAACGCATCCGGCACGCTCGCTTCGTGCTCTTGTCGCGTCGCGTCGACGCTTGCCGCGGGTAGTAGCAGGGAGAACGTCGTGCCGCGGCCGGGGCTCGACGTAACGACGATATGGCCGCCCGCGTCGTGCACGATCCCGTGCACGATCGACAGACCGAGGCCGGTACCCTTGTCCACCCCCTTGGTCGTGAAGAAGGGTTGGAACAGCTGGTCGAGCACGTCGCGCTCGATGCCGCTGCCCTCGTCGGACACGCTGAGCTCGACGAACTCACCGGCGAACGGCTGGTGACATGCCAGGCAGCGCGTGGTGTCGAGACGGGCGCGCCGCGCTTCCAGCGTGATCGTTCCGATACCGTCGCCGGCGTCGCGCGCATTGGCCAGCAGGTTCATCAACACCTGGCCGAGGTCGACGGTGCTCACGGCGACCGGCGGCAGGTCCGCGGCGCTGCGCGTGATCAGCTTGCAACTGGACGGGAGCGACAGTTCGAGCAGGTCGCGGGTCTCGGCGATGGTCGTCGCGATATCGGTGTGGGCGGCACCGCTTGCCTCGTTCTGCCCGCGCCCGAACAGGAGCAGCTTACGCACCAGCGACGCGGCGCGTTCACCGGCCTGTTCGACTTCCCCGAGCTGGCCGCTCAGCGTCGCGTCCGCGGCCACCGCGGGATGACGTACGGCGAGTTGTAGGAAGCCGAGCATCACGCTCAGGATGTTGTTGAAGTCGTGGGCGATGCCGCCGGCGAGCAGGCCCAGGGCTTCGACTTTCTGCGCCTGCTGGAGCTGAGTGTGCAGACGTGCGCGCTCGTTGTCTATCTGTACCCGCTCGGTGATGTCGCTGACGACGCCATGCCAGACCTGGGCGCCGCCGGCGCCGGGACGAGGCACGCTCTCGATGCGCAGCCAGCGCGTTTGCTCGCCGCGCAGGGTCCGTCCTTCCCAGTGGAGCGCACGTCCGTACCGTCGCGCGGCGGCGCAGGCGCGGCGGAAACCGAAGCGATCAGCAGGATGGATTCGCTCTGAGACCATGTGCGGGGTTATCGCCGCAGCGCCCTCGGGCAGACCCAGCAGGCGACGAAAGACGGGGCTGACGAACTCGTAACGGAACGTGCGTCGATGCTCGGCCGTGAGCAGGTACACACCGACCGGGATCTGCTCGACCAGGTCACGGTAACGCGCCTCGGCGCTGACGAGGGCTTGTTCGACGCGGTGGCGGCGCGCCTCGCGTTCGAGGTTGTCGAGCGCGAACGAGATATCGAGCGCCACCTCTTCGAGCGTCGGCCGCGCATAATCGGCGAAGAAGTCGGGCGCCTCGGCATAGAGGTTGAGGGCGCCAATGACCGTGCCGTTGCGGCGCAGCGGCAATGTCGCTGTAGCGAGCCCCGCGGCGGCTGCACCTGGCCACCAGGGCAGCGTGCCGGTGGTCGCGTCCGCTCGCGCCGTGAGCATGCGCTCGCCCGTCAATATCGCAGTGTCGGACCAGGCCGGCGCGGGATCCTGGCCGGTCCACGCGGCGAAACGCGGTCCTGCCGCGGCGCGATCGCCGGCATCGGCGACGAGCCGGATCTCACCGTGTTCCGAATCACGCCATGCGACCCAGGCATAGTCGAAATCACCGAACTCGACGGCGACCGAGCACGACTTCGCGAGCAGGGCTTCGAGCGTGTGCTCGCGCACGATCATCTGGTTGGTCTGCGAGAGCATCGCGTAGAGTCGTTGCAGGCGCTGAATTTCGCGTTCGGCGAGGTTGGCCCTGCGCGTGGCCCACCACAGCAGCACGACCGTGACGGCGACGAGGGCAAGCAGCATCAGGGCGATGCCGAACTCTGCACGGTAGAGGCCGGCGCGTTGTCCGGCGAGGCGCAGGTATCCGAGCAGTGGTGCGCACAGTGCGACGCCGAGCAGCAGCCAGCGGGCGAGCTGGGCAGACGGTGTCTCGACCGTAAAGACGCGCGGCCCGCCGGCATGGCGTCCGGCGTAGAGCAGGGCGGCGGCCAGCAGGCCGAAGGACAACGCGGTGTGCAGGGCCATGCTGGCGAATGGTGCGAACGCGTAGAGTGCCTGCACCTCCAGCAGGTAGCCGCACAGGGCGACGTAGGCGATGGCGAGCACGGCCGAGGAGAGCAATTGTGCTACGTGGCCTGCCGCGTGCCGCGTCGAACTCAGCAGTGCGATGCTCGCGGCGCTGAGCAGGAAGCAGAACGCCGTCGCGCCGGACATGATGCCCAGCGGCTGCGCGAACTCGGCCAGCAAACCGAGAGCCGGCAGACCGTGTTGCAGGTAGAAGGCGAGGTTCGCGACGGCCAGCACGCTGACCGCCGCGCTCAGCGCGCGCCGCCGCCCGGTCGCATTCGCCGCGGCGGCCAGGCCGAGTCCCGGCAGGCTGCGCGCCGCCCACCCGCAGAGCACGAAGCACAGCGCCGTGCTCGGCTGCATCAGTGCGAACCCGGCATGCAGCGACTTCAGCGAGTCGATACCCAGCAGCCACGCCGCGAGGACCAGCGCACCGGTGACGATGACCAGCGCCGTGAGCGTACGGGCAATGGCGGTCAGTCGTGCGTCGTCAGCCGTGACGGTTGTCATGGTGCGTTCCGTGCATGGATATCCCCGGATGCCTTGGTCCGTGCCGTGTCGCTCTTACTCGGTGACGCCGGTACCCCGCGTCGTCGTCGCCATGCGGTCGCCGACGTAGGAGCCCAGCCACAGCTTGCCGCCGTGTTCGGCGGCGACCGTGGCCGCGCCCATCGGCGCGCCCGTGCCGCCGCCTTCGACGACCGTCACGCGGTTGCCGTTCGCGGGGTCGATGGCGACGATCGAGAACGGCAGCGTGCACAGCGTCAGGGGCTCGTGGTCGCAGGCCAGTACGGCGTCGAGATCGGCGTGGTGGGAAGCAACCAGCAGGCGGCCGTCGGCGCCCCAGCTGGAATTGTCCGGCGCATCGACCGCGGTGCGCCACAGGCGTTTACCGCTGGCGCGTTCGAGAGCGACGACGCGATCGCCGAAGTATTCGTTGATATAGATGACGCGCGCATCGGCGCTGATCTCGAGGCCGTTGGGCAGCGCGCCGTCGCTGCCAGGGAGCTTCTGCCAGCCCGCTTGCGGGTCCCAGGTCAGCACGTAGCCGATGTCGTTGCGCGCGCGCTCCGCCGCAAACAGGGCGTCGCCGCCGGTCCCGCGCGCGACCATGTGGCTGACGGCGAAACCGCCGCCGGGCAGGCCGACGACGTCGTTCATCCACACGTCCGGCGGCGCCGGCACGCAGCCACGCCACACCAGCTGCGTATTGGCGGCATCGGCGGCGTCGATGAGTTCGAACAACTCGACCGCTTCGCGCCCGCGGTGGTTGACCACGAGCACGCGCTTCTCGCCGCCGCTGGGACCGTGATGGATGCCGTGCGGGTCGAGTTCGGCGCCGGGCGGGCCCGGACAGTCCGGCGCGCCCCAGTCCGGCGCGCCGTCGCGCGCCGTCGGGCCCGGGTAGAGCGCGCGCCGCGTGCCTGCAGTCGGCACATAGAGCGACAGCGTGCCGGTGTGCGCACCGGCCAGGCCGCCGTACTCGCTGACCAGCAGGGTATCGCCGGGCAGTACCTCGATGTCCTCCGGGCGCTGGAAGCCGCAGATCGGGGTGTAGCCATCGCGCGCGCTGCAGTCGGCGTCGTTCGCGACGCCGGCCACCGGTAGCGCGAGCATGCCGCAGGCAAGTAGAGCGAATGCAGGTCGAAATCGGATCATCGCGGAGCTCCCCCGGGTTCTTGTGCTCAGCGGCGCTCGTGCGACGAACAGTCGTGGTGCGTCGCGCGCAGTGCCGTGGCGCACGCACGTTGAGTATACCTACAGCGTGGATCACCCGGGCAAGTCCCCCGGGCCGGGGTCCCTCAGCCGTCGTGACGGTTGCCGCCCCCGGCCCAGGGGATGCCGTACTCGCCGAACGCCTCGCTGACCCGTTCGACGATATCGCTCTGGAAGGCCTTCTCGAACACGACGTCGATGACGTAGGCCTTGACGGTGAGGCGCACGGCGAGCGTGTCGTCGAAAAAGCGCTGCTCGAGCACGGTCGTGACGGGGTGGCGGACGAACGCATAGCGGCTGGTGACGACGGCTTCGTGCGCGACGCGCCGGGCCAGGGCGAGATCGGCCCGTGGATCGAGGTGGAAATCGACCGTGATCATCATCGTCAGCTGGCCGAAATTGCCGGACGCGACGGCATCGGTGATGAACTTCGCGTTCGGAATCGTCACCGTGTTGTCGTCGAGCGTCTGCAGGCGCACCGCGCGCAGGCCGATGGCTGTGATCTCACCGTAGATGCCGTCGAAGCTGATGCGATCGCCCACATTGAACGGCCGGTCGAAGAGCAGTATCACGCCGGCCACGAGCGATGCGACGATGTCCTTCAGTGACAGGCCGACGGCCACGGCGAGGCCGCCGGCGACGGCGATCATCAACTCGCGCGGCGGCGCCAGGACGCCGAAGAACAGCACCGTGCCACCGAACACGTAGACGAGGAAGACGGCCAGATTGGTCGACTGCAGAACCAGCGGGCGGCGCGCCGGAAAGCGTCGTGCGAGCTGCTCGCCGCTGCGGCGCAGAACACGCGCCACCATGGCGAGCACGGCGACGCCCGCGAGCACGAGCAGGAGCTGGCCCGGGCGCAGCAGGGCGACGACGTCGAGCAGCTGGTTCAGGTCCTGCTCATTCATAAATCAGGTTCCTCGCGCCGAGTGCCCGGGCCAGCGACGCGTGCGCTATCGCACACACGCGGTAGCGGCCGTCACTGCCGCGCTCGATCAGACCGAGCTGGCGCGCCAGTCCGAACGCGTGCCGGATACTCGGCAGGGCCAGGCCGCTGACACTGCTGGTCTCGCCGCTGGTGAGCGATTCGTGACGCATGATGGCGGCGAGCGCGAACAGCACCTCGCTCGGCAGGCTGGCGATGCGGCTTTCGCCGGTGACGTCGGGCAGCGTCACGTGCAGCGTGCGCGAGCCGTCGCTGACCAGCGCTTCGCGCCACAGTGCGAGCGCTGTGCGCGGTACGCCCTGTGACTGTTCCCACAGGAGCTGAAAAAAGCGTGTCTCGATGAAATCGTCGCCGTCGACGGCATGACTGTCGGCGGTGGCGAGAATGAGCTGATCGAAGCGCAGTTCGTAACCGGTGCGCGCGTGTCGGCGCATGATCAGCTGTTCTATGTCCGCATCCGACCACGGCCGCAGCACGTGCACGGCGCGAAACGGCTGCTCGCTGCTGAAGACGTCCTCGAGGTAGCGCCACGGGTAGAGATTGAAGGTGGCGCACCAGAACAGGTTCGTGGTGTCTGCATTGAGCAGCGTGGCGAGGAAGCGAAAAGCCTCGAAGCCATGCCGCCGGCGCAGGAACACGTTGTGCAGGTCGTCGATCAGCACGACCGTGGGCGCCATGTCGGCATCGGCCGCGAGCAGCGCGGGAACGCCGCCGGCGAGGTCGATGCCGAGATGCTCGCCCAGCCAGCGCGCGAAGTCCGGCGGCGCGACGACCTTGTCCGCGAGCCGCGCGTGGATGACGCGCAGGCCGCGCGCCTGCACGCCGGCGCCGATTTGCTCGAGCAGCGAGGTCTTGCCGACACCGGTGTGGCCACACAGCGCCAGCGAGTTCTCGCTTTCTGCGTGCGCCGCCCAGCTGTCGAGCGCACCGAGTACGCGAGCGGCGTCGGCCGAGCCGGGCTCCACGCGTATGGCCTCGTCCGGTACGTGCTCGAGATCGAACCATGCCAGGTAGTCGCTGGTCAGCGTTCCGCTGGGAGCGGGTTCGCGCTGTTGCGCACGCGCCCGGCGCAGGAACAACTGAGCGGAGAGACGCTTGGCGAAGTCACTGTCGGCGATCCAAGCGCGTAGTCCCTCCGTAGCAAGTATGCCGGTGACGACGAGCGTGACGGGTAGATTGAATACGATCGCGCGGCGCCCGCTGTCGAGCGAAACGAGCAGTTTGCGCAGACGACCGGCCGGCAGCCGCTCGACAACACCGCGCGTTACGTCACGCTCGCGCCACACGAGCACGGCGAGCAGCACCAGGCCGAGCAGTATCGCCGCGTCATGGACCAGCTCGTAGGCGAGCAGGCGGCCGACCACGGCCTGGATGACGTAGAGCACCAGCACGGCGCCCAGCACGTAGCGGGCAAGCAAGCGGCCGGCACGCTCGACGCGCGCGACCGTCTCGCGATGTGCCGTGTCGCGGCGCGCGCGGCGCGAGCGCAGCAGGCGTTCGTGCAGCAAGGTCAGCGTGGCGCGGTAGCCGATGTAGTAGTAGAGGGGTGGCAGCAGCGCGCGCAGCCAGCCGAACGCGCTGTCCGCGAGCAGGTGATCGACGAGCAGTACACTGCCGGCCGCGAGCAGCCAGGGCGTGTAGGGGCGCACGCGGCGCAACCACACTGCACCGCGCGTGCTGCCACCGAGTCTCGCGCGCCGTAGCCAGTCCTGCTGCACGCGCTGCAGCCAGGCATCGACACCGCGCGCGAGGAACACGTAGACACCGAACACCACCAGCACCATCATCAGGATGCCGGCCTCGTGGCCGACCGTGAGCGCCGCGTCGAGATCGCCGCGCAGCAGTTCGCGGCCGATGCCACCGAGGTAATCGGAAACCGTGGTGGTCCAGCGATACGGCACGATGGCGAGTTCGAGCAGAAGCGCCTCGGCGTAGGCACTCGATAGCGGCGTGATGTCGCGGTCGAACTCGTGCGCGGCGCGCGTGATGAACAGTTCGCGCAGGCTCGCGGCCTGGCCGAGCAGCGCGTAGTGGAGCGCGGCCTGCTGGCGCTGCTTGAACATGAGCGCCGCGCGCTGCTCGCGCAGCTCTGCCGTGTAGCGCTCCCGTGCGGCCTGGTAGTCCGACCATGCGGGTTGCTGCTCGAGGCGTGCGCGCTCGTCGGCGCCAAGGACGCCGAGATCGTAGTCGTCGAACGCGCCCGCGTCGTGGTCGAGGGTCAGGACCTGGCGCGCCAGTTGGCTCCACTCTGCGGTCACGCTCCGGTAACCGTCGAGCACGATGTCGATGTCGCGCGCGTCGTTGCTCGTCGCGGCGAGCTGGGAAAGTCGCGTGGCCGTGGTCTGGTGGCTGTCGAGGCGCGCCTGCAGGGCGGCGAGCCGGCGCGCCGCTTCGCCGGCGAGGTCCTGGCGCCGCTTCTCGACGATGGCACGCAGCCCGGCGAGTTCGCGAGTTTCGGCGGACTGCGCGCTGAGCGCCTGTTCCTCGGCGTCCGCGCGCGCCTCGCCGGCGGCGGCGCCGGTGTCCTCGGCGGCACGCCGCGCGGCGTCGATCTGGCGCGCGACGCTGTCCTGCGCCTGGCTCGTCGCGACCAGTTCGCCGAGCAGTGCGCGGCGCGCTGTCGGCAGCTCGAGGAAGGCCAGGCGCGCCCGCGTCAGGGCCACGACGGCGGCATTGGCCGCATCCGATGCGCCCGGACATGGTGTCATACCGCCGCTTTCGAGCAGCGCGGCGAGTTCATCACGCCGCGCGGTGACGTCGGCTTCGGCCCTGACATCGACGGCGAACAACCCGCTCAGCGGCGACTCGAGCGGGCCGCCGGCGAGCAGTGATTCGATCTGCGCGGTGCGCTGGCGCAGGCTCTCGACCTGGCGCTCGGCGACCAGCGGGTCAGGCGCCGGGTCCGGGCAATCGCCGTGCGTCCCCGCGGCCGCTTGCGCAGCCTGTAGGGATGACATACCGGCGAGACCGGTGGCGACGATGAACGCGAGCACGAGCAGGCCGTGGCGGGAAGGCGTGAACATCGGCGCGGTGCACGCTCGCAGGCGTCGGCATGAAGGGTTGCGCATCATACACCCGGGGCCAGCGTAGGGGACACTCAGCGCATCCGCGCGATGACCTCGTCGCCGAACAGGCGCAGCGATTGCTCGAACTTGTCGGTCGGAATGCCCGGCAACTGCATGCGGCAGATGACCTCGCTCGGCGCGAGCTCGGCCTCGAGTTCCGCGAGCGCGTCGCGCACCATGGCCGGGTCGCCGACGATGTAGCGCGAGGCGAACGTGCGGAAGTCGACCTCGGCCTCGTCGCGCACGAGCTCGCCGCGATCGTTGCGCAGCTCGCGTTCGCCGGCGGCGGACTTGCGCCCGTAGAGACCGAACAGGTGCACGATCGCCGGTGCGGCCAGGGCCTCGGCCTCGGCCAGGGGCGGCGCGACGAAGACTTCACGGATGATCGGGCGTTCGCGCGTGGCGAAGCCGACGCGTGCGGCGGCGGCGTCGTAGCGCGCGTAATGCGCGGCGAGTTCGGCATTGGTGTGGCGCGGCGACGCCGTCACCGGGCTTCGACGCCTTGCCGCGCGTTCGAGCAGCTTCGGCCCGGAGACGCCGTACCACAGCGGGATACGTTCCTGCACCGGCCGCGGCACCACGCGCGTCGGCGGCACCCGGTAGTAGCGGCCCTCGTGCGCGAGCACATCGTCTTTCCAGGAAGCTTCGAGGATGTCGAGCATCTCCTCGCTGCGCGCGAAGCGCTCGGTGTGCGGTACCTCGTAGGCGGCGAACTCCTCGGACACGTAGCCGGGCGAGACACCGAGCGTGAGACGTCCCGCGCACAGGTTGTCGAGCGTCGCGACGTCTTCGACCAGGCGCAGCGGCTGGTAGAGCGGCAGCAGCAGTACGTTCGTGACCAGGCGCATGCGCCTGGTCAGCCCGGCAGCGCGCGCGAGTACCAGCAGCGGGCTCGGCGCCCAGCCATTGTCCTGGCAGTGGTGTTCGGTGGTGTGGAAGGCATCGAAGCCGAGGGTTTCGGCGAGGGGCAGCAGCGCATCCATCTCGCGGAAGGTGTCGAGGTGTGTCATGGCGTGCCCGGGTGGCACGATGAAGCTGTACATGAGGCCGAATCGCATGCGTCTCTCCGTCGGGTCGTGTCACGGCGCGGCCGCGCCAGCTGGCATGAAGCCGCCGCCGCGGGCGGCCTGTCAAGGCCGCGGGCAGTGTCGCCGCGGCCGATCGTTGTAAACTCCCTGTTGCGGCCGGCCGCGGCGGCCCGCGGCCGTTCCAGCAGAACTTCGACTAGCAGCCACGCAGGAGCAGCAGATGAGTACACAGCAGGTCGTATCGCCCCTTCCGGGTACGTTCTACCGCCGGCCGTCGCCCGAGAGCCCGCCGTTCAAGGAAGACGGTGACGCGGTCGCCGTCGGTGACGTCATCGGCCTGGTCGAAGTGATGAAGAATTTCCAGGAAGTGGTGGCCGAGGTCGCGGGCAGCGCGATCCGCTTCGTCATCGACGACAGCGACGCCATCATGGCCGGCCAGCTCATCGCCGAAATCGATCCGTGAGCATTTCGTCGGTCTTCATCGCCAACCGCGGCGAGATCGCGGTGCGCATCAACCACGCCTGTCGCAAGCTCGGGCTGCGCACGGTGCAGGCGGCGAGCGCGGCGGATCTCGATTCGCTCGCCGCGCACCTCGCCGATGCGGTCGTCGAGGTCGGGCCGCCGCCGGCGGCGAAGTCCTACCTCGACGTCGAACGCATGGTCGCCGCCGCGCGCGAGGCGGGCTGTGACGCGGTGCATCCGGGCTACGGCTTTCTCGCCGAGAACGCGGATTTCGCCGACGCCGTGGTCGCGGCCGGCATGCGCTTCATCGGACCCTCGGGCGACGCCATCCGCCTGCTCGGCGACAAGGTCGCCGCGCGCGAGGTGGCGGCCAGGGCCGGGGTGCCGGTCGTGCCCGGTAGCGATGGACGCATCGACGACGTCGCGCGCGCTACTGCGCTGGCCACGGAGATTGGTTTCCCCGTCATGATCAAGGCGGCGGCCGGCGGCGGCGGGCGCGGCATCCGTATCGCGCACGACGCCGACGAGTTCGCGCGCTTCTTCCCGCAGGCGTCGGGCGAGGCTCGGGCGGCGTTCGGTGACGGCGGCCTGTACGTCGAGAAGGTGATCGAGCGCGCGCGCCATGTCGAGGTACAGATCCTCGGCGACGGCGAGCGTTTCGTGCACTGCTACGAGCGCGAATGCTCGTTGCAGCGCCGGCGCCAGAAGGTGTGGGAAGAGGCGCCGGCGTTCGAACTCGATCCGACCGTGCGCCAGGCCCTGTGTGACAGCGCGGTCGCGCTCGCCGCCTCGGTCGGCTACCGCGGCGCGGGCACCGTCGAGTATCTCTACGATGCGGCGACCCGTGAGTTCTATTTCATCGAGGTCAACACGCGCATCCAGGTCGAGCACCCGGTGACCGAGATGATCACCGGCGTCGACCTCGTCGAGCAGATGATCCGCGTCGCGGGCGGCGAGCCGCTCGCGCTCGGGCAGGACGACGTGCGCATCCACGGCCACGCCATTGAGTGCCGCATCAACGCCGAGGATCCGGCGCGCAACTTCATGCCCGGCCCGGGTACGATCGAAACGCTGAGCGTGCCGCAGGGCGCCCACGTGCGTTTCGATTCGCTGCTCTACGAGGGGTACACCGTGCCGCCGTTCTACGATTCGCTGCTTGGCAAGCTGATCGTCCACGGCGCCGATCGCGCCGACTGCCTGGACAAGCTGTGCCACGCACTCGACGGCCTCGAGGTGGGCGGCGTGCCGACCACCGTACCGCTACACCGGGCGCTCGCCGTCGATGCCGACGTCAGGCAGGGGCGTACCGATACGCGCTTCCTCGAGCCGTGGCTCGAGCAGCATTTCAAACCTTCCAACAGCACGCCGGGAGCCGCTTCATGAGCAGCCGTTTCAGCTTCGGTGGCGACGAGCACCTGTTCGTCGAATGCGACGAGGAGATGACCTTCGACGCCTTCTTCAAGAGCCTGGCCGTGACGAGCGCGATTCGCGCGGCGGATTTCCCGGGCGTCAGCGAGATTTGTCCGGGCAACGCGTCCTACCAGATGCGCTTCGACCCGGACCGCATGCATCCCGACGAACTCTTGCGCGAGGTGCGGGCGCTGGACGAGGCGGCGGAGCGCGGCGACCACGTGCTCGACACCCGTATCATCGAGATCCCGGTCTACTACGAAGACCCGTGGACGCACGAGACGATGATGCGCTTCCGCGAGCGGCACCAGGATCCGGACGCGACCGACCTCGAGTACTGTGCACGCATCAACGGTTATGACAGCGTTGCCGACTTCATTGCCGCGCACCATGGCTCGCCCTGGTTCGTGTCGATGGTCGGGTTCGTCTGCGGCGTGCCGTGGCTCTACCAGATGGTCGAGCGCGAGCGCCAGATCGAAGCGCCCAAGTACGTCCGCCCGCGCACCGACACGCCGCGCCACACGATCGGCTACGGTGGTTGCTTCACCGCGATCTACGCCGTGCGCGGCGCCGGGGGTTACCAGATGTTCGGCATCACGCCGATGCCGATCTTCGAGCCGGCCGGCAAGGTCTCTTACCTGCGCGAGGAGATGGTACTGCTCAGGCCCGGCGACATCGTCAAGTTCGCGCCCATCGATCGCACCGCCTACGATGCCATCGCGGCGGAGGTCGAGGCCGATCGCTACGAGCCGCGCATCCGCCCGGTGCGTTTCGACCGCGCCGAGTTCGAAGCCGACATGGATGCCTACAACGCGCGACTGATCGAGGTGCTCGGCCATGATTGAAATACGCAAGCCCGGTCTCGCGACCACCGTGCAGGACCTCGGACGGCCGGGGCACTACCACCTGGGCATCCCGCAGAGCGGCGCGATGGATCGCATGGCCCTGCGCGCAGCCAACCTGCTGGTCGGCAACGAGGAAGGGGCAGCCGGCCTCGAGGCCACGTTCATGGGGCCCGAGATCGCGTTCGAGCGGGATGCGCTCGTCGCCGTGACCGGCGCGACGCTGCCGATCTTCGTCGACGACGTCGAGCAGCCCGGCTGGACCGCGCTCGAGGTGCGCGCCGGCCAGGTGCTGCGCTTCGGCTACCTGACGGCCGGCGCGCGGGTCTACATCGCCATCTCCGGTGGCATCGACGTGCCCCTCGTGCTCGGTAGCCGTTCGACCTACCTGGTCGGTGTCATGGGGGGGCACGAGGGGCGCGCCCTCGCCGCCGGCGATCGCCTGGCGCTCGGAAGCGCGCGCGACGCGCGGGCTGGCCGCAAGCTGCCCGAGAAGCTGCGTCGCCTGCCGGGCAGCCCGGCCGAGCTGCGCGTGGTGCCGGGGATCTACGATCACCGCGTGACGCCGGAGAGCGCGGCACACTTCTATGCCGACGAATGGAAGGTCGCGCCGGAAGCGGATCGCATGGGCTACCGCTTCCGCGGCGGGCGGCCGATGGAATTCGTGCCGCGGCGCCCGCCGTTCGGCGCCGGCGAGGATCCGTCGAACATCACCGACTCGCCGTACGCCTACGGCTGTATCCAGATCCCGGGCGGGCTCGAGCCTATCGTGCTCCACCGTGACGCCGTCTCCGGCGGCGGTTATTTCACCATCGGCGTGGTGATCTCGGCCGATATGGACCTGATCGCGCAGATGCAGCCCAATATGCCGACGCGCTTCGTGCGCGTGGATCTCGACGCGGCGCTCGCCGCGCGCCACGCGCGCCGCGAGCAGATGGACGCGATCCGGGCGCACCTGGCGCGCTGACGCACGGCGGCTGCGCGACGGCGCATCGTGCCGAAGCGCACGGTGCGCCGCCGCCTGCGCGCGCGCAGGGCGCAGGGCCGTGAGACGGCCTCCCGAACGCGCCGTAAAGGGGCCATGACGAAGCGCGCAGCCGCGCCGCCCGGGTGCGGAGTGAGGCGAACGTGCCGCGCCGTGACGCGCGGCGCGGGCTGTCCTCGAGCGTGCGCGAACGGCCACCGCGACGCGCCCCGTGCGCCTTTTTGGCGCGCACCATTTTCGGGCAAAATTCGTTTCTTTTTCGCAACAATGCCTCGTTGCGGGGCGAAACGGCGCGTGGGCGTTCGTTGTGCACGTGGCCGTAAATCAATGATATAGGCACTAATTGGATCGAAGGCTGTGAGGGTGGTTGTTCTTAACTGATTGATTTGTCAGTGGTTCGGTTTTTTGCCGTCACCGACGCCACAGCGCGTGGTGATTTCGCTTCAAAGCTGGCCCCTCGATTGCAGTACGAAGGTATACGTCAGCGAGGTCCGAGGCGTCGCGCGTGAAGCATTCGAAGCACTCAATCAGGAGAAGATCACCCATGAACAAGTTCATCACGACCACCGCGGCGCTCGCGCTCGCCGGCACGGCCAGCGTGGCCCATGCAGGCGACTGGACGGCCAACGTATCGGTTTCCAACAACTACCTGTGGCGCGGCCTGACCCAGTCGGAGAACAAGCCGGCCGTGTCGGGCGGTATCGATTACGCGCACGAGTCCGGCATCTACGTCGGTACCTGGGTGTCGAACGTCGAGTACGCCAGCGGCACCGACTCGTCGGGCGACGCTTTCTCGTACGAGAACGACTGGTACATCGGCTACGCGGGCGAGTACAACGGCATCAGCTACGACTTCGGTTTCCTCTTCTACAACTACGACGAAGAGGCAAACTTCGACTTCGGTGAGCTCTACGGCAGCCTCGGCTACATGGGCTTCAGCGTCACCGCCTACGTGCTGACCCACACCGAAGCCGACGAGTCGGACGGTATTGCGAACGCCGGCCAGGCCTACGATCTCGGCTTCGGTTCGACCTACTACATCTCGGCTGACTACGCGTTCGAAATCAAGGATTGTCTCGAACTCGGTCTCCACGTCGGCTACCACGACGGCGACTTCGTCGACTCGTTCAACTTCGCCAACGGCACGTTCGACTACGTCGACTACAACGTGTCGCTGTCCAAGGGTGGCTTCGGCTTCGTCGTCAGCCACACCGACCTCGACGATTCCGGCGACATCGGCCTGCAGAACGGCAGCGTCAAGTTCGTCGTGTCCTACACGGTCGACTTCGACCTCTGATAGCGACGGCGCCCCACGCGCCGCCGTTCAGCGTACCAACGCCCCGGCATCCTGCGATGTCGGGGCGTTGTCGTTTGTGGGGATGACATAGTCGCCGCTGGCGACCTCGCGCGCAGGGCGCGCGCGACGACGAGGGCGGGGGGCGTTGCTACTGCGTCTTCAGGCGGCGCAGGCGTTCGTTACCCGGCTTGAGATCGCGGTCGCCGGTGAACAGGTCCCACAGCTTTTCGCCGCTCGACTTCTCTTCTTCTTCGGCCGCCGCTTCGGCCGTCGCGGCCTGCTGCGCCGCCTCACCGGCGCCCGCGCCACCAGCGGGTGT
>JAPOKK010000328.1 GCA_029977665.1 Pseudomonadota bacterium | reverse complement strand
TGACCGGGACTCTACGGGACTACCGCGTCGGCACGCAGCATCGCGTAGCCGGCGCCCGGCTGCTCGAGGCTCGAGCCGTACGTGTCGTTCGAGCCGGCCGTGCGATACTCGAAGACGTCGACGCGGTACTCGTTGGCGGTGAGTTCCTCGGCCTGATCGGTCCCAACGGCGCCGGCAAGACGACCTTGCTGCGTACACTCGCCGGACTCGAACCTGCCAGCGCGGGCGAAGTCCTGTACCGCGGAGAGCATCTCGCTACGCTGCCGCCCGGCGAGCGCGCGCGCCACTGCGGCTACCACGCGCAGGCGCCGGAACTGCACTGGCCGCTGGACGTCGCCAGCATCGTCGCCCTCGGCCGCCTGCCCCACGGCGGCAGCCTCGACCGCCTCACTGCGGCCGACCGCGATGCCATCCACCGTGCCATCGCTCGCACTGGCCTCGCGCCGCTCGTTGCACGCCGCGGCGACACACTCTCGGGCGGCGAGCTGGCCCGGGTCCACATGGCGCGACTGCTTGCCGGCGAACACCGGGTGCTGCTCGCCGACGAACCCATCGCCAACCTCGACCCGCGCTACCAGATCGAAATCATGAAGGTGCTGCGCGAGCACGCGGGGCGCGGCGGCGGCGTCGTCGTGGTGCTCCATGACCTCGCGATCGCCGCGCGCTACTGCGATCGCCTCATACTGCTCGACGGCGGCCGGGTACGCACTGCCGGCAGGCCCCACGAGGTTCTCGCGGCGCACGAACTGATGGGCGCGTTCGGTGTCGACGCCGACTACCTCGCCTCGAGCGGCATCGCCGGCGCGCTCGCCGCCCGCGAGTAATGGGCACAGCGCCGGTCAGCAACGCCCAGGCTAGAATGCCCATCGTTCCTCCCTACGAGGCACCGCGATGACGACTCCCAAGCTGCGTTTCGGTCTGTGGTACGCGTTCCGCAATCCCGCCGAGTGGCGTATCGATTACGCCGACCTGTACGCCGAGCACCTGCGCCAGATCGCGTGGGCCGAGACCATCGGCTATGACGATGTCTGGCTGACCGAGCATCATTTCTGCGACGACGGCCACGCGCCGTCGATCCTGCCGCTCGCCGCGGCCGTGGCCGCGACTACCCGGCGCATCCGCATCGGTACCGGCGTGCTGCTGCTGCCACTGCACCACGCGGTGCGCGTGGCCGAAGATGCCGCGACCATCGACATCCTCTCCCGTGGTCGCTTCGAACTCGGCGTCGGGGTCGGCTACCGCCCGCAGGAGTTCGCTGCGCTCGGCGTCGCCCCGCGCGAGCGCGCGAGCCTGGTCGAGGAAGGCCTGGAAGTGATCCGGCGCCTGTGGGACGGCGGTCCGGTCGACTACCACGGGCGCCACTACAGGCTCGATGGCGTGACGCTCACGCCCCCGCCGCTACAGCGCCCCCGGCCGCCGCTATGGGTGGGTGGCTTCGCGCCGGTGGCGGCGCGGCGCGCCGCACGGCTCGGCGACGGCTACATCGGCACCGGTGACATGAGCGCCCAGTCGCAGCTGTACCGCGAGGAGTGCGCACGGCTCGGCAACGACCACCCGCGCCTTGCGGGCGGGCACTTCTGGCTCATCGTCTCACGCGACCCGGCACGCACTTTCGACGCCATCGCGCCGCACGTGCTCTACCAGATCGCGGTCTACAACCGCTGGCTGGGCGAGGCCGGACAGGCGCTGTTCCCGGCCATCGAACGCCCGGAGCAGCTGCGTGAGCTCGGGATCCTGCTTTGTCTGAGTCCGCAGGAAGCCGTCGATCGCATCGGCCACTATGCCGAGACGACCGGCATCGAGCGCTACTACACCTGGACGGTGCCACCCGGCTATCCCGTCGCGCGCATGGATGAGCATCTCGCACTGTTCGCCGAGGCGGTCATGCCGGCGTTCCGCTAGGGATCCAGTAATTACGATATCGAATATTAATATTAATTTTTAGTAGTTTTAATACTAATCCAGCTCGGACAAAATCGCTCCCGCTGCACCAATCAGAGGGAGACGATACATGGGTTTCGCCCGTTCCGCCCTGCACGCCAATCCGCTCACGCTGGACGCGAGCCTGGACTGCGCGAACGCCGAACTGGACGGCGCCACCGCCGCCACGATCGTCGCGTGGGCGCTGGAGCGCGCCACCAACCCCGTGTTGAGCACGAACTTCCGCCCCGGCGCCGCGGCCTTCATCCATCTCGTCACTCGCGCAAGGCCCGACATCCCCGTGATCTGGGTCGACACCGGCTACAACACGCCGGCGACCTATCGCCACGTCGAAACCCTGCTTGCACGCTGGAAGCTCAATCTGCACTGCTACACGCCGCGCGTGACATCCGCGCGCCGCGCGGCCATCGATGGCGGCATACCGCACGTCGACGACGCCGATTTCATGCGCTTCACCCGCGACGCCAAGCTCGAGCCGTTCGAGCGCGCTTTCAACGAACTCAAGCCCGACGTCTGGTTCACCGGCGTACGCGCCGAACAGTCGAGCTTTCGTCGCGAGCTCGGCGTGGTTTCCCGCGGTACGCACAACACGCTGCGCGTGGCGCCGACGTTTCACTGGAGTTCGCGCGACGTCGCCGCCTACCTCGCGCTGCACGGCATCGAGGACAACGAAGACTACGTCGACCCGACGAAGCCGGGCGCCCATCGCGAGTGCGGCCTGCAGCTGCTCTCGTGAGCGCGCTGCGCGGCCCGCCCGCCACGGGCCGCGCAGACTGCCCTGCGGCGTCGATCAGGTTTCGAGCTTGACCGGAATCTTACCGATGCGGGCCTGCCACTCGCGCGGCCCGGTCTGGTGCACCGACGTGCCGGCGCTGTCTACCGCCACGGTCACCGGCATGTCTTCGACCACGAACTCGTGGATCGCCTCCATGCCGAGGTCCTCGAACGCGACGACCCGCGCTTCGCGGATAGCCTTGCTGACCAGGTAGGCGGCACCGCCCACCGCCATCAGGTACACCGCGCGATGGCGCTTGATGGCCTCGACCGCGGCCGGGCCGCGCTCGGCCTTGCCAATCATGCCGAGCAAGCCGGTGCGAGCGAGCATCATTTCGGTGAACTTGTCCATGCGCGTGGCCGTCGTCGGACCGGCGGGACCGACGACTTCCTCGCGCACCGGGTCGACCGGTCCGACGTAGTAGATGAACCGATTGTTGAAGTCGACCCCGGGCGGCAACGATTCGCCACGCTCGAGGATCTCCTGGATACGCTTGTGAGCGGCATCGCGACCCGTGAGCATGGCCCCCGACAGCAGCAAGGTCTCACCCGGCTTCCAGCTGCGCACGTCCTCCTCCGTCACCGTGTCGAGATTGACACGCCGCGCACTGGCGCCGGCGGACCAGGTCACTTGCGGCCAGTCCTCGAGTTTCGGCACGGGCAGGTGGGCGACGCCTGAGCCATCGAGATGGAAATGGACGTGGCGCGTCGCCGCGCAGTTCGGGATCATCGCAACGGGTTTCGATGCCGCGTGGGTCGGGTAATCGAGAATCTTGACGTCGAGCACGGTGGTGAGGCCGCCCAGTCCCTGGGCCCCTATGCCGAGCGCATTGACCTTCTCGTAGAGTTCGATACGCAGTTCTTCGAGGCGATTCGACGGGCCGCGCGCGATCAGCTCGGGCATGTCGATGGGATCCATCAACGACTCCTTCGCCAGCAGCACCGCCTTCTCCGCGGTGCCACCGATACCAATGCCGAGCATGCCCGGCGGGCACCAGCCGGCGCCCATCGTCGGTACCGTCTTCAGCACCCAGTCGACGATGCTGTCCGAGGGATTCAGCATGACGAACTTCGACTTGTTCTCCGAGCCGCCGCCCTTGGCCGCGACGGTGATATCGAGACCGCTGCCGGCCACGAGTTCGGTATGGATGACCGCCGGCGTGTTGTCGCGCGTGTTGCTGCGCGCACCGGCCGGGTCGGCCAGGATCGAGGCGCGCAGCTTGTTGTCCGGGTGCAGGTAAGCGCGCCGCACACCTTCGTTGATCATGTCGGCGAGCAGCATGTCGTCAGCCCACTGCGCCTTCATGCCGACTTTGCAGAACACCGTGACGATGCCGGTGTCCTGGC
>JAPOKK010000158.1 GCA_029977665.1 Pseudomonadota bacterium | reverse complement strand
GCAGCCCCGGGCCCGCGCCTCGCGGGGCGGCACCCTGGGCACGGGCCCGCCCGCGGCCGACAGCGGGCCGGCGCTGATCGCCGCGGGCGCGCCCTGCCACATCGCCGGCCCCAAGGGCACGCGTGAGGCCAAGGTCGAAGATATCGTCAGCGGTCCGGGCAAGACGACGCTCAAGCCGGGCGAATTCGTCGTCAGCTTCTTCCTGCCCAAGCGCCCCAAGCGTGCCGGCGACGCCTACCTGCGGCTCATTCCGCGCACCGAGATGGACATCGCCGTGGTCGGCGCCGGCGTCAGCCTGGCGCTGGACTCGAAGGGCGTGTGCACCGACGCGCGCGTCGCCCTCGGCGCCGTCGCGCCCAAGGCCCTATTGGTCAAGGCGGCGGGCAAGGCCCTCGTCGGCACCAAGGTCGACGACGACGCGCTCGAAGCGATGGCGGCAGCGTGTCGCGACGCCTGCAAGCCGATCGACGACAAGCGCGGCACCGTCGAGTACCGCACCAAGGTGGCCGGGGTTCTCGCCCAGCGCGCCGCCCGCATCGCGCTCGCGCGCGCCACCGGAGAATGAGGCAAGCACGATGGCCAAACACCACGTCACGACCACCATCAACGGCGACCCTGCCGAATTCCTTTGCGAGACGCAGCAGACCTTGCTCGACTGCCTGCGCGACGAACTCGGCCTGACCGGCAGCAAGGAAGGCTGTGCGTCCGGCGACTGCGGCGCTTGCAGCGTGATGCTCGACGGGCGCCTCGTGTGCGCCTGCCTCGTGCTCGGCGTGGAAGCCGAGGGCGCCACCATCGAGACCATCGAGGGCGTCGCCCAGGGCGACGAGCTGCACCCGCTGCAGAAGCACTTCCTCGAGGACGCCGCGCTGCAGTGCGGCGTGTGCACGCCGGGCTTCATCGTCGCAGCCAAGGCACTGCTCGAACACAACCCCAACCCCACCGAAACCGAGGCCCGCTACTGGCTGGCCGGCAACCTGTGCCGCTGCACCGGTTACGACAAGATCATCAAGGCCGTGATGAACGCCGCGGCCGAAATGCGAGGAGCATGAGCCATGGGTAACGAAGAAGATATCGGCAAGATCATCGATTACAGCGGGCGCGAGTTCCAGTACATCGGCAAGCGCACCATCCGCCCCGACGGCGTCGACAAGGTCACCGGCCGCGCCAACTTCGGCGCCGACTTCACCGTCAACGGCATGATTCATGGCCGCGTCGTGCGCAGCCCGCATGCGCACGCCAAAATCAAGAAGATCAACGTCGACAAGGCGCTCAAGCTCGATGGCGTGAAAGCCGTGATCACGGGCAAAGACTTCCCCGAGATCGACATCAACGACAAGGCCGTCGGCGAAGTCGTGGTGAGCTACTACGACATGGCGCACAACATCATCGCGCGTGACAAGGTGTACTACGACGGTCACGCCGTCGCGGCGGTCGCCGCGACTACGCCGGACATCGCCGAGAAGGCGGCCAAGCTGATCGAGGTCGAGTACGACGTGCTCAAGCCGGTCATGACCGCTGCGCGGGCGATGAAGAAGAACGCCCCGGTACTGCACAAGCACATCGTCACCGCAGGCGTCGAACCCAAGCCCGAAAAGCCGTCCAACGTCGCCAGCCGCACCGAGTTCAAGCTCGGCGACCCGGCCGCGGGCTTCGCCGATGCCGACGTCATCGTCGAGCGCGAGTTCTCCACGCAGACCGTGCACCAGGGCTACATCGAGCCGCATGCCTGCTGCGCGAGCATTTCCGCCGATGGCAACGCCAACGTCTGGTGCTCGAGCCAGGGCCAGTTCATGGTGCGTGCCTACACGGCCAAGATCTGCGGCATGGAAACCTCCAAGGTCAAGGTGATCCCGGCCGAGATCGGCGGCGGCTTCGGCGGCAAGACGGTCGTCTACCTCGAACCGCTCGCGGTGATGCTGGCGAAGAAGGCCGGACGCCCGGTGAAGATGGTCATGACGCGCGACGAAGTCCTGCGCGCCACCGGCCCGACCTCGGGCGGTACCGCGCGGGCCAAGATCGGGGCGAAGAAGGACGGCACCATCGTCGCCGGCGAACTCGAACTGGTCTACGAGGCCGGCGCCTACCCCGGCTCGCCGGTGGCCCTTGGCTGCATGACGGGCTTCGCGCCTTACGACATCAAGAACGTCTCCTGCGTCGGCTGGGACGTCCTCGTCAACCGGCCCAAGGCTGCCGCCTACCGCGCACCCGGTGCGCCGGTCGCCGCCTTCGGCGTCGAATGCACGCTCGATGTTCTGGCCGAAGAGCTTGGCATGTGCCCGCTCGAGCTGCGGATGAAGAACGCCGCGGTGGAAGGCACGCAGGCGCCCTACGGCGTCAAGTTCAACCGCATCGGCTACAAGGAGACCCTGGAAGCGGCCAAGGCACACCCGCACTGGAGCGCGCCGCTCGGCCCCAACCAGGGCCGCGGCATCGCCTCCGGCTTCTGGTTCAACATCGGCGGTACGTCGAGCGCCGAGGTCATGGTCAACGAGGACGGTACCGTCATCGTCGCCACCGGAAACCCGGACATCGGCGGCTCGCGCGCGTCGATGGCACTGATGGCGGCCGAGGGGCTGGGCATCGACGTCGCCCGCATCAAGCCGCTCGTCGCCGACACCGAGTCGGTGCCGTTCTCGATGCTGACCGGCGGTTCGCGCGTCACCTTCGCGACCGGCAAAGCGGTGATCGAGGCGGCGCAGGACGCGGTCAACGACCTCAAACGCCGTGCGGCCAAGATCTGGGATGTCGACATCGAGCAGGTCGAGTGGGAGAACGGCCAGGCCGTGTGCATCGAGTCGACCCAGCACAAGCCGCTCAGCATCGCGGCCATTGCGGCCAAGGCCGACAAGACCGGCGGCGCCATCAGCGGACGCGCCAACATCAACGCGACCGGCGCGGGCCCGGGCTTCGGCACGCACATCTGCGACGTCGAGGTCGACCCGGAGACCGGCTACGTCACCGTGCTGCGCTACACCGCCATCCAGGACGTCGGCAAGGCCATCCATCCGAGCTACGTCGAAGGCCAGCTGCAAGGTGGTGCCGTGCAGGGCATCGGCTGGGCGCTCAACGAGGAGTACGTCTATGGCGAGGATGGGCGCCTGCAGAACACCGGCTTCCTCGATTACCGCATGCCGGTGGCGTCTGACCTGCCGATGATCGACACCGTCGTCGTCGAGGTGCCCAACCCCGGGCATCCCTACGGCGTACGCGGCGTCGGCGAAACGCCGATCGTGCCGCCGCTCGCCGCGGTGGCCAACGCCGTGTCGCACGCCATCGGCAAGCGCGTCACGGACCTGCCGCTGTCGCCGCCGCGCCTGCTCGCGGTCATCGACGGCAAGTAAGGCCGTCCGAGGTCCCGCCGTGGCGAAGGTCGTCCTGCCGTTAGAGGTAGCGCGTGCTTTCGCCGACGGCGAGACCGATCACGAGGTCGAGGCGCGCGACGTGCGCGCCCTCGTCCGCGTGCTCGACGAGCGCTTCCCCGGCATCGCCGAACGCCTCAGCCGCGGCACCGCGGTCGCGGTAGACGGCGAAATCTACCAGGACTGGTTCCTCGAGGAAGTCCGCCCGCACAGCGACGTGCGCTTCCTGCCGGCCATCGAGGGCGGCTGAGCGTAGCGGCGGCCACCATGGCACGCGTGCTGATCGCCGCCGGCATTGCGTTGCTCGCCCTCGGCCTGCTGCTGCACTACGCGCCGTGGACGCTCAACTGGTTCGGGCGACTGCCCGGCGACATCCGCATCGAGTCGGGCCGCACGCGCGTGTTCGTGCCGTTGACCTCGATGCTGATCGTCAGCGTCGTCGCGAGCCTGCTGCTTTACCTGTTCCGTCGCTGAACCGGCACCGCGGCGCGCGGGCCACGCAGCGGCGCGACCGGCTCAGCCGCTCCGGCTGACCACGGCGGCCGTCGCGATGAGTTCGTCGAGCAGCGCCAGCGAAGCGCGTGCCGGCCAGGCGAACGGATCGAGCACCGCCTTCTCGCCATACTTGAGCAGCAACGACGGGTTGACGCGCGCGGCATTGACGTAGCCCATGGTCCAGCCGCCGAAACGGCGCTCGTCGATCTCCGCATAGCTCAGCAGGCGCACCTGCTCGTGGCGATCGTCGCGCACGATGGCATTGTAGAGTTCGCAGACCTCGTCGCGTCCACCCTCGAGCACCTGCATGAACAGCCGGTCGTGGTAGACCAGGATCCCGGTAATGCCGCGTGCCGGGTTGCCCTGCAACGACTGCGCGAGGATCGCGTCGATGACGCTGGTGCTGAGTGGCGCGGCCGGTCGGCTCGCGTAGAGAAGTCGGACGAGCATGATCAGCGCTTCAAATCGATGAGGGAGAGAAACTCGCGGCGCAAGGCCGCATCCTTGAGGAACGAGCCGCGCATGACACTGTTGACCATCTTCGTCGCCGTATCCTTCACGCCGCGCCAGTGCATGCAGTAGTGGTCGGCTTCGAACACCACGGCGAGCCCGTCCGGGCTCACCTTGCCCATCAGCAGGTCGGCGAGCTGGATGATCGCCTCCTCCTGAATCTGCGGCCGGCTCATGACCCAATCGGCCAGCCGGTTGTACTTCGACAACCCGATCAGGTTCGAATGCTCGTTCGGCATCAGGCCGACCCACAGGCGACCGATGATCGGGCACAGGTGGTGACTGCAGGTGCTGCGTACCGTGATCGGCCCCACGATCATCAGCTCGTTGAGCCGCTCGACGTTCGGGAACTCGGTGACCGGCGGCGCCGGCGCGTAACGGCCGCGGAACACTTCGGTCAGGAACATCTTGGCGACGCGGCGCGCGGTCTCCTGCGTGTTGTGATCGCTCTCGGTGTCGATGACCAGGCTCTCGAGCACATCGCGCATACGTGCCTCGACTTCGTCCA
This sequence comes from Pseudomonadota bacterium, assembly GCA_029977665.1. GTDB lineage: Bacteria > Pseudomonadota > Gammaproteobacteria > JACKNG01. Next base: position 4,636 of record JAPOKK010000158.1, on the reverse strand, counting down.
GCATCTGCTCGAGTTCGCCCTCGGCGATGAAATCGGCGATGTTGTCGTTGGCGTGGAAGCGCTGGCCGGCATCGAGGATGCGCTCGCGGATACGACGCGAAACCGGCATCGTGCTGCCCTGTTCCGGAGGGTTCGCGGGATCGTTCATGGGGGCTGCGGTCTCGTCGTGCATGGCGGAGCAGTCGCCGCCATCGCGGCCTGCTGGCGGCATGAGTGCCGCGGGGCCCGTCAGTTTACGGCGCGGCGTGCGAAATTCAAACGTACCGGCAGCAGGGACATTCTGCGGCGGAGTCGACGCACCCGCGCCCGAAACAGCGCGAACCGGCGAACCTTGCGGCGCCCGCCCGCGCCGGCGCGAGCGCGTCGAGGCGTCGCGCCGCGTGTGCCCGGCCAGGCTCGAAGCGCTTACGTGAGCGGACGTGCAAAACTGAGCTCGTTGCCGTCGGGGTCGCGCAGATGGAAGTAGCGCTCGCCCCAGGCGGCGTCCGACGGCGCCATCTCGGGACTGAAACCGGCCGCCAACGCGCGCGCGTGCATCGCGTCGACGTCGCTGACGTAGAGGATGACCCGCCCCCACAGGGTCGCGGGCACGCGGCCACGCGCCACGTTGATGTAACCGCTGCCCGCACGAAAGCTCGTGAACGGCGCAGTCGCGCCGCCGTAGAGGGTCTCGAAACCGAGCGCCTCGTAGAAAGCGACGGCACGCGCCATGTCCGCGGTGAAGAAGGTGACCGCGCTGATACCCTCGATGGTGACCGCCGTACTCGTCATCGCCACACTCCGTCCCGACCCTGTCGCACAGCTTGCGCGAGCATCCCGCTGCCTGCAAATACCAGGCGGCCCCGCACGGCCACCGTGGCCACGTGCGGTTTATTTGTCGCCGTGAAAGCGACATCATCGAGGTGCCGCGGCGACGCGCCGCGCCGCAACCCGAAACCGAGGAGAGGTTCCACCATGCCCCACATCACGCGCAAAGGCGTCAAGGTCTACTACGAAAGCTTCGGCAGCGGACCCGCCATCGTCTTCCTGCATCCCTGGAGTACCAATCGCTTCATCTGGACGTTCCAGCTCATGCACTTCGCCCGCAGCCACCGCTGCATCGCCGTCGATCACCGCGGACACGGCCAATCGGACAAGCCGGAAGGCGGTTACGCCATTCCCGAGATGGCCGCCGACGTGGCCGCCATTCTCGACGACGCCGGCGTCGACCGCGCGATCCTCGTCGGCAATTCGATCGGCGGCATGGTCGCGATGCAGACCAGCCTCGACTTCCCGGAGCGCGTCGTCGGCAACCTGATCCTGTCGAGCGCTACCAACATGGCGGCATCGGCGCCGCCGGAGATGGCCGAGGCGATGCAGACCGACTGGCGCGGTATGTTCAGCGGCCTGCTCGATGCCGCCGTGTCCACCAGGTCCAAGGCCACACGGCCGGAAATCGGCGCCTACATGGAAGGCTGCTTCCGCGTCGAGAGCAATTTCACCGAAGGCGTCTTCTTCACCAGCGCGGCCGACCCGGGCGGCGTGTTCAACTGGAACATCTCCGACCGTCTCAAGGACATCACCCAGCCGACCCTGATCCTGGCCGGAGAGGAGGACGGCGCGACCACCGTCGAACACAACCAGTTCCTGGCCGACCACATCCCCGGCGCCGAGATCAAGATCTTCAAGGATGTCGGGCACTTCCTGCAGCTCGAGCAACCGATGACGTTCAACGAGGAGCTGACCGCCTTCGTCGCCCGGGTAAGTTCCTGAGACCACGGCACGGCCGCCGCTGGCCGGCGGCCGTGCCTGACCCCGATCAAGCAGCCCCCGGCCTCCCATCTGTCACAATCCAGCAACATTCCAGACGATGCGGGGGCCGACGATGATTTCTCTACGCGATTGCATGGAGTATCTTCACCTGACGAGCGAGGAAGTCGACGCGATTGCCGAGCACGAACACGTGCCGCCGATCATTGCCGCCGAGCTCGGCGCCTACCTGACCGAGAGTGAGGACGGTGAACGTATGCTCAAGCGCATGATTCTCGACGACATCATGCACGCGGCGGACCACGGCGACGTCGCTCGCGTCGAGCAACTCACCCAGGTCCTGAAGCACTTCATCGCCACTCACCCGGATCTCGCTTGAACGCAACGCCGTCCTCGATGACCACGCGGCGGCAGCCGGCAACGAAGCGCTGATGTCACCGTCGTGAGTGAAGACATCGCGCAACCCCGTCGCCATGCCGCGCCGCTGTTCGCACGGATCGACCACCTCTACCACGGTCACGACGCGTCTGCGCGCCGCTTCCGCTGGGGCCTGTTGCTATTCGATGTCGTCTGTATCCTCTATTTCGTCATTGCGTCGTTCCTGCATCACGTCGACGACCTGCACATCATCGAGGAGCTCATCGGCATCATCTACCTCGCCGAGTGGTCGGCGCGCTGCTACATCGCCCGCGGGCGCCTGCGCTTCGTGTTCAACCCGGTCGGACTCGCCGACCTCGTCGTGATCTGTTCGTTGCTCGCGCCGAGCCTCACCGAGAACTTCCTGTTCCTACGCGTGATCCGAGCCCTGCGCCTGCTGCGCTCATACCACGTCATCCGCGAGTTGCGCGAACAGTCGCGCTTCGTACGGCAGCACGAAGACATCATTTTCAGCGTGGTCAATCTGCTCATCTTCGTTTTCGTGATGACCGCCTTCGTCTACGTGCTGCAGATCGGCCGCAACCCGGCCATCAAGGAGTACGTCGATGCGCTCTACTTCACGATCACGACACTGACCACGACGGGTTTCGGCGACATCACGCTGGTCGGCACCAGCGGCCGCATCCTCGCCGTGCTCATCATGATCTTCGGCATTTCGTTGTTCCTGCGCCTCATCCAGACGATTTTTCGCCCGGAAAAAGTACGCTTCGAGTGCCCGGCCTGCGGACTCTCGCGGCACGATAACGATGCCGTGCACTGCAAGCACTGCGGCGCACTGCTGCACATCCGGACCGAGGGCGGCACTTGAGCCACCGTGCCGCCGGCACTTGCGGCCGGCGGCACCGGATCACGGCTGCATCGGTCCGTCGCACACGTGAGTTGCGCTATCGGGCATGCCGCCGTCGGCGATGATCCCGGCCAGCGACGGCATCATCCCGCGCATCATCTCGCCACACTTGGCGAGAGCCGCGACCTCCGGCGAAGCAGCCATACGCCGACCGTACTCGATGGCACGCGCCTGCGCGGCATCGCGCTCGCCGCCGGCGCACAGCGCCTGGATCTCGCGGGCGACGGCTTCCCCTTCGTGCTGCATTTGTTCGAGTGCACCCTGGTCGACGTTCTGCAGGCAGGCCTGCATGCGCGCGGCGTGCGCCTGCAGCTGCTCGAGCTGTGCCGGATCGGGCATCGGCATGTTCTGCTGCATCTGGCGCGCCTGTTCCATCAGGCGGCGCATCTCTTCTTCGCTCGGCGCCTGGGCCGAACTGACGGACGCCGCCGCGCCGAGCACGATGGTGACGAGTGAAACCAGGGCGAGACGATTCATCATGCGGGACTCCGCGTAACAGGCAGGCCGCGATTATGCGGTATACACCGGTGCGCGGGTACGCGCCGCCGGCGGCGACGCGCACCCGTTCACGAAACCGCCGACTGGGCGGGTCACGGCTCAGCGATAGGGGTCGGCGATGCGGCCGCCGAGTACGTAACCCATCACGGCGCCGGCGGCGGTAGCGGCGAGCTGGCCGGAGCCCTCACCGACCTGCGCGCCGACGAAGCCGCCGAGCGCGCCGCCGATGGCGTTGCCAAAGTTGGGCGAGCCGGCCCCGTGCGCGGCGCGATAGCCGAGTGGCGGTGCGACGGCGACAGGTGCGGGCGCATAGTGCTCGCGCACGACGACCGTGCGCGGCGGTGGGACGTAATGTTCACGCACGATCACCGTGGCGGGCGGCGGCCCGTAGCCGCCTGCATCAACCACGATCCGCACGCCGCCGTCGCGCCCCCGGCCCCATGCACGGCCATGACGGTGGCGGTCGATGTGGTGATAACCATGGCCATGTCCGTGGCCATATCCATGTCGGTCGTAGTGGCGATGGTCACCATGGCCACGCCCATGGGCGCTCGCGGTGCCACTAGCCAGCAGCAGGCCACAAGCGAGCACGGCGAGAGCGGAAAGCTTGCGGGTCGTCTTGTTCATGTCGGTCTCCTTGCTCATCCACGATGGATGCTTGCCGGGCGGCTGACAGACAGCCGTCCCTTGGTGGAGAGCTTAGGACCGTCGCGGTGAATCGTGGCTGAACGGTGAGCGGGTGGCGCGGTAACGCTCAGGGCTGCGGCAGCAGCAGGCGTTCGAGATGTTCGACCTGGTAGGCCGGCAACACCAGGACCTCACGCCGCCGCTCGTCGAGGAGGTACTGGCCGAAGCCGTCCGGGGTGCGTGTCCCGATCCGCCACGCCAACACGGTGGCATCCGTGTCCCGTAGCGTGACGAGGATCCGCGGTGCCTGATCGTCGATCCCGTAGGCGGCCGAGCCCGCTTCGCCGGGCGCGAAGCGTCGCTCGACCGTGGCAACGGCGAACATGGCGAGGCCTTCTTGAATCGCGGCGTGCTCGTGCTCGTGCTCGTGCTCGTGCTCGTGCTCGTGCTCGTGCTCGTGCTCGTGCTCGTGCTCGT
>JAPOKK010000334.1 GCA_029977665.1 Pseudomonadota bacterium | reverse complement strand
CTCGGCGAGGGCCTGGTGCTGTCCATCTTCCGCTCGGGCGAGATGATCGCCAAGACCCACGTCGACAAGGAGATCTTCCGCCGCTGTCTGCAGGACGAGGCACGCCACGTCTCCTATGGCGTGATGGAGCTCAAGTCCTACATCGCCGGCCATCCGCAGCCCGAAGCGGCGGTCGAGGAGTTGCACCGGTTCTGCGACGTCGGCGAACAGGTCATCCTCACGGCATTCACGGAGCCTGCGCTGATCGAGCCGCTCGCGGTGCTGCTCGGCGGCGGCCTCAAATCCATCGACCAGGGCATGGAGGGCATCGGCCACGTGTGGACGATGTTCATCAACGAGTACCTGCAGCGCTGCGAATGCGCCGGCTTCGATCGCCGCGCGCGCTGCACGATTCCGCTCGAGTTCCCGTGGGGGGCTGCGGCATGAGTGCGCTGGCCGAGACGCCCGCCACGCTGGCGTTCCCGTCGCTCGCGTATTTCGACGCACTGGCCGGGCTGATGAACGCGAACCGCGCCCGCCAGGAACAGCTCGGCTACATCGACTGCACGGCGGTGTTTTCCGTCACCGAGGCCGACGGTGCTGGGGCGACGCGGCACTTTCGCATCACATTCGAAGAGTTCTCCGCGACCGCGGTCGGCGAGGTCACGGCCGAGGAGGCCGCCGCGGCGGATTTCGCGCTGTCCGGCAGCCTCGCGACCTGGCGCACCATGCTCGAGTCGATCGCGGCCGGGGCGGGCCGTCCGGCGCTCGAGCAGACGCTCAATTACCTGAGTCACCTCGGTACCCCGCTGAAACTCGTCGCGGCCGATCCGCTCAAGGCCGACCTGTATTTCCGCTACAACCAGAGCCTGCAGGAGTTCTTCAACGCTTCCTGTGCGCTGGCCACGCGATTCGACGGCTGAGGTCTTGACGATGGCGAAAGCGAGCCAGGGATATTTCTACATCGACCAGACCTGCATCGGTTGCGGCGCTTGCGAGCATGCCTGTCCCGGCAAGGTCGACGCCATCCACCGCGTCGAGGACGATTTCCTCGGCCGCTTCGTCATCGACCCGGCGACCTGCATCAACTGCGGGGTATGCCCGCCGCTGTGTCCGGTGATGTGCATCCACGATGCCCGTACCGAAGGCATCGTGGAGGGCCGTGGCGGCTACCGCGCGATCGATGAACTGCAGGCGTGGGCCGCGGCCGGACGTTGAGCGAAGACGGCGGCGAGCGTGAGACGGACGCGCTCGGGTCCCCGGCCGTGCAACTCGTCACGGTGCGATGAGAAGGTGCGCGGCCGGCTTGGCCCTGGGCGCCCCGGTGTGTGACAAGCGGCGCGCGCCGCGCCATGCATCGCGCGCGCGGCACGCTATGCTGTGTGCCGGTTATGTCGCCCCGCGGGAGCCCTTGATGTCGACCAGCCGCGCCGAACTCGCGCCGCTCGGCAAGCTCGAGTTCGAGACCGCCGCCGAACATGTCTGTCACCGCGTGCCGGTGGTTGCGCCGGACGAGAGCGCCGCGGCGATGCGCGCGCGCCTGGAACTCGAGCGCTTTGAGCACACCGCGCATCTCGCCGTCGTCGAAGCCGGGCAACTCCGCGGCATCGTGCGCATCGAGGACCTGCTGCCGGCGCCAGCGCGGATGACCGCGGCATCGCTGATGAATCGCGAGCCGGCCGTGGTGGGGCCGGGTATCGACCAGGAGCGGGCCGCCTGGCACGCGGTGCAACGCGGCGAGAGCACGCTCGCGGTGCTCGACGATGACGGCCATTTCGTCGGTTTCGTGCCGCCGGCGCGGCTGCTCGAAGTGCTGCTATGGGAACACAACGAGGATATCGCGCGACTCGGCGGCGTGTTGCGGCGCGAGACGATCGCGCGGCGCGCCCACGACGAACCGCTTGGCAGACGCCTGTGGCGACGCCTGCCATGGCTCGCCCTGGGCCTGCTCGGCGCGCTCGTCGCGGCCTTCATCGTCGAGCGTTTCGAGGCTTCGCTCGCGACGAGTATCGAACTCGCGATGTTCCTGCCCGGGGTGATCTATCTTGCCGCCGCGGTCGGTATGCAGACCGAGACGTTGATCGTGCGTGGGCTCTCGCTCGGTTTCGACTACCGACGCATGGTCTTCGTCGAACTTGTCACCGGGCTCGCCATCGCGTTGGTGCTGCCGTTGCTGTTCTTCGCCGGCGCGGTACTGGTGTGGGGGCAGCCCGGCCTGGTCGGTACGGTTGCCCTCGCGCTCGCCGCGGCGACGGCCGCCGCGTCACTCGTCGCGATGACCTTGCCGTGGCTGATCGCCCGGCTCGGCACGGACCCGGCGATCGGCAGTGGCCCGCTCGCGACGGTGACCCAGGACCTGCTCTCGATCACGCTCTACTTCACGGTCGCGACCGCACTGTTGTGACGCGCGGGCTCACGTACCGGCCGCGGAACCTCGCGAAAATCCCGTGGCGCAGTCTCTCAGTCGCGCAGCGGCTCGGTAATCGCCTCGACCACGCCGACGCCGACGTCGGCAGCGCCCTTGACGGCCTGGCCGGCGGCGCGCGCGCCGCCCTTGAGGCTGCCGGTCACGACACCCACGGCGCCGTGCTCGCGCGTGTCCTGTTCGATACCCTCGACGATCTTGCCCGGCGAGGTGACCGTGTCCTTGGCGCCGTCCACGGCGCGATCGACGCCGTCTGCGGCAGACGCTGGCGGGGCCTGCAGCGCGAGGCTCAGGGTCAGTGCCAGGGTCAGCGCCAGGGTCGGTGCAAGGGCCAGCGCAGGACTGGCGGGAAGGCGCTTGGAAGTCATGGACCTGTGCTCCGGCGGGGTGGTTCGCTGCAAGTATAGGCCGGCCGCACCGCGCCGCGCGCGGCATCACGCTTCGGCCACCGGTGTCGCATCTCGCACCTGCCCGCGAGCCGCCGGGAGCGCGTCAGGGTGCTGACGGTGGCGTGCCCGCGTTGATGGCTTCGAAGCCGGCGACCACGTCGAACAGTTCGTCGTCGATGGCGCCCTGGCGTTCACGGTGATAGCGCCGGCCGAGGTCGCCCACGAGTTCGTCGATGTTGCGTTCTGCGCGTTGCATGGCGAGCAGCCGGCTCAGGTTCTCCGCCGCGAGCGAGTGCGCGCAGGCGGTGTACAGCTCCACGAACAGGTGCTGGCGCAGCAACCCTGGCAAGGCCGCAGCGGCGCCGCCGAGCGTCTCCGGCAGGCGCTCGCTCGGCCACTGGGCCGCCAGGTGGCCGTCGCGCCAGGCCTGGTCCAGGGGCAGCAGGCGTCGCACGCCCGGGCGACGTCCCCCGGCGCCGCCCGGTTCGTTGGCGCAGACGTGAACGACCTCCACGCGATGCTCGGCACGGGCGGCCTCGATGTCGGCGAGCAGGTCGCCGACCAAGGCGCTGACCGCCTCGATACCCCAGGGGCAGGAGCGGCAGCTCGCGATGTGGTAGCCGCGCGCGGCGAGGGCATGGGCGAGACGTTCGCCGACCACCCACACGCGGCTCGCGTCGTCTCCGGCCGCGCCGCAGACGCGTGCGACATGGGCGGCGAGCGCTTCGTTGAAATCGCCGACCAGTCCCTGGTCCGAACCGAAGGCGAGTATGCCGATTGGCCGACTGCCATGGCTGCTGACCTTGACCGGCGCATCGGCAGCCCGGTGCAGCTCGCGCAGGCAGGCGCCGAGTCCACGGTCGAGTGTCCTGCGATAGTGTGCGAGGCTCGCGACGGCCTCCTCGAAATGGCCGATATTGGCTGCTGCCATCGCCTTCATCGTGCGCACCACGGTGCCGAGCTTGGCGGCAGCGCCGAGTTGCCGGCGCAGGTGTTCGAGACTCTCGCTCATGGCGGCTTGTCGAGCTCGGACAGCGCGTCGCGGGCAGCGTCGAGCAGTGTCGTCCTGACCGCCTCGTCGAACTCGCCCGCACCGTGCAGG